>CACYWI010000041.1 GCA_902778045.1 uncultured Eubacteriales bacterium
CCTTTTCCCATCCCGCCCGTTGTTTCTCTTTCTATCACTCCATCTACGCTTGCTTCCCTCTCTCCGTTTGTGCTATCTCAATGCCGTTGGGACGGTTCTCTGTGTTCATCTTTTCAAAATGCGAAACGAGCCGAACCTTTCGGTTCGGCTCTCTGGTGGTCGCAAGAGGACTCGAACCTGTGGTCTCGCTGCGCTCGGTCAACTTCGCAATGGTCGCCTCGCGGCGCTGCCGCTTGCGACGCTCCCTTGCTCAGTACGCCTCCGCCTCGCTGCTTCCCGCACTGCGGGCGCTCGGCTCCGGCGCCCCATCGATGTTTCACATCTCCGGGTTCACATGGTCAAATCCCGATTCATCTACCAAAGCAGAACCACCCGCTTCGGGGTGGCTCTGCTTTGGTGGTCGCAACAGGACTCGAACCTGTGACCCCATCGATGTGAACGATGTGCTCTACCAACTGAGCCATGCGACCATGTTTTGCTTTCTGTCTTGACGACGAAAGCTATTATAGCACCTTGCGGGGCGGTTGTCAAGGGTTTTTATCGGAAAAATCGCGGGGAGAAAATCAATTCAGCGGCAGCCGCACGGTAAAAGCGGAGCCATGGCCGGGGGCGCTGTCCACCTCCACGCTGCCCTCGCACAGGTCCACGATGCGCTTGACCAGGGCCAGGCCCAGGCCGTTGCCCTCGGTGGCGTGGGCGGTGTCGCCCTGATAGAACTTTTCAAACACGCGGCGGCGGGCGGCCTCGTCCATGCCGGGGCCGGCGTCGCGCACGGTGCACACGGCCTGGTCGCCCTGGCGCGAAAGGCGCACGGTCAGCGTGCCGCCCCTGGGCGAGAACTTCACCGCGTTGTTCAAAAGGTTCACCCAAACGTGGTTGAGCATCTCCTCGTTGCCGCGCCAGGTGATCTCCTCCAGCTCCACGTCCAGGTCCAGGTCCTTTTCGCCCCACTGCTTTTCCAGCAGCAGCACGCAGCGGCGCAGCTGCTCGTCCAGGCGGTAATCCGTCTTGTCGGTGACGATGGTCTGGTTCTCCAGCTTGGAAAGCAGCAGCACGTTGCTGGCCATGTTGGCAAGCCGGTCCGATTCGGTGACGATGATATCCAGATATTCCCGGCGCTGTTCGTCGGTCAGATCGTCCCGCTCCAGCTGCTTGGCAAAGCCGCGGATGGACACGATGGGCGTCTTGAACTCATGGCTGAAGTTGTTGATGAAGTCCTTCCGGAACAGCTCCAGGCTGCCCAGCTCGGCGGCCATGTCGTTGAAGCTGCAGGCCAGCTCGCCCATGTCGCCGGGTACGTCCTCGGCATCCACGCGCACGGAAAAATCGCCCTGGGACACGGCGTGCATGGCGTGCACCAGGTCGTTCATGGGCCTGAGCTTGCTGCGGCCCATGCCCGCCGCCAGCGTGAGTATGAACACCATCAGCAGCGTCGGCATGGCCAGCGTGCGGAAGAGCGGGTTCACCAGCAGCCCGAAGAACACCAGGAAGCCGTAGGCCGCCGCCGCCATCACGCCCGCGGCCACGATCACGCTGAACAGGAAGGTCCACAGCGTCATGTACAGCGATTCCGGCCTGCGGCGGTACCAGGGCACCTCCTCCCGCCGGGCGGGCAGGCGGCTCTCCTCCCCTGCCGGGGGACGTTTGAAGGGATTTTTCAATCCTTCCTCACCGCCTTGTAGCCCAGCCCACGCACGGTGACGATCTCAAAATCCGGGCTCTCCCGGAAGTGGTCGCGCAGGCGGTTGATGTGCACATCCACCGTGCGCTCGTCGGTCTCGGAATCCATGTCCCAGATCTCGTCCATCAGCTGGCGGCGGGTGAATATCTTGTTGGGATAGGACAGCAGCTTGAACAGCAGCATGAACTCCTTCTTCGGCAGGGTGCGCTCGCCCGCCGGCGTGGTCACGGACAGGGCGTCGTAGTCCAGCGTGGTCTCCCCCACCGTCAGCCGGTGCTCGTTCACGATCCGCGAGCGCCGCAGCAGCGCGGCGATGCGCAGGATCATCTCCTCCTCGTCCACGGGCTTGACCATGTAGTCGTCGGTGCCGATGATAAAGCCCTTGTGCTTGTCGGCGGGCTTCTCCTTGGCGGTGACCATCAATATCGGCAGCTCGCAGCCCGATTCGCGCAGCGTGCGGGTGAACTCATAGCCGTCCATGCGGGGCATCATGATGTCCAGCACGATCAGGTCCACGTGCTTGCGGTCCAGCACCTCCAGGGCCTCCACGCCGTCTTTGGCCAGTATGGGCTGGTAGCCGTGCTGGGAAAGCACCGCCTCCATCAGCTTGCGGGTATTGGCATTGTCCTCCACCACCAGAATATGAAACATGGCCGCGCCTCCGTCGATGGGATTTCACAGATAGTATGGCATGCGCCTGTGAACTGATTATAAACCCTTGAAAAGTATCGGTCAAGATGGTACAATCAGGGCAGAAAAGCATTGGAGGGTTTCCCATGGACGAGCAGAACAACAAGCGCGTGCCCACCGCGGAGGAGATCGCGCGCCTGGAGGCCGAGGCCGCGGCGGCGCTGCGGCGGGAGGCGGGCGAAGCGCCGGCGCAGGAATCGGAGGGACAGCCCGCGCGGCCGCGCTTCGTGCCCTATGTGGACGACGTGATCGACGCGCCGAAGCCCGCGCCGACCGCGGAGGAAGCCGTCGACGACGATGACGACGACGGCGAGTACATCCCCAGCGAATGGGAAAAGCGCATCGACAAGCTGACCCCCGCCCAGTGGAAGCGCTGGCAGATCATCGGCGGCGCGGCAGTGGGCTTCGCGGCCATCGGCTCGCTGTTCATATTCGGGCAGGAGCTGGCCACCTACGGCATCGTGGTGGCGGTGCTGCTGGCGATGCTGCTGCCCCGGTACCTGGAGCGCGCCTGGCGCAGGAGCCTGAACACCGCCCGCTACGCCATGCTGGCGGCGATGGTGGTGGGGCTGCTGGTGATGCTGCTGGTGTTTGGCCTGCGCACGAATTTCACATTCAAGCCGGTGGAATAGCGGAACCCGCCGCCGGACTTCCCCGTCCAAGGATCAGCACGATTCGAGGAGGAAGCAAATATGAAGCGCATACTGGCCCTGATACTGGCGTTCGCAATGCTCGCGGCCCTGTCCGCGCAGGCGGAGGAGGCCGCGCCCCTCAGCGGCACCACGCTGCCCGAGGGCATCACGGCAGCGGCCGACCTGGACGGCGACGGCGCGTCCGAGAAAATCAGCTGGGCCATGGTCCCGGAGGATGAATACACCGCATACCTGACCCTGACGGTACAGCCCGCCGGAGGCGAACCGATCGCATTCAAGACCGACATCCAGTCCTTCGGCACCGTTTACATACTGGACCTGGACGGCGACGGCGCGCTGGAGGCACTGCTTACCGGCGACGCCATGTCTGACGACTACATCACCTACTGTTTGCATTACTCGGGCGGTGAGCTGCACGAGGTGCTGTTCCCCGACTGCGGCAGGGGCGACAACGGCGACGGCTACCACAAGTGGGGCTACGGCCTGATCACCGGCATCACCGGCAACCTGGTGGTCCTGGAGGGCAGCCAGGACATGCTGGGCACATGGATGGCCACCCGCATGGTGAAGCTGACGCCCTACGAGCGGTTCGAGTTCTGCGACAACGGCCTGTGGGAGCTGAAGGTCAGCGACCCGGCGGAGATCGACGAGCTGTGGCAGTACCGCGCGCTGACCGTATCCACGCCCATCGCCTACGCCGGGGCCGGCGGCAGCGCCTCCGGCATACTGCAAAAGGGCGACCGCATACTGGTGTACGCCACCGACAAGGACAGCCGCGCCTGGTTCATGACCATGGACGGCACGCGGGGCGTGCTGAGCCTGTCCCGGAACTACGAAAGCTGGGGCTGGCTGGTGGACGGCGTGCCGGAGAGCGAATGCTTTGAGTATATACCGTACGCGGATTGAGCGCGGGGTTTGATCAATTGACAAAGATCCTTCGCTGCGTTCAGGATGACAACGATGCGAGTTTGTCACCCTGAGCGGAGCGAAGGATCTTTTTATGTATCGGCATCAGGCGAACGATTGGAAATCTCCCCTGCGGGGACACGCGGCAGCCACTATTCCTGTTGCCTGTTCCCTATTCCCTATTGCCTTATTCCACCTTCTCGATCGCCTTGACCACCTTCCTGGCCCTTCCCTCCAGCGTATCCAGCTCGCTTTCCGCCTGGGCGAGGCGCTGGCGCATGCGCTGTATGGATTCATCGAAGCGGGCGAAGTCCTGCTTCATGCCGGACAGCATGTCCAGCACCTCGCCGCTGCGCTTTTCCAGGGTACAGGTGCGCAGGCCCATCTGTATGCTGGTCAGCAGCGCGCACAGCGTGGCGGGGCCGGCGATCAGCACGCGGAACCTCTCCTGCACCCGCTGGATCAGGCCGTCCCGGCGGGCGACCTCGGCATACAGGCTCTCGGTGGGCAGGAACATCACCGCGAAATCGGTGGTCTGGGGCGGCTGGACGTACTTGTCGTGGATGCGGCGGGCCTGCTCCAGCACCGCGCGCTCCAGCTGCGCGGCGCAGCGGCGCACGGCCTCGGCGTCGCCGCCGTCGGCGGCCTCCACCAGGCGCAGGTAATCCTCCTGGGGGAACTTGGAATCGATGGGCAGCAGCGGCTCGGCCTCCCCGGCGGTGGGCATGCGCAGCGCAAACTCCACCCGGTTCTGGGACAGGGCCGGTATGGCCGCGTTTTCCACCACCTGGCCCGGCGCGAACAGCTGCTCCAGCAGCGCGCGCAGCTGTACCTCGCCCCAGACGCCCCGGGTCTTCACGCCGCCCAGCATCTTGCGCAGGTCGGTGACGCCCAGGGCCAGCTCACGCATCTCCCCCAGGCCCCGGTGCACATTGGCCAGCTGGTCGTTCACCGCGCCGAAGGATTCGGTCAGCCGACCGTCCAGCTTGCCGGACACCAGCTCCTGCATCTGCTCCAGGCGGCGCTCGTTGCTGGCGTTCATCAGCGCCATGCGCTCGTCCAGCGTGCGACGCATGCGGTCCTGCCGGGCCTCCATCGCGCCGGACATGGCCTCGATCTGCCGGAGGGCGGAATCCAGCCCCTCGCCCATGCGGGCCACGGCCCCGGCCTGCTGCTCGGCGTCCCGCCGCAGCCGCGCGGCGAGGCGGGCCTGCCGCTTTTCAGAGCGATGGGCCAGCAGCAGCGCGCACACCGCCGCCCCCACCGCCGCCGCGATCAGCAGCGCCAGCAGCAGCGTCCAGTTCCCGCTTTGCTGTGCGTTCATCACTTGCCCAGCGCCAGCGTCTTGTCATAGGCGGCGATGACCGCCTCCATCGCGGCGCTCCTGAAGCCCCGGTCCTCCAGCGCCCGAACGCCCTGGATCGTGCTGCCGCCGGGGCTGCACACGGCGTCCTTCAGCGCGCCGGGATGCATGCCATTTTCCATCAGCATGGCCGCCGTGCCCAGCAGCATCTGCGCCGCGAGGCTCTGGGCCTGCGCCCGGGGCAGCCCGCAGGCCACGCCGCCGTCGGCCAGCCCCTCGATCAGCATGGCCGCGAAGGCCGGCCCGCAGCCGGACACCGCGCTGCCCGCGTCGATCTGGCCCTCCGGCACAAAGGCCACCAGCCCCGCGCCGGCCATGGCGGCCCTGAACGCGGCGAGGGTCCTCTCGTCCACGCCGTCCGCGGCGCACAGCATCACGCCCTTGCCCACGGCCACCGGCAGGTTCGGCATCACCCGGATCACCGGCCAGTGCACCCCCGCCAGCCTGCGGATCCTTTCGATGGACAGCCCCGCCGCCATCGTCACCAGCACGCAAGGCTTTTCCCGGTGGCTCAGCGTGTCCTGGATGCCGGACAGCATGCCCTGCATCATCTGGGGCTTCACGCCCAGGAACAGGAAGTCGCCCCGGGCCGCGGCCTCGTGGTTTTCCACGGCCACGGCGTCCAGCTCGGCCGCCAGCCTTTCGGCCTTTTCCCGGGTGCGGTTCGCCAGCAGTATATTCTGCCCCGGCACCGCCTGCCGCGCCGCCCGGGCCAGCGCCCCGCCCATGTTGCCCGTGCCGATGAAGGCGAAAATTTCATTGGACATGATGTAGCCTCCTTCATTTGAGAGTGGAGCGTGAAGCGTGGAGAGTGGAGTTGAAGACAGCCTGGGGCCGGCATACCTTCGCGGGAAATACGGGTCGTATTTCCGCTGCTGTCTATACGCGGCATTCTGTATCTCCACTCTAAAACATCGCCCTCAAGCGCAGGCTTGAGGGCGATGGATCACCGCGCGCCGTTCACATAGCGCACCTCGCCGGGCATGATCATGCCAAGCTCGTCCCGGGCGGTGCGGATCACATAATCATCGGTCTGGGCGAAGGCCAGCTTTTCCGACAGGGCGCTGACCTGGAGGATCAGCTCGTCCCGCTCCGCCTGGGCCTTCTTCAGGCGCTGCTCGCCCTGGGCATAGCGCCTGTTCATCACGGCGAAGCTGGTCGCGAACACGATCAGCGTCAGGGCGATCATGATCAGCCAGAACCTGGGCTTTACCCTGCGACGCATGACGCGCCTCACCTCCGCTTTCGTAATCGCGAAGCTCCCGGCCGCCGCCCGGGCCAGCCATGCCGCCCGGTCCTGCCAGCGCTTCACGCAGTCATAACTCCATATTCGAAGTATTTTCGACATAGTCCGCCCGTTTCCTGTCATCTGAATATGACTTTAATCCAACGAAAACCGCGAATCTTGACAAAAATGCGACGAAGCCGCCGGACGATGGCCGCGGCGGCCCTTCTTGCGGAATCGAAGGCGGCCCCGGCGAACAGCGCGAAGCCCAGCGCGGCGGCCAGCACCGCGTACAGCTCCACCCGCCCGTAGTTGGCGGCGACCAGCGCCGCGCAGAAGATCCCCGCCGCCCCCGCGCCGAAGGCGACGTCCGCCGCCAGGGACAGCCAGAGTCCCGCGGCCAGCAGCCGCCGGAGCCCCGCCAGGACGCCGTACCAGGCCGCGATCAGCGCCCCCGCCGCCGCCATCCACACGAACACCCAGCCCTGGCCCGCTGTGGCGTACAGCATCAGCGGAACAGGCGGCCCCACAGCCCGCCGGACTTCTTCGCGCCGGTGTATTCCATGGCGTCAACCTCGCCATCAATCTCCACCCGTCCGTTTTCCAGGCTCAGCTGGGAAATATTCAGCCCCGCCCCCGCCACGGTCAGCGTGCCCAGCGGCGTGCGCAGCACCACGATCTGCTCGTTGAAGCAATCCACGTCCTGCACGCCGGTCAGGCTCAGCCTCTTCCGGTCGGTCAGCGTCACGCTGTGCGATTGCTCTGCCGTCGTTCCGCAGGCCTTCTGCATGCCCATCCCCCCTCGTGGCAGTGTATGATGGTTCAGAGCGGGAAATTCTTTACATGAAGCGCGGGAGTATGGTATAATTGAGAATCGAAAATGGAGAATGGAGAATTTGGAATGCATTGATGATCATTCCAACAAATCCGTCAGAATTGCACCGCCATTCTCAATTCTCCATTGATGACAGAGGTGGTTTACATGCGTTGGGATATCGGCATAGATCTTGGCACCCAGAGCGCGCGGATGGCCACGCTGAAGGGCGGTCCGGCGCTCAGCGTGCCGGCGACGCTGGCGTTCCGGGAGGGCAACCGGGTGCCCATCTGCGCGGGGGACATCGCCCAGCGCCTGGTGGGCCGCGCCTGCGAGGGCGTTTCAGTGGTGCACCCGCTGCGGGACGGCGTGCTGGAGAACAACCTGTACGCGGCCAGCCTGCTGCAATGGCTGTTCCGGCGGGCCGAGGACGTGAACGCCCGCCGGCGCTTCGGCGCGATGATCACCTGCGCGCCCTTCGCCCGGCCCGTGCAGCGGGAGGCCATGCTGACCGCGGCCATCGATGCCGGCGCGGCGGAGGCGGCGCTGGTGCGATCGGACGCGGCGTCGGCCGTCGGCGCGGGGCTGGACCTGAACAGCCCGGAGGCCAAGCTGGTAATCGACATCGGCGCGGGCAAGATCACCGCCACGCTGTTCACCTTCGGCCGCGTGGCCGCCTTCGGCCACCTGCCCTACGGCATGAACCGGGTGGACGAGCGCATCCGCCGCATATTGCGCAGCGAGTTCGGCTATCGCGTGGGCGAGGCCGTGTCCGAGGAGATCAAGAATACCCTGGGCAGCGCCATGCCCGACCAGGCCCCCCACGACATCATCATGCACGCCACCGGCGTCAGCCTTACCCAGCGGATGCCCGTCCATTTTGATGTGGAAACCCGCCCGGTGCTGGACGCCTGCGAGGACGTGGTGGCCGAGATCGCGCGGCTGGCCACCTCGGTGGCCAACAACGCGCCGGAGGAGCTGGCCGCCGACCTGAACGACGCCGGGGCCGTGCTGACCGGCGGCGGCGCGGTGATGGCCGAGCTGGACCGCCGCATCGGCCAGGCCCTGGGCGTGCCCTGCCGCGTGGCCGACGCCCCCGAGGGCTGCGCCATCCGCGGCCTGTTCAGGATCATGGAGGCGCCGGAGCTGTACCCCGGCGCGATCATGCAGCGGCAGTCGAAGCAGGTTTGGTAAAGAAGTGTGGAGTGTGGAGTGTGGAGTGTGGAGTTTTGGTGGAAATCCTTCGGATTTCTTTTTATTCAACAGGCGCGAAGACCTTTCAGTCTGCTCCGGTGATAATCCAAACAAATCCCGAAGGGATTTGAACCACATCTCCACACCACTCCACACTCCACACTCCACACTCCACTCTCCACACTCCACTCTCAAAACGGAGGTTCCCCATGAAGCGCACGATCATCTCCGGTAACCAGCGAGTGACCTACACCCTGATCCAGGCGGTCCGGCGGGACGTGCTGTTCCAGGCGCTGCCGGAGGCGGGCATTCGGGTGTACGCGCCGAAGTATATGTCCCTGCGGGAGATCGACCGGATGGTGCGCGAGCGGGCGGAGGAGCTGACCCGGATGCAGCGCGAGGTGGACCAGCGGCTGGAGGCGCACCGGCTGGCCCATCGGATCACCGACGGCAGCGCGATACTGATCGAGGGCCGGCGGCACATACTGCGGCTGAGGCAGGGTCAGCGGCGCACGGGCAGGATATCGGAGGGCGAATACATACTGACCCTGCCGGACCCGGAGGACGGGACCACTACATTCCCCGCGTCGGCCGCGCGCCGGGTCGCATCGCCATTCGCGACCAGAAGAGCCGCTGGGGCAGCTGCTCGCAGAAGGGCAACGTGAACTTCAACTGGAAGCTGATCATGGCCCCGCCCCAGGCGCTGGACTACGTGGTGGTGCACGAGCTGTGCCACCTGTACGAGTTCAACCACTCCCCCCGGTTCTGGCAGCTGGTAGAGCGGCAGTTGCCCGACTATGAGGTCTGGAAGAAGTGGCTCAAGAGCCACACCGAGGATATGAATATTTGAATAAAGGAGACGGGATTATGTACAGGCAAAACGCATGGGAGCACTATTCCGCCGAGGAGCGGGCGCGGCTGAACGCCTTTTCCGACGCCTATCGCTCGTTCCTGGACAACGCCAAGACCGAGCGGGAGGCCGCCAGCGAGGCGGAACACATCTGCCGGGCGGCGGGCTTTCGCAACCTGGACGCGCTGATCCAGTCCGGCGAGCCCCTGGGCCCGGGCGACCGGGTGTACCGCAAGTGGATGAACAAGAGCTTCATGGCCTTCGTGATCGGCTCGGAGAGCATCGAGGAGGGCATGAACATACTGGGGGCGCACATCGATTCCCCGCGGCTGGACATCAAGCAGAACCCGCTGTTCGAGGATGAATCGCTGGCCTACCTGGACACCCACTACTATGGCGGCATCAAGAAGTACCAGTGGCTGGCGCTGCCCCTAGCGCTTCATGGCGTGGTGGTGAAGCGGGACGGCGACCGTGTGGAGGTCAGCATCGGCGAGAGCGAGGACGACCCGGTGCTGTGCATCACGGATCTGCTGCCCCACCTGGCCCAGGAGCAGATGAACAAGACCGCCTCCAAGTTCGTGGAGGGCGAGGCGTTGAACCTGCTGATCGGCAGCCAGCCCGAAGCGAACTGCGAGAAGGGCCCGGTAAAGAAGGCCGTGCTGACCGTGCTGAAGCGGGATTGGGGCGTGGAGGAGGAGGATTTCATCTCCGCCGAGCTGGAGGCAGTACCCGCGGGCAGGGCCAGGGACGCGGGCCTGGACCGCAGCATGATACTGGGCTACGGCCACGACGACCGGGTGTGCGCCTATCCCAGCCTGATGGCCGTGTGCGACTATGAAGGCGTGCCCCGCCGCACGCTGTGCGCGGTGCTGGCCGACAAGGAGGAGATCGGCAGCATGGGCGCCTCCGGCATGAACTCCCACTTCTTCGAAAACACCGTGGCCGAGCTGGCCGCGCTGCTGGGCTGCGAATGGGAGCTGTCCGTGCGCCGGGCGCTGCAGAACAGCAAAATGCTGTCCAGCGACGTCAGCGCGGGCTTCGACCCCACCTATGCCTCCGTATTCGACAAGCGCAACGCCGCCATGCTGGGCCGGGGCGTGTGCTTCAACAAGTACACCGGCTCCCGCGGCAAGAGCGGGGCCAGCGACGCCAACGCCGAATTCATGGCCCTGGTGCGCCGGGTGATGGACGACGCCGACGTGTGCTGGCAGACCAGCGAGCTGGGCAAGGTGGACGCCGGCGGCGGCGGCACCATCGCCTGGCTGTGCGCCAAGTACGCCATGAACGTGATCGACTGCGGCGTGCCGGTGCTCTCCATGCACGCCCCCTGGGAGCTGATCTCCAAGGCCGACCTGTGGGAGGCTTACAAGGGATACAGGGCGTTTCTGGAGGCGTAGCGCAAAGCGTTTTTCGGCGCAAATCCCCGCGGGGATTTGCGCCGAAATCATCTGTTATCCATTTTCACTCCGCGCAGCTGCCCTGCACCTGCAGGGTCTTCGCGGCGAGCTCGGTGCCCTCGCGCACGGCCTGGGACAGGGGCGCGCCCTTCATCAGCGCGGCCACGGCAGCGGAGAAGAATGCGTCGCCCGCGCCGGTGGTATCCGCCACGGGCACATCCATGGGCGGGCAGTAGCCGAACTCGCCAGTGCGGTTGTCCACGTACACCGCGCCGTGGGGCCCCATGGTGGCCACCATCGCGGGGATGCCCGCCACGGCGGATCCCCGCTTCAGCGCCTCCAGCATCTCCTCCGGACCCAGGTGGGTCAGGTCCTCGCGGAACAGGCGGCCGGCCTCCATCTCGTTGCAGATGAAGCAGGCCACGTCGTGCAGGTACTCCGGGTGCTTCAATATCACGCCCATGTTGCCCACGATGGAATACACCGGCTTATTGTGCTTCTTCGCCAGCGCCATCACCCGGGCGGAGATGGTCGCGCTGGTATCGAATTCCAGCACCACGCCGTCGGCGCTGGCCATGATGGCGTCGCCGTTCTGGATCAGGTAGGCCTCCAGCGCGTCGAAATTGGGCTGGCGCGAGATCGAACCGGCCAGGTTGCCGCTCTCGTCCAGTATCGCCAGCCACATGCCCATGCCGTTCGGCGCGGCCTGCACGTGGGTCACGTCCACGCCCAGCGCCGCCAGGCCTTCCCGAGCCTGGCGGCCCATGGGGTTGTCGTCCACCATGCTGACGAACTGCGCCGGCACGCCCAGCTTCACCAGGTTTTCCGCCACGTTGCGGCACACACCGCCCGCCGTCACCTGCACGTCGCCCACGTTCCGCTCCAGCGGCAGGTACTTTTCACGGGCAAAGCCCTTCACATCCACGAAAACCGCCCCGATCACCAGCATGGGATGACCTCCTTTGTATCGTACGAACGGGCGGGCGGCGCATCGCCGCCCCTACAGGAACGCGGCAGCCACCATTCCTGTTCCCTATTCCCTACTCCCTATTCCCTACTCCCTGTTCCCTAAATCACTTTCTTCTCCTTCCACTTGCCGCCCTTGTATCTTATCACGTCCAGCACGGCCTTCAGGCACCAATCCAGCACCATGGCCCAGGCGATGCCCACGATGCCCATGCCGAGCCACAGGCCCAGCACGAAGGACAGCGCGGTGCGCACCACCACCGTGCACAGCAGCGACGACCAAAGGCTGAACTGCACGTCGCCGGCGGCCCGCAGGCCGGAGGACAGCGGCATGGCGAAGGGCTGCACCAGCCCGGCGAAGATGTTGTGGATGATCACGATTACCCAGATGTAGTGGCGGGTCTGCTCTGTGATGGCGTACAGCGGCAGTATCAGCGGCACCAACAGCGTGACCATCGCGCACCACGCGCTGGCCAGCAGCAGCGACAGCCGGGTGAGCTTGCGCATGTACCAGTCCGCGGCGTCCCTGTCCCCCGCGCCCATGCAACGCCCGATCACGGTGATGAACACCGGGTTCATGGAGGTACCCATGCAGGCGGCCAGGGACCATAGCGTCTGCCCGATGCCGTTGGCGGCAATCTGGGAGGTGCCGAAGGTGGCGATCAGGCTGCCCAGCACCACCTTGGCCAGCTGGAACAGCACCTGCTCGGCGGCGTTGGGCACGGCGATATGCAGGATCCGGCCCGACATCTCCTTCCGGGGACGCAGCGCCAGCCGGGGAATGAGGTACACATCGTTCTTCGCGTTCATGCACAGCACGGTCATGGCCACGGCGGCGAACCACCAGGAGATCGTGGTGGGCCAGGCCACGCCCGCCGCGCCGGCCTTCAGCACGAACACGCCGATGGCGTTGCCGACCACGTTCAACAGGTTCATGATGCCGGAGACCACCATTGTGGTCTTGGTCTTGCCCATGGAGCGGTACAGCGCCGCCCCGGCGTTGTAGATGGCGTTGGCCGGGAACGACAGCGCCACGATGCGCAGGTACACCCGGCAGGCGTCCATGACCTCGCCGTCCACATGGGCGTACAGCCGGGCCAGCACCCAGTTGCCGAACAGCAGCGTCAGCACCAGGCAGGCCACCGACAGGAGGCCGGAGATCATATAGCCCTGGGCCGCGGCCAGGTTGGCGTTGTCCCGGTCCTGCCGCCCCAGGTACTGGGACACGATCACCGCGCCGCCGGTGGCCACCGCGGTGAACAGGTAGATGAAGATCGTGTAGATCATCGTGTCCAGCGACACGCCGGAAACCGTGGCCTCGCCGGCATAGCTGACCATCATCGTGTCCGCGATGCCCACCACCAGCTGCAGCAGCTGTTCGATCACCAGCGGCACGATCATCGCCTTCAGCGCCGCGCCGGTGAACATCTGCCGTTCGCGGGGCAGCGCGGGCTGCGGGGTCAAAAACCGCGTCAACACAGACATCAAAACACCTCTTTTGAATGGAGAATTGATAATTGAAAATTGAGGATTAATGTCAGCGGCTTCCGTGCGGCAGCCATTATCCCTATTGCCTGTTCCCTATTCCCTGTTGCCTTTATTATACACTCTCCTCCCAGGCCTGTCCACTGTTTTGCGGTTTAATTATACTAAACTTCAATACCTATGATTTTATCACATACATTTAACGCGCGCAGCGCCCCTATCATATTGACAGGGGACTTGAAAGATGGTTTAATATATTTCGCTTGAAAGTTCAGTAATCTTAAACTCGGAAGGGGTGGGTGTATGAAGATCGGGGACAAGCTCCGCAGGCTGCGGCTGCAGCGTGGATTGACCCAGGCGGAGCTGGCGGACAGGTGCGAGCTGTCCAAGAGCTTCATATCACTCTTGGAGCGGGACCTGACCTCCCCCTCTCTGGACACGCTTTCCGACCTGCTGGAGACGCTGGGCAGCGATCTGCCCACCTTCTTCCGGGAGAAGGACGAGCGCATGGTGTTCGGCGAGGAGGATATCTTCGTCAAGGAGGACCCGGAGGGCATGAAGGGCATGATCAAGTGGCTGGTGCCCTCGGCCCAGAAGAACCAGATGGAGCCGATCCTGGTGGAAATGGCCCCCGGCGGCGAGACCAGCGAGCTGGGCCCCCACGAGGGCGAGGAATTCGGCTATGTGCTTTCCGGCGCCATCAAGATCGTGCTGGGCGACCGCACCGAAAGGGCCCGCAAGGACGAGAGCTTCTGCATCCGCCCCACCGCCCCCCACAAGCTGGTGAACGCCGGCAAGGGCGTGTGCCGGGTGTTGTGGGTCTCCACGCCGCCCTCTTTTTGAGAGTGGAGTGTGGAGTGTGGAGTTTTGGAATGCCGCGCACGGTTGACGGCGGATTATTCGGCCATATCTCCCGCGAAGCGATGAAGATCCGTATCGACTGACGACGACGGCCGTTTCCTGGGCTGGCTTCGTCTCCACGCTTCACTATCCACTCTGAAACCATCCCCTGACAAGGAGTTGTTTGATATGGTCCAGGATATGCGTTTGATCGAATTGAAGGGCGTCTGCAAGAACTTTGGCGACACCCAGGTGCTGCACGACGTGGACCTGTACATTCGCAAGTGCGAATTCATCACGCTGCTGGGCCCCTCGGGCTGCGGCAAGACCACGCTGCTGCGCATCATCGGCGGGTTCGACATGCCCAGCTCGGGCGAGGTGCTGTTCGAGGGCAGCGACCTGACGGGCATACCGCCCTACAAGCGCCGCATCAACACGGTGTTCCAGAAGTACGCGCTGTTCAACCACCTGAACGTGTACGACAACATCGCCTTCGGCCTGAACCTGAAGGAGGGCTACGAAAAGCGCTCCACCGACGCGCTGTCCGGCGGCCAGCAGCAGCGCATCGCCATTGCCCGCGCGCTGGTGAACGAGCCGGAGGTATTGCTGCTGGACGAGCCCCTGGGCGCGCTGGACCTGAAGCTGCGCAAGGAGATGCAGCTGGAGCTGAAGGCCATGCAGCAGCAGCTGGGCATCACGTTCATCTACGTGACCCACGACCAGGAGGAGGCGCTGACCATGTCCGACACCATCGCCGTGATGAACGGCGGGCGGGTGCAGCAGATCGGCGACCCCAAGCGCATCTACGACGAGCCGAAGAACGCCTTCGTGGCCGATTTCATCGGCGAGAGCAACATCATCGACGGCATCATGCTGGAGGACGACCTGGTGAAGTTCTCGGACACCGAGTTCCAGTGCGTGGACGAGGGCTTCGGCACCAACGCGCCCGTGGACGTGGTTGTGCGCCCTGAGGACATCATGATCGTGGGCGAGGACGTGGGCATGCTTACCGGCACGGTACAGAGCGTGATCTTCAAGGGCGTCCACTACGAGATGATGGTGAAGGGCGACGCTGGGGGCGGCTATCTGTGGAAGGTCCATTCCACCACCATGCAGCCGGTGGGCAGCCGCGTGGGCATGACCATCGTGCCCTACAACATCCACATCATGCGCAAAGCCACCACGGCCGACGCGGTGCCCGTCAACGAGCGCGCGGACAAGGAGGCGTAGCCTATGAAGCGTTCCTGGTACGCCACGCCCTACGCGCTGTGGATGCTGCTGTTCGCGGTGGTGCCGCTGCTGTTCGTGTGCTGGTACGCCTTCACCACGCCGGAGGGGGCCTTCACCCTGTCCAATTTCCAGGAATTCGCCAAGCCCCGCTACATCGGCGTGGTGCTGCGCAGCCTGAAGCTGGCGCTGTACTGCACGATACTGTGCCTGGTGATCGGCTATCCCACGGCCTGGTTCCTGGCCGGGCGCGGCTTCAACCATGCCCAGAGCCTGGTGGTGCTGATCCTGCTGCCCATGTGGATGAACCTGCTGCTGCGCACCTACGCCATGATGACCCTGCTGGACGACAACGGCGTGTTGAACGCCGCGCTGGAGGCCCTGGGTCTGGGCAAGGTCCACGTGATCGGCACCGAGGGTGCCGTGCTGATGGGCCTGGTGTACAACTACCTGCCCTTCATGGTGCTGCCCATCTACACGGTGCTGAAGAAGATGGACTATTCCGTGATCGAAGCCGCCGAGGACCTGGGCTGCAACCCCGTCCGGGTGATGACCCGGGTGGTGATCCCCATGTCGGTGCCGGGCATCGTATCCGGCGTGACGATGGTGTTCATGCCGGCGGTGACCTCCTTCGCCATTTCCACACTGCTGAGCAACGGCAAGCTGCGGTTGGCGGGCGATCTGATCGACTACATCTTCAACCAGTCCTCCAGCCCCAACCGCTGGAACATCGGCAGCTCGTTCTCGCTGCTGATGCTGGTGCTGATCCTGATCTCCATCGGCTTTCTGCGCAAGGTGGACCCGGATAACGAAGGGGGCGGCATGTGGTGAGAAACACGAAATCCGTAAAGATCGTGCGCGCCCTGTGGATGACGCTGCTGATGGTGTTCCTGTACGCGCCGATACTGATCATGATCGCGCTGAGCTTCAACGCCTCGGTATCCCGCAGCCAGTGGACCGGCTTCACCCTGGATTGGTATGTGAAGCTGTTTAACGACCCGGCGATCCTGGGCGCGCTGAAGACCACCATCGAGGTGGCCGTGATTGCCACGATCATCTCCACCGTGATCGGCACGCTGGGCGCTATCGGCATGCACGCCATGAACACCGGCATGGCCAACGTGCTGGTGAATGTGTCCTACCTGCCCATGACCACCCCGGATATCGTCACCGGCGTGTCGCTGATGCTGATGTACCTGTTCTGCCATGTGCCGCTGGGCAAGTGGACCATGATCATGGCCCACATCGCCTTCGACATCCCCTATGTACTGTTCTCAGTGATGCCGAAGCTGCGGCAGATGAACCCGAACCTGTACGAGGCGGCCCTGGACCTGGGCTGCAAGCCACTGAAGGCACTGGTCAAGGTGATCGTTCCGGAGATCACCCCCGGCATCTTCACCGGCGCGCTGCTGGCCTTCACCATGTCGCTGGACGATTTCGTGATCTCCTACTTCACGTCCTCCGATATGTACCCGAACCTTTCGCGCATCGTGTATTCCTCCACCAAGTTGGGGGTCAAGCCCACGATGTACGCCCTGAGTACGCTGATGTTCGCCACGATACTGATCCTGCTGATCCTGGTGAACCGGCGCACGAAGCTGGAGAACCTGTAGATCCCCGGCTTTGCCGTCGATCATATACCACGAAGAAATACTATTTGGAGGGAACCACACATGAAGAGAATCGCCATCGTTCTGCTGGTCGCGCTGCTGATCGCCGCGCTGCCCATCGCCGCCCTGGCCGAGGCCGACAAGCCCTTTGCCGGCACCGAGATCAAGGTCTACAACTGGGAGGATTATATCGACCGCGAGGTGCTGAACATCTTCGAGGAAGAGACCGGCTGCCACGTGAACTACGTCACCTTCTCCCAGAACGAGGATATGTACACCAAGCTGTCCACCGGCGCGGAGTCCTACGATGTGGTCATTCCCTCCGAATACATGATCCAGCGCCTGATCAAGGAAGATCTGGTCGAAGAGCTTGACCTGGCCAACATCCCTAACCTGGAAAACGTGCTGGACAACCTGCGCGACCCCATCTACGATCCCGGCAACGCCCACTCCGTGCCCTACATGTGGGGCACCCTGGGCATCGTGTACAACACCGACATGGTGTCTGAGCCCGTCACCAGCTGGACCGCGATGCTGGAAAAGCAGAACGGCAAGATCTTCATGATGGACTCCATGCGCGACACCGTGGCCATCGGCCTGATCATGAACGGCTATTCCCTGAACAGCGACAACGCCGACGAGCTGGAAGCCGCCCGCGAATGGCTGCTCAACCAGAAGGATTCCAACGTGGTGGACGGCTACATCCTGGACCAGGCCAAGGACATGATGGCCGGCAACGAGGCCGCCATGGCCGTGATGTACTCCGGCGACGCGCTGTACGCCATGGAGAAGAACGAGAGCCTGGCCTATGTCATCCCCGACGAGGGCAGCAACGTGTGGGTGGACGGCATGTGCATCCCGAAGACCACGCAGAACAAGGCTGCCGCCGAGTGCTTCATCAACTTCATGTGCCGGCCTGACATCGCCCAGATGAACATGGACTACATCTACTACTCCTCTCCCATCAAGCAGGTCGTCGAGAACCTGTCCGAGGAGGAGCTGGCCAGCACCGCCATGAACCCCACCGACGACATGCTGGCGCGCTGTGCCTACTATGTGGACATCTCCAGCTTCGAGAATGCCAACCTGTACGACGACATCTGGATGGATGTGCTGATGTAATAATCAGGGAACAGGCAATAGGGAACAGGCAATAGGCAATAGGAATTGCCGGGGAACAGGAACAGCGGCTGCTGTCCCCCAAAGCCTTCCGCTACAGCGCTCGGAAAACAGCACATTGTGCTGTTTTCCGCTTTTTGGGGACGTCATCCCAAGGGAGCAAGTGGCGGTAAATCAAGGGAAACCAACGCAGAAATGCAGTCAAAGACGCCGAAAATGCGCTTCAGGCATTTTGGAAACACGCCCTAATCCCAATTCCTCATTCCCCCGTCCCAAAAGAGGATCCTTCGCTTGCCCAGTATGACGGCGTATCAGCGTCATTCTGAGTAAAGCGAAGGATCCTCTCTACGTTTCCGGGGAAGCGGGCGGCGCAGCCGCCACAATTCCTATTGCCTATTGCCTATTCCCTGTTCCCTATTGCCTCAACAATCTACCTGTGCGCCCAGTTGTACGCGCGGGTGATGGAATACTGATGGCTGGCGTTCAGCTTGCCGCTGCCGTGGCACAGGCTGCCGGACATGTGCAGACAGAACTGGCCGTTGTAGCCGTTGTTGCGGATGGTCTGGTCGCCATGGGGCAATGTGTTGATGGCGCAGGCCACATACTTGCTGCCCACCTTCAGGATCACGGCGTGGGAGGTCCAGGAGAACCTGCCCCTGGCAATCTTCAACAGCTTCGCGGTATCCGATGCGGTAGCGGGCTCCACATCGGCGTGGTTGTGGCCGCCCATGCGCTTGATGCGCAGCGATATGCCGGTATCGATATCGTAGATGTAGCCGTACGCGCCCTTCCTGAGCACGTTATTGCCGCCGTTGAACCAGTTCATCTTGACCACCTGGGACTTCCAGCTGCTGGACTTTTTCTTGCTGGCGGTGGTCACACTGCTCTTTTTCACATAGCCGGTGGCCGTTCCCTTGGCGTTCTGCACCTTATAATAGTTGCCGGTAGAGCCCGTCACGTAGACCTTCGTCTTCGACGAGACCGACTTGTGCGCCGATCTGGTGGAAGCGCTCTTGTAGACGGTGGTGCCTTTGCTGATATAGGCGGCGGTCTTCGTAGCCAGCGCGGGGGTCAGCAGGGAAACGAGCAGCAGCGCGATCGTCAACGCGCAGATCATCTTTTGTAAGCGGCGCAGCATGATTTGTTTCACCTTTCTCTCGAAATTTTAAAATCTGATTGTAGTATATTACAAAACTATTTCAAAAGAAAGTGAATCTATTAAAATGCTCCTTTTTTTCCCAACTGCCGCCCCATTGTATCCAATTCTGGACCCAATTCAAGAACGATGCGGGAAACGTCGCCGCCGTCCCCTTCAATTCTGACTTTTTTTCGAAATTGACCCGCAAGGTTTGACGCGCGGGGAATTGACATGTATAATGAAATGGACAATAGGCAAGTGTACCGGCCTGCCGCGCGGCGGCCGTCTATTAGGAGAGGAGCTTCAACCATGGCGAAAACCAACAGCAAAAAGCAGCCCTCTGTGCTGAACTGGATGGGCACACTGATTTTGTACGCCATTCCCGGCGTGAATCTGATCTTCCTGATCCTGTCCGCCATATTCGCGAAATCCTCCGGCAAGCGGAGCTTCGCCATCGCGGGCATACTGCTGATCCTGCTGTGCGCGGTGCTGGTGTTCGCGGCGTTCGCGATCTTCCCGGATTTCTTCACCCGGCTGACCGACGCCATGCGCCAGGCCGTTCACCCGGCCCCCATCGGCGAGGTCATCCCGGTGGCGTAGCGCGCCCAATGACAAAGCGGGAGCCGTCCGATCGATTTCGGACGGCTCCCGCTTATGTGGGCGGCAGATGACGACCTCTTCCGTCACGGCGCTGGCGCGCCGCGCCACCTTCCCCTGAACCGCGCCTTCGGCGCTGGGGAAGGCCTTTGGGCGCCACAGCCACTATTCCTACTCCCTACTCCCTACTCCCTATTCCCTAATCCCTATTCCCTGTTCCCCTGCTCCTTTCTCCTGTACAGCTTTCTGTCCAGCGACCAGATGCGCTCGGTAAAGCCGCCGGGCTGGGCGTTTTGAAGCTCGCGGTTCATCTCGAAGATGCGGGCGTCCAGCAGGTCCAGCACGTGCAGCACCTCGGCCTCGGGGAACATGGGCGGCTTGGGGCTGCCGTATTCGGGCAGGTCGTGGTGGGAGAGCACCATGTGCTCCAGCATCATCAGCAGCTCCGGCCGCACGTTCAGCTCCCGTCCACAGCGGGCCAGCTCTGAAACGCCCTGCACCAGGTGGCCGATCAGCATGCCCTCGGCGGTGTAGTCGGACACCAGGCCGATCTCGTCGGCGGACATCTCGGTGATCTTGCACAGATCG
Source organism: uncultured Eubacteriales bacterium (assembly GCA_902778045.1). Lineage (GTDB taxonomy): Bacteria > Bacillota > Clostridia > Christensenellales > Aristaeellaceae > UBA2862. The sequence continues at coordinate 20,344 of CACYWI010000041.1, forward strand.
TGCAGTATCACGCCCGCGGCCAGCAGCTCGCCGTCCAGCGTGGGATAGATCTCGCAGATCGCCGCCGCGGCGCGCAGCATGGTGCTGGTGTGGTGCAGCAGCCCCGCCCGCTCGGCATGGTGCAGGCGCGACGCCGCGGGATAGTAGTTCAGCTTGTCGCCGCACTCCTCCAGCCGCTTGAGCACCAGGGCCTTCAGCTGGTGGTCGGTGAAGGCGTCCACCCGGTTCAGTATGTAATCCAGCATCTCGTTCGGCGGCAGCGGCGCGCATGGGGCCAGGGCCGACATGTCGTAATCGTCGGCCTCGGTGGCCGGGCGCAGCTTGTCCACCCGAAGCTGGGGCCGGCCGTTGTATTCCAGCATCATGCCCCGAACGCGGATCACCTTCGCCACCTCCGGCGGCGGGGTGAGGCCGTCCCACATCTTGGCGTTGACCTCGCCGGAGATGTCGCACAGCGTCATATCCAGGTATTTGCCGCCGTTGGAGCTCGTCTTTTGCGCGGATGCGCGCACCAGCAGGAATCCATCGAATACCTGCCCCTTGATCATCATGTGAAGCTGCGGCTGAGCTTTCATCGGTCACTTACCCCCTCTTTTAACTGTCAAATGCCGGCGCATCGCCTCGTCCGGCTGCAAAACCAATATGGCAGGTTTGCCATCGAAGGTATAGGCCAGGGCGAGGGGCTCGATGTCACAGCGGTCACGGGTAGCGCGCTCGACGCGGGCGCCGGGAAAGCGCTGCTTCATGTCGGCTTCGCTGCCCCAGGCCTGGATCGTGCTCAGGTACACATCCGCCATAAAGCGCTCCCGCTTGCCGTAGGTGCGGCAAACCCGCAGCACGTCGGCGGTGGCGGTGTAGGTGAAGCCCAGGATGTACCGGTTCAACAGCCACCAGGCGATAAAGCAGCCGTAGGCAATGAAGCCCAGGGAGGCCAGCGAGCCGATCCGCGTGGACAGCCGGCTGAACGCCGCCGAGCTGACGAAAACCGCCAGCGCCGTCAGCGCGATGATCCCGATGCCCCGCAGCGCGTCAGGTCGCGGGTTCTGCAGCTTCTGTTCCAGCATGGCTGTCCTCCATAAGATCCTGCAGCATGAATTCGAGGGCCTTCATCGTGGTTTCCACATTGCCGCCGTTGGTGGCGACGCACAGGTACGCGCCCTCGTTGATGAACGCGCCGCTCTGGGACAGGCTGTTCACGCTGTCCAGCCTCAGGCCCGCCAGGAAGGTCTCAGAGGTACCGGCGTCCTCGTCCACATAGGTGGCGTAACAGGGCTCCAGCCCGTAATCGCCGGGCCAGCCCGCGGCCACATAGTCGTCCAGCGGCAGCAGCACCTGGGAATTCACCAGCGCGTCGAAGCCCGCCTGGCCGGCCAGGAAGGCGTCGCCCTCTCCCACGGCCAGGCGCGTCATCAGCAGCATGCCGCTGTTATAGTCGTCTTCGATGTATTGCAGGAGCTGGAAATCCACCTCCTGCAGCGCCTCGTCAAAGGGCTGGGTGCGCGCCAGCATGTCCGTCGCCACGTCATTCAGCGGCTCGGGGTTGCCGTAGCTGTCCAACAGGTATACGGTGACCGTCTGGGCATTGGTCGGCCGGGGCCGGGTCATGGTCCACAGCACGCTGGTGCCGAGCAGGCAAATGACAATGCCCACCAGGTAGATCCACAGGTAACGGCGCAGGTGCTCGCGCAGCGCGGGCAGGCTGAACTTGGTGTCTGGCATGGGTACCTCCGAAGGGTCGCGTTTGTTGTCCCTACTATTATATCCCATGCCCGGCCGGGATGCAAGGGGCTTGAAAAAAAGGATGGCGGAACATCCGAAACGGTATTGACTAACCCGGCTGAATACTATACAATGATGGCGAAAACGACATCTTCCATCAGGAGGTTGACCGCCATGAAAAGCCTTTCCCTGAACGGCGCCTGGACGCTGAATGTGTCCGGCGGAGAATTCGGCCCGGTGGCCGCCACGGTGCCCGGATCGGTGTACAACGACCTGCTGGTCGCAGGCAAGATCCCCGATCCCTTTTATCGCGACAACGAAAACGAAGCCCTGAAGTTGATGGCGCATGACTTCGCCTACGACAGGGCCTTCGAGGTCTCGGAGGACCTGCTGGCCTGCGACAAGGTGCTGCTGCGCTGCGAGGGTCTGGACACGCTGGCGGATATCGAAATCAACGGCGCGCCTGCGGGCCATGCCGACAACATGCACCGCACCTGGGAATTCGACGTGAAGGCGCTGCTGAAGCCCGGCACAAACCAAATTGCCGTAACGCTGCGCTCCCCCACCCAATTCATCCGCGAGGCCTACGAGGCCGACCCCTGCGAGGGCTCCAGCGACGCGATGCGTGGCTTCCCCCACCTGCGCAAGGCTGCCTGCATGTTCGGCTGGGATTGGGGCCCGCGGCTGCCCGACGCCGGCATCTGGCGGGATATCAGCATCATCGGCGTGCAGCGCGCCCGCCTGGGCGGCGTGTACGTGCGCCAGCGCCACGAGGGCGGGCGTGTGTTCTGCGATGTGGACGCCCACATCTCCCGCTGGGGCGGCGGCGAGCTGCACGTGGATACCGTGATCACCGCGCCAGACGGCAGGACCTTCACCGGCACGGGCAAGCAGTGTGAGATCGAGATCGAAAATCCCCGGCTGTGGTGGCCCAACGGCTACGGCGACCAGCCGTTGTACGCCATCAGCGTGATCCTGAGCCTGGACGGCGTGGAGCTGGACCGCTGGGAGAGGCGCATCGGCCTGCGCACACTGACCGTGAAGCGGGAAAAGGATGAATGGGGTGAAAGCTTCTGCCACCAGGTGAACGGCGTTTCGATATTCGCCATGGGCGCGGACTACATCCCCGAGGACAACCTGCTGGCCCGGGTGACGCCCGAGCGCACCCGCCGGCTGCTGGAGGACGCTGCGGCGGCCCACATGAACCTGATCCGCGTGTGGGGCGGCGGCTACTATCCGGACGACTGGTTCTACGACGTCTGTGACGAGCTGGGCCTGCTGGTCTGGCAGGACTTCATGTTCGCCTGCGCCGCCTACCGGCTGACGGATGCCTTTGAGGAGAACCTGAAGGCGGAATTCGCGGACAACATCCGCCGGCTGCGCCATCACGCCAGCCTTGCGCTGTGGTGCGGCAACAACGAGATGGAGGGCTTCATCGGCGCGGGCCACTGGGTGACCGACAAGCGCCAGCAGGCCGATTACATCAAGCTGTTCGAATACATCATCCCGAAGATCCTGAAGGTGGAGGATCCGCAGACCTTCTACTGGCCCTCCAGCCCCTCCAGCGGCGGCAGCTTCGACGCGCCGCAGGACCCCGACCGGGGCGACGTGCACTACTGGGACGTGTGGCACGGCATGAAGCCCTTTACGGACTATCGCAACCACCTGTTCCGCTATGTGTCAGAGTTCGGCTTCCAGTCCTTCCCCTGCATGGAGACCATCGAAAGCTTCACCCTGCCCGAGGAGCGCAACGTGTTCTCCTATGTGATGGAGAAGCACCAGCGCAACGCCTCGGCCAACGGCAGGATCGCGGAGTACCTGTCCCAGACCTACAGATACCCCTCTACGCTGGAGGGCTTCGTGTATGCCAGCCAGCTGCTGCAGGCCCAGGCCATGCAGTACGGCGTGGAGCACTGGCGGCGCAACCGCGGCCGCTGTATGGGCACGGTGGTGTGGCAGCTGAACGACTGCTGGCCGGTGGTCAGCTGGGCCAGCATTGACTACTACGGCCGCTGGAAGGCGCTGCACTACTACGAGAAGCGCTTCTTCGCCCCGGTGCTGATCTCCTGCCACGAGGAGGGCGTGCTCAGCCAGAACACCAATGTGAACGCCGAGCCCTTCCCGCTGAAGAAGTCTGCGCGGCTGAACGTCTCCAACGAGACCATGGACCCCTTCAAGGGCGTGGTGAACTGGTCGCTGCGCCGGCCTGACGCCACGGTGATCCGCGAAGGCATGTTCCATGTGAATGTGCCCGCGTTGAGCGCCGTGTGGCTGGACGAGCAGGATTTCTGCGGCGAGGACACCTATGACTGCTACTATGCCTATGAGCTGTGGGACGACGAGGGCCGCTATGTGGGAGGCGGCACGGCGCTGTTCTGCCCGCCGAAGCACTTCCGCTTCAAGGATCCGCACCTGAGCGCCAGGGTTGAAGGTGACGAGATCATCGTCACCGCCCACGCCTACGCCCGCAGCGTGGAGATCCAGTGCGGCGCGGACGTGCTGCTGGAGGACAACTTCTTCGACATGAACGCCGGGGAGCGTCGCGTGAAGGTGCTGCGCGGCACGCCCACCCGCGTCAAGGCCTGGAGCGTATACGACATCCGCTGACCTGACCGGCGAAGAAAAAAGCCCCGGATTGCCGCGTTACCCGTGCCCCGCACGGGCGACGCGGCAATCCGGTTTTTTCTCTGCCCGCCAGCATCTTATACTAAACTCAAATAGAATAAAGACAATCCTACGGCATCCTTTCCACTATGGCGGTGTTGAAGTCCCTTGACTTGCCGCCAGCAAGCCTGCGGAACTTCGCCTTGCCATAACGAAAAGTCTGCTCGTATGATTGCCCAGATCCTA
>CACYWI010000042.1 GCA_902778045.1 uncultured Eubacteriales bacterium
CACGACGCCCGCCAGGAGGTCGCCGCCTACGAAGCCATGGGCCGCATGCACGCCATGGCGGAGGAGGGCCTGATCTCCAAGGCGTTCCTGGATGCCTCTGAGGAGAACAGCGGCACCTACCTGGAGAACGACCTGGGCTTCATGAGCTACGACTACAACCAGACCCAGACCATCATGAACGCCACCAAGCTGCAGGACGGCGAGAAGTACATGGCCGTGATGGTTCCCGTGGCGCGCTGGTATGACGGCACCAACGAGGATGGCGTGTACATGCGCTTCACCGAGTCCTGGCGCTCCGTCAAGACCGACGGCTGGGCCATCTCCAAGGCCGGCGTCGAGGGCGACGAAGGCAAGCTGAACGCCGCGCTGTCGTTGATCGACTATGCCTTCTCCGAGAAGGGCCAGATCCTGATGAGCTACGGCCCCGACGCCTTCATCAAGACCAAGGAAGACGGCTCCTACGAGACCTTCATGTTCAACGGCAAGGAGATGCCCGTGATCGCCGACGCCACCTACGCCGAGCTGTGGGAGAAGGCCAGCGGCAACTACACCAACTACGCCCGCATGTACCTGGGCTCCACGCTGTCCTTCGTCAAGAGCCAGGCCTTCGAGTATCAGTGCACCCACGAGGTCGGCAAGGAAGGCGCGGGCAAGATCTCCACGGCCATCGCCTTGGGCACCATCAAGCACCCCGAGCTGGCCATCACCGAGAACCCCTGGTACACCTCGGTGCCCACCGTGCTGCCCAACACCAAGGTTGAGAACGACGAGCTGAACGGCTACACCGAGCTGACCGCCAACGGCAAGTTCGGCCTGGGCAAGGACGGCGAGAACGCCTTCGTGGACATCATCGTGAACGGCTTCACCCTGGACGGCATGACCAGCCCCGAAGAAGCGGCCGAGACCGTGGACGGCGCCTGGGCCGGCTTCGATTACCTGCTGCTGAAGGGCGACGCCTGGACCCGCCTGCTGGACTACTACAACAACCTGTAACTGAGAGTTAAGAGTGGAGAGTGAAGAGTGGGGTTTTGGTCAGCCTGCTTCACGCTTTGTCGATCCAATGTTTGACGGAACAGAATCAATGAAACCCGAAGGGTTTCCACCAAAACGCCACTCTCAACTCTTCACTCTCCACTCCAATCCTATTTTGATCGGGGGAAGTTCGACATGTATAAGAAACAGATGAAGCTGCAGCGCATCGCGTGCTTTCTTGCCATCGCGGCCGGCGCGCTGGTGTTTTTGTACGTGCTGGGCATGATGACGGACCTGTACGACATGCTGTACACCATGGTTCCGATGCCCGACGACCCGTCCTCGGTCAAGGTTGCCGGCGCCATGATCTACTATGACATGCAGGGCTTCAACCGCACGTTCCTGCGCGTGGCCATCGGGCTGCTGCTTGCGGCCTGCCTGCTGTTTGTCACCAACACCCATTCCCGCAGGAAATACTACATCGGCAACTACGCGGCCATCGCCATCGACGCCGTGGCCAACGTTGCCGCCGCCCTCTGGGCCCACGGCCAGATCGCGGCCTTCAAGGACCAGTACCTGACCACCGTGGATTTCGAACAGCTGGAGCGCCGCCTTTCCAGGGCGGGCACCTTCACCGATTCGACCTTCTGGTTCGACGCCCACCTGGGCGTGTTCGCCTTCGCGCTGATCGCAGCGGCGCTGCTGGTCGTCTGCGCGGTGTGGAAGGCGCAGCTGATGAAAAACGAGAGAAAACTGATTGAAGCTGGAAAGGCGGTGTCGGCATGATGAATGAACAATCCGTCCGGCTCGACCGCATGCGCTTTACGAAGAACACCACGTCCTCCCGCCTGGCGATACTGGCCATCGTGTTCGACGTGCTGTACTTCGTCAGCCTCTATAAAATCAACGTCGATTATTACTACACCCTGATCATGGGCGCCTCGATACTGTACAACCTGGTGTTCATGCTGGCGGCTTTCCTGTCCTCCGAGGGTGTGAAGAATTATAAGCAGGGCTTCTCCTATGTGCTCTGCGTGCTCGGCATCATCCAGATCGCAAGGATATTCATATTGCCCATCCCCGCCCACGCCACCACGGTCAAGGTCGGCGGCGCGGAGCTGCTGGCCATGAGCGACGGGCAGTTCACCCGGGTCGTCATCTACCTCATCGCGTCGGCCGCCTGCCTGTTCGCGGCGGCGGCGGTAAACCTGGTCAAGAGCCGCGCCCTGAAGGCGCACATCGCCAGTCTTGAAGGTCAAGGGGCATAAGGAGGGCGCACGATGGCAGAGCTGAGTTTACACCACATCGATAAGATCTACGACAACAACGTGCAGGCCGTGTACGATTTCAACATCGACATCAAGGACGGCGAGTTGATCGTGCTGGTCGGCCCCTCCGGCTGCGGCAAATCCACCACGCTGCGCATGGTGGCGGGCCTGGAGGACATATCCAACGGCAACCTGCTGCTGGACGGGCGGGACATCACCCGCGTGCCGGCCAAGGACCGGGACATGGCCATGGTGTTCCAGAACTACGCCCTGTACGGTCACATGACCATCTACGAAAACATGGCGTTTTCGCTGGTGCTGCGCAAGGAGGACCCGAATGTCATCCACAAGAAGGTGCTGGCCGCGGCGGAGATCCTGGGCCTCACCAGCCAGTTGAACAAGAAGCCCTCGCAGCTGTCCGGCGGCCAGCGCCAGCGCGTGGCCATGGGCCGCTCCATCGTGCGCAGCCCCAAGGTGTTCCTGTTCGACGAGCCCCTTTCCAACCTGGACGCCAAGCTGCGCGGCGCCACCCGGCGGGAGATCCTGCTGCTGCACAAGCGGCTGAACGCCACGATGATGTACGTGACCCACGACCAGACCGAGGCGCTGACCCTGGCGGACCGCATCGTGTGCATGTCCATGGGCCATGTACAGCAGATCGGCACGCCGCTGGAGCTGTACGATTCCCCGAACAACACCTTCGTGGCCGGCTTCATCGGACTGCCGCCGATGAACTTCTTCGACGTCACCTTCCAGGACGGCGCGCTGAAGGGCAAGGGCTTTGAGGTGCAGCTTTCCGACGAGGAAAAGGCCACCCTGGCGGATTACAACCGCAAGCAGATCACGCTGGGCGTGCGGCCCGAGGACATCGCCGAGGGCGGCAGTCTGACCGTGAAGGTGTTCAGCAACGAAAACCTGGGCATGAACACGCTGGTGCACGGCCACATGGGCGACAACCTGCGCGTCAGCGCCAAGCTGCGCGGCTGGAGCAACTACAGGGCCGGGGACACCGTGCAGCTGGGCTTCAAGCGCAAGCACTTCTTCGACAAGGAAACCACCAACGCCATCAGGAAAGGGGATCGATGAGTCATGGCAAACCAGCCCAAGGGCATCAAAGAGTTTATCCGCAAGCGCATCGTGGCGCTGAAGCGCAAGCCCCAGACCATCGCCCTTCTCGCGTTCGCGCTGGCCTTCGTGTACTATTCCCTGAACCTGACGAAGATCTCCGACACCACGGCCTACATCAACCTGCCGGGCATGGGCCTGGCGGGCTTCGCCACCATGCTGTTCTCGATACTGCTGATGGTGTGCTTCATGAACGCCTTCCCCCACCGCAAGAAGGTGAACGTGCCCATGCTGGCGCTGATGTTCGTGCTGGTGGGCATCATCATCTACGCGGGCATATTCTACCAGGGCCGCATCACCGAGGCGCTGACCCGCGAGGTAAACCCCATCACCGTGGGCGCGGACAAGGGCTACATCAACGCGGCGGTCCGCATGCTGACCGTGCACCGGGTGATGCTGATCGTGGGCGTGGCGCTGGTAGCGCTGCTGCCGGTGTATTCCAAGCTGCTCAGGAAGATCAATACCAACGTGGATGTGGCCGATAACGGCGGCATGGCGGCCATCGACATCAGCGGAGAGGACGCGTAGCGCATTAAGGCATGGCTCGAAACAAGAAAGGCGCGCCCCAGGAGCCCCGCAAATCCGCGGCGGATTACTACAGGCTGAACCTGAAGGCCGTGGACGACCTGGTGAACGCGGATGCCTCCAACTCCCCAAAGGTCAGCGAGGCGGAGCTGCGCAAGTATCGCTCCGGCCCGAAGCTGAAGCTGTCGGACACGCTGAAGGCGCTGCTGATCAAGGCCTGGTTCGCCGGAGCGGCCTGCTTCTTCTTCCTGTGGGGTCTGGGCACCACGCTGAACCACTGGCTGGACCAGCTGGTCGTGCTGGGGCTGGCCCTGGGCGCGGTGACGGACCTGCTGACCAACAACATCTACCGCTTCTACGCCAGGACCCCCGGCGCGAACGACCGCTGGATGATGTTCCCCGGCAAGGGGCTGTACACCCTGCCGCTGAACATACTGTACGCGTACCTGCTGCTGTTCCTGGTGGTGACGACCTACAACGTCGTCAACGCCGCCCTGCTGGGCCTGGGCGGCGCCGGGGGCGGCACGCCGCTGGGCGTGGGCCCGATACTGTTCGGCATATTCACCGCGGCGTGGGACACGCTGCTCATCAAAATCAAGCGCACGGCGAAGCAGATGCTGGCGGACGCCAGGCACAGCGCGGGCGCAAAGGGAGATTGAATCCATCGTGTTTCACGGTATCTACATCGGCGCCACCTCCGCCTGCTTCGAGCTGGACAACAGCGCCCCCTTCCATTCCCCCGCGCCTTATGCCGTGCTGCTGAACGGCGAGCCGGCGCTGGAGGACGACAGAAACGTGTTCTCGCTGTTCGGCCTCGCGCCGGACACCGACTATGCCGTGACCCTGCGCATGGGCGGCGCGGAGGCGACCCTCGCCCTGCACACGCAAAGGGAGACCTGCGCCGTATCCGCGCGGGACTTCGGCGCGGCGGGCGACGGCGCGACCGACGACACGGCGGCGCTGCAGCGGGCCGTGTGCCTCCTGCCGGAGGGCGGGCGGCTGGTGGTGCCCGCGGGCGACTACCTGACCGGGCCGATCCTGCTGAAGAGCCACATGACGCTGGAGCTGCAGAAGGGCGCGAGGCTGCTGGGACGAACGGACAAGGCCGCTTATCCGGTGCTCCCCGCCATGGCACAGGACCTGGACGGCGGCAAGGCGGTGCACTTCGGCGCGTTCGAAGGGCTGCCCCGGGACATGTACGCCTCGCTGATCACCGCCGAATACGCCCGGGACATCCGCATCGTCGGCCCCGGCACGCTGGACGGCAACGCACAGAACGCCGATTGGTGGCAGACCTTCAAGGACGACCCCGTGGCCCGGCCCCGGGTGCTGTTCCTGAACCGCTGCCAGGGCGTGACGCTGCACGGCGTGGGCGTGGCCAACTCCCCCTCCTGGCACCTGCACCCCTATTACTGCAGCGACGTCGCCTTCCTGGACGTATCGGTCACCGCGCCTCACGACAGCCCGAACACCGACGCGCTGGACCCGGAGTGCTGCGACGGCGTGGACATCGTGGGCTGCCGCTTCTCGGTGGGCGACGACTGCATCGCCATCAAGTCGGGGAAGCTTCCGCTGTATAAGCTGTGCCCCGCCGCCGCCAGCCGCCACACGATCCGCAACTGCCTGATGGCCTTCGGCCACGGGGCGGTCACGCTGGGCAGCGAGATCTCCGGCGGCATCAAGGCGCTGTCCGTCAGCCAGTGCCTGTTCAAGCAGACGGAACGAGGCCTGCGCATCAAGACCCGCCGGGGCCGCGGCCAGAGCTGCGATATCGACGGCATCGAATTCGACAACATCCGCATGGAGGGCGTCAAGACCCCCATCGTGATGAACATGTGGTACCGCTGCGTGGACCCGGACGGCGATTCCGAGTACGTGCAGGGCCGCGCGCCGCTGCCGGTGGACGAGCGCACGCCCAAGCTGGGCCGGTTCCGCTTCTCCAACATGGAGTGCCTGGACGCCCAGGCCGCGGCCTGCTATTGCGACGGGCTTCCGGAGCGCCCCATCGAAGAGGTGACCTTCGAGAACGTGCGCGTGTCCTTCGCGAAGGACGCCCGCCCTGCGGTGCCCTCCATGTTCACCGGCGCGCCGGAGCGCTGCCGCCTGGGGCTGTACCTTGAAAACGTGCGCCGGGCGGTGCTCAGGAACGTCACCGTGGAGGGGCAACTGGGCGAGCGCGTGGTCACGAAGGGCGTGGACGAGCTCATCGCCGAATAGACGGAGGAAACACCCATGTATGAAGCCATCGACCGCTATGTATTCAGCCTGATCGAGCGCTCGTCCCCCGAGCGCACGGCCTGGAACATCGAAAAGGTGCGCCAGGGCGTGCCCACGAACTGGAACTACATCGACGGCTGCATGATCACCGCGCTGATCGAGATGGCAGAAATCTCCGGCGACGCGCGCTACTTCGACTTCTCCCGGCGCTTCATCGACGCCTTTGTGGGCGAGGACGGCAGCGTACGCACCTTCCGGCCCGAAAAGCACACGCTGGACGACATCAACGAGGGCCGCGTGCTGTTCCCGCTGTACGCGCGCACGGGGGATGAAAAGTACCGCCTGGCGGCGGAGACGCTGAAGCGGGCGCTGGACGACCAGCCCCGCACCTACGAGGGCAGCTTCTGGCACAAGCAGATCTACCCCAACCAGGTGTGGCTGGACGGCATCTACATGGCCCTGCCCTTCCTGGCCCTGTACGAGGGCCGCTTCGGCAGCGGCGACTACGGCGATATACTGCGCCAGGTGCGCACCGTGCGCCGGCACATGCGCGACGACAGGACCGGCCTGTACTACCACGGCTACGACGCCAGCCGCAGCGCCTTCTGGGCCGACCCGGTCACGGGCCTGTCCAGGAGCTTCTGGCTGCGCAGCATCGGCTGGTTCGCCGTGGCGCTGGCGGATCTGATCGAGCTGGTGCCCGAGGCCGATGGCCGGGGCGAGCTCGTTCAAACCCTTTCCGAATTGACGGAGGCCGTCTGGCGCTTCCACGACCCGGAGACGGCCATGTACTTCCAGGTGCCCGACCGCCCCGGCGAGGCGGGCAACTACCTGGAATCCAGCGGCAGCGCCATGCTGGCCTACGCCATGCTGAAGGGCGCGCGGCTGGGCGCGCTGGACCCGGTCTTCTCGGACCGCGGCCGGCAGACCTTCGACGGCATCGTGGAAAACCGCCTGTCCTTTGAGGATGGCGAGCTGACCCTGGGCGGCATCTGCCTGGTGGCGGGGCTCGGACCCGAGGACAACCGGCGGCGGGACGGCACCTACGCCTACTACATCTCAGAGCCCGTGGTGCAGAACGACGCCAAGGGCGTCGCGCCCTTCGTGCTGTGCTACACGGAGGTCAAGCGGCTGGACGCATAATCAGGAACATGAATCACTCAAGGAGGCGGCGTTATGGCGTATTTGACGCTGAAGAACATCAACAAGATTTACCCGAACGGCTATCATGCGGTGCACAACTTCAATCTCGAAATTGAAAAGGGTGAATTTGTTGTATTTGTAGGGCCCTCGGGCTGCGGCAAGTCGACCACGCTGCGCATGATCGCCGGCCTTGAAGACATCTCGGGCGGCGAATTCCTGATCGATGGCAAGCGCGCCAACGAGCTGGGACCCCGGGAGCGCGAGGTGGCCATGGTATTCCAGAGCTACGCGCTGTACCCCCAGATGACGGTGTACGACAACATCGCCTTCGGCCTGACGCTGCAAGGCGTGGACGAGGACGTGATCGAGAAGCGGGTGCAGAACACGGCCCGGATCCTCGGCCTTACCGAGTATCTGGATCGTCTGCCCCGGGCGCTATCCGGCGGCCAGCGCCAGCGCGTGGCCATCGGCCGCGCCATCATCCGCAAGGTGGGCATTTTCCTGATGGACGAGCCCCTCTCCAACCTGGACGCCAAGCAGCGCGTGACCATGCGCTATGAGATCGCCCAGATCCACCGGGAGACCGGCGCGACCACCATCTACGTCACCCACGACCAGACCGAGGCCATGACCTTGGCGGATCGCATCGTGGTGATGAAGGACGGCTACGTCCAGCAGATCGGCACGCCCTACGAGCTGTACTATAAGCCGGCGAACGTGTTCGTGGCGGGCTTCATCGGCGAGCCGCCGATGAACTTCGTGCGCGGCACGGTGCAGAACGGCTGCCTGGCCTTCGGCGACAACCGGCTGGACCTGAAGCGGAAGTATGCCGGCATCGACCGCTACGAGGGCAAGGAGATCGTGCTGGGCTTCCGCCCCGAGGCGATCGTGCTGGGCGAAGCGCCCGAGGGCTACCCCATCACCTGCCGGGTGGAGCTGACGGAGATGCTGGGCGACAACACCAATGTGTACGTCACCGCCGGGGACACCCAGGCCATACTGAAGGTGGACTCCCACGACACGCCGGAAACCGACGTGGACATCACCTTCTCCATACCGCTGGAGAGCGTGTACCTGTTTGACGCCGGTACGGAGAACGTGATCGAATAGACCGGAACGATCACCGCACATTGTTGAGACACAGGAACCAGATTGCCACGTCGCCCGTGCGATACCACGCGGGCTCCTCGCAATGACACGGCAGGCCGCAATTCGCAGCTTGTCATTGCGAGGAGGACAGCCGCCAGGCTGTCCGACGTGGCAATCTGGCTTCCAGCGCTGTACTTATACCGCTATGGAAAGGATGACTGCCATGAACATCGGCATCCGCCTGCACGACACCGCCCCCGGCACGCTGGAGCAGCGGCTGGACTTCGCGAAGGCCCAGGGCTTCTCCTGCGCCCACCTGGCGCTTTCCAAGGCGCTTACGGACTTCCCGATGAACGAAGCGCCGGCGCGCATGACCGACGAGCTGGCCGCTCGTGTGAAGGCCGCCTTCGAGGACCGGGGCATGGGCTGCGCGGTGCTGGGCTGCTACCTGAAGCTGGCCACCGACGACGCCGAGGCCCTGGCCCGAACCCGGGAGATCTACCGCGCCCATCTGCGCTTTGCTGTGAAGATCGGCGCGGGCGTGGTGGGTACCGAGACGCCCGCCGCCCCCGGCCTGGACCTGCCGCCGGACAGCGAGGAGGCCTTCCAACTGTTCCTGCGCAACGTCGCTCCGGTGGCGCGCTGGGCCGGGGAGGAGGGCGCGCTGGTGGCCATCGAGCCGGTGGCCTGCCACATCGTGAACACCCCGGAGAAGGCCGAGCGCCTGCTGGACGCGCTGAAATCCGATCATGTACGCATCATACTGGACGCCGTGAACCTGCTGACCCGGGAAAACTGCGCCGAAGCCGACGCCATCATCGACGAGGCCCTCCGTCGCCTGGGGGACCGGATCAGCGTACTGCACCTGAAGGACTACACCGTGGACCCGGAGGCCTTCATGACCAGGGCCTGTGCCTGCGGCACGGGCCTGATGCGCTATGAAAGGCTGCTGGACTTCGGCAGGCGGCACGCCCTGCCCATGACGCTGGAGAATACGAAGCCCGACAACGCCGAGGCCGCCCGGCTGTTCCTCGAAAACCTGGAAGGAGCGCTGAACCCGTGAAGCACATCGTGACCCCCGAGACCGGGCTTCAGGCCGCCGTGGACGCCGCCCGGGACGGCGACACGCTGGCGCTGCGGCCCGGGATCTACGCCGAGCGCGTCGTGATCCACCGCAGCGGCCTGCGCATACTGGCCGAGGATGGCGCGGTGCTCACCGGCTCCGGCTGCGCCAAGGACCTTGGGCCGGACGGCAGGGAGAAGGGCACCTTCCTCTCCGCCACACTGCTGGTGCTGGGCAGCGACGTGACCGTGGAGAACCTGACCGTGCGCAACGACGCCGGCGATGGGCGGAACGTGGGCCAGGCCGTGGCGGTCTACGCCGCGGGCGATCGGGGCGTGTGGCGCAGCTGCCGCTTCATCGCCCACCAGGACACGCTGTTCTGCGGGCCCGTGATGCCCAAGGTACTGGCCGAGGCCGCCCCGCGCGGCTGCGACGGCGTGGAGTGCGTGGATTCCGTGGGTGACTGCCCGCCCACCCACGGCCGCCAGTACTTCGAGCGCTGCTTCATACAGGGCGACGTGGACTTCATATTCGGTCCCTACCGCTGCTGGTTTGAGGGCTGCACGCTGTTCATGAACGAAAGGGGCGGCTGGTACACCGCCGCCAACACCCCCGAAGCGCAGCCCTGGGGCCTGGTATTCCGCCGCTGCCGCCTGACCGGGGAATGCCCGGAGGGCGGGGGCAAGCTGGGCAGGCCCTGGCGTGCCTATGCCCGGACGCTGTTCCTGACCTGCGACATGGACGCGCATGTGAGCCCCACGGGCTTTGAGGACTGGCAGAACTGGGACGGCGTGCGGGAGATCACCGACCGCTGCGGCGAATGGGGCACCACCGGCGCGCGCAGCGACCTCTCCCTCCGCCACCCCAGGGCCAGGCGGCTGACCGACGAAGAGGCCGCCGGGATCACCCCGGAGGTCGTGCTGGACGGGTGGAGGCCCGAAATATGAAATCAGGGATGGCCCGTTGGCCATCCCTGATTTCATTCATACTAAACTCAATTAGGATCTGGGCAATCATACGAGCAGACTTTTCGTTATGGCAAGGCGAAGTTCCGCAGGCTTGCTGGCGGCAAGTCAAGGGGGATTGTCTTTATTCTATTTGAGTTTAGTATAAACTACCTGAACCAGCCCTTCGGCAAGTACGCCCGCTGGTTCTCCAGCATGTCGTCAAACAGCCTTTGCCCGTCCGCAGGCACCACGAAGGCCGTCTGCGGGTCGTTCATGAAGGTGACAAAGCCCAGCGCCCGGTCGCAGGACAGTGCCGTGGCCAGGGTGTTCTCCTGGTTGTGCACGTGCCGCGCGACCAGCGGCAGCAGGCCGCCCGGCAGCGGTCCGGCGAACACCGGCTCGATGCGGTCCAGCCCGAACAGCGCGTTGGTCTCCACCACGCTGCCCAGGGGCAGGTTGGGGATCTGGCCGCAGTTGGGGATGTTCACGTTGGACACCATGTCCCCCAGCCCCAGCAGGGCCTTGAGCAGCAGGTGCCCCTCCTCGCCGGAGGGCTTCAGCACCAGCGCCTCCTCGCCGGAGATCAGCGCGTCGGAGCGCCTCATCCGATCCCCCAGGTCCTTCACCCGCCAGTCCACGGGCGTGAGCTGGAACTTCCAGTCGCGCACGGTGTCCGGCGTGCGGGTGTACCAGGGCGCGGTGAACTCCGCCAGGTGCCGGTCCCCCGCGGCGGCAATGGCCCCGTAGCGGCGGAACAGGTCGAACTTCACCCGATGGGCGCACTTGAAGTGGTTGTTCATCCAGTTGTCGCTGCCGCCGTCGTCAAAGCCACTCTCATAATACCTGTCCGCGAACCGGGCATACAGCGGCATCAGGTCGATGTCCTTGTAGCTGGCGCAGGTCAGCCAGGTGAAGTGGTTGATGCCTGTGACGGTGGTGTACAGCTGCTGCCGGGTCACGCCGGGAATGCTGTACTCCCTCTCCAGCATCTGGCACAGCAGGGCTTGGGTGCCGAACACCTCGTGGCAGCAGCCGAAGGCTTTGATGCCGGGGAACGCGTGGTACAGCGTGCGCACGCACAGGCTCATGGGGTTGGTGTAGTTGATCACCCAGGCCTTGGGCGCGTGGTCCCGGATGGCCTCGGCGATCTCCACGAACATGGGTATGGTGCGCATGGCCCGCATGAAGCCGCCCGCGCCCACGGTATCGCCCACCGGCTGCCACACGCCCACCCGCTCGGGCAGGTGCACGTCCGAGCGCATCTCTTCGAAGGTGCCGGGCAGTATGGAGATCACCACAAAGTCCGCGCCCTTCAGCGCTTCGGCCAGCGTGTCGCTGACCTCATAGCGCCAGCGGGACAGGGCGTCCGGGTGGGCGCTGATGCGGTTGCCGATGATCTCGTTGCGGCGCGCCGCCGGCGCGTCAATGTCGTACAGCCGCACCGTGCCGCACATGTCGGGGTCCATGGCCAGGTCCATCATCAGGCCCCAGGCCCAGCCCCGGGAGCCGCCGCCGATGTAGGCCACGTTCAGCTCCCGGGCCTTCTGCCGGTTTTCATAGCTCATCGATTCATTCCTCCCGCTTGAAGGGACCGCCCTCTCCCTCCAGGTGGCCGTCGCGGTACATCGAGAATTGATCCATGGGATAATTCTCCAGGTTCCCCAGGATGTTCCGCCCGTCCGCCCTTGAAAGCAGCGTGGTCCGGTCCCGGATCACCACGTTCTCGGCCTGGTGCTTGGAGGGGCCGCCCACGCAGCCGCCGGGGCACATCATGCCCTCGATGAAATCCTCCTGGAGCCTGCCCGCCTTCAAAAGCGTCAGCGCCTTCTTGCACTCGTCGCCGCCGGCGCAGGTCAGCAGCCGGATGTCCGAGGTGTCCTCGCCCAGCTCCTTCATCACCTGCAGCACGGCGCTGCCCACGCCGCCGCTGCCGGCGAACCTCTTGCCAAAGACGGAGGCCTCCTGATAGTCCTCCGCCACCGGCGTCAGCGCCACGTCCGCGGAATCCAGCATGGCCACGATCTCGCCGTAGGTCAGCGCAAAGTCGGCGCTGTCGACGATGTTGGGGTTCAGGGTCTCCCCCTTCTTGGCGATGCAGGGGCCGATGAACACGGTCACGCAGTCGGGGTCCTGGCTCTTCAGGTAGCGGGACACCGCCACCATGGGCGAAACCACCGTGGATTTGTTCTTTTCATACTGCTCCGGGAAGTGGTGGTGCAGCATCGATATGAACGCCGGGCAGCAGGAGGTGGTCATCTTCCGGCCCTCCTTCTTGGCCTCGATCCACTCCACGGCCTCGTAGGCGGCGGTCATGTCGCCGCCCAGGCCCACCTCCACCATGTCGGCAAAGCCCAGCTTCTTCAGCGCGGCGCGCATGGCGGCCATGCCGATGTCCTTGCCGAACTGGCCCTCGGTGGCGGGGGCGCACATGGCCACCACACGCTTGCCCGCGCGAATGGCCTCGATCACGTCCACGCAATAGATCTTCGAGCCGATGGCCCCGAAGGGGCAGTTGTGGATGCAGTGGCCGCAGTGCACGCACTTCTCGTCGTCGATCTTGCAGATGCCGGCCTCGTCGTAGTAGATGGCGTTCACCGGGCAGGCCTTCCTGCAGGGCCGCTCCAGGTGGATGATCGCGCCGAAGGGGCATGCCCTCGCGCACTGGCCGCAGGACTTGCACTTCGCGGGATCGATGCGCATCTTGGTGTCGCCGGGGGCGATGGCATCAAAGCGGCAGGCGTTCAGGCAGGCCTTGCCCAGGCAGAACCGGCAGATGTCGGAAACGGAGTATTCCTGGATGGGGCAATCGTCGCAGGCCGCGGGGATCACGGCCACCACGTTGCTGGTGGGGTGCTGGGGCTCCGGGCTGTGGCCCATGGCCAGGCGGATGCGCCCGCGCAGGATCTCCCGCTCCTTGTACACGCAGCAGCGGTACTGGGGCTTGGGGCCGGGGCTGACGCGGTAGACGATCTCCTCGGTGCCCTCCGCGTCCAGCTGTCCCGACCAGGCCAGGCGGCAGACCTCCCGCAGGATGTGGTGCTTCAGTTCGACGATGCCCTTGTCGTTCGTGATCATGTCGTGTCGCTCCTGTATGCTTTATAGTGTGACGCCCTGCTTGAAGATGGCCAGGTCGTGGAAGCCGTTAGCCTCGTTGCGGGTCGGCTGCCCGCCGGCCACCGAAAGCACCAGCGCCATCAGCTCCGCGCCCAGCTGGTCCAGCGTCATGCCGGACAACAGGCGGCCGGCGTCGAAATCGATCCAGTTGTGCTTCTTCTGGGCCAGCGGGCTGTTGCTGGCGATCTTCACCGTGGGTACCGGGCAGCCGAAGGGCGTGCCGCGGCCCGTGGAGAACAACACCAGCTGCGCCCCGGACAGGGCCAGCCCCGTGGAGGCCACCAGATCGTTGCCGGGGGCGGACAGCAGGTTCAGGCCCGGATTTTCCACCTTCTCGGCGTATTTCAGCACGCCCTTTACCGGACCGGAGCCGCTCTTCTGGGTGCAGCCCAGGGCCTTGTCCTCCAGCGTGGTGATGCCGCCGGCCTTGTTGCCCGGTGAGGGGTTCTCGTACACGGGCATGTGATAGCTTTCAAAGTAGCCCTTGAAGTCGTTGATCAGGTGCACAGTCTTTTCAAACAGCGCCTCATCGGCACAGCGGTCCATCAATATTGTCTCCGCGCCGAACATCTCCGGCACCTCGGTGAGGATCGTGGTGCCGCCCATAGACCCCAGCAGGTCGGAAAAAACGCCTATGGTCGGGTTTGCGGTGATGCCGGACAGGCCGTCGGATCCGCCGCACTTCAGGCCCACCACCAGCTCGCTGGCGAGGCATTCCCTGCGGGCGTCCTTTCTCATGCGTTCTGCCAGCTCTTCGATCAGCGCCATGCCGGCCTCGAGCTCGTCCTCAACATCCTGGCAGATCAGCGTGCGCAGGCGCTCGGGGTCGTGGTCCCCCACCCGCTTCATGATCTCGGAAACGCCGCTGTTCTCGCAGCCCAGGCCCAGCAGCAGCACGCCGCCGGCGTTGGGATGGGTGACCAGGTTCGCCAGCGCCTGGCGGGTGTTCTCCTGGTCGCCGCCCATCTGGGAGCAGCCGTAGGGGTGGGTAAAGGCGTGCACGCCCTCCACCGCGCCGCCCACGAGCTTCTGAGTCAGCTTCTCCAGCGCCTTGGCGTTGTCGTTCACGCAGCCCACGGTGGGAATGATCCACAGCTCGTTGCGGATGCCCGGGCGGCCCAGCCTGCGGGGCCAGCCCATGAAGGTGGCCGCCTCCCGCGCCGGCAGCTGCGGATGGGTGGGATGGTATTCATATTCCAGCGCGCCGGACAGGCCGGTATGCAGGTTGTGGGTGTGCACATGGCTGCCCAGGGGGATGTCCTGGGTGGCCACACCGATGGGAAAGCCGTACTTGATGACCTTTTCGCCCGCGGCGATATCCCGCAACGCCACCTTGTGGCCCATGGTGATATCCTCGGTAGGCGTCACGCTGCCCGCGCCATAGTCCACCGTCTCGCCCGCCTTCAGCGGCGTCAGCGCCACGGCCACCATATCGGCAGGGGTAATGCGTACCAGTTTATTCATTGCTTTCATCTCCATTTACAGGCAGGCGGCAAAGGCCTTCAGCGCGCCGTGGGTGCGGATCAGCTTCAGCGCGCCGACCACCGCTTCCTCGAAGCCGGGCACCTGGGTCAGGTCCTGACCCCACATGTCGGTGTTGGTCATCACGGCGTGCACCAGCGTCGCCTCGTCGTCGTCCCTGTGGGCGTTGTAGAACTCCAGCACCCAGCGGTCGTCGGACACGGTGTATTCGTTCCCCTTGGGCCGCTTGCACACCAGGCCCTTGTCGGTGAGCGCCTGGATGTCATTGCTGTAAAAGGCCACGTAGGCGGCAAAGCTGACCGTCAGGCAGGGCGGCAGGGCGCCCATCTGGTCCACATAGTCCAGGAAGGTGGGCATGTTGCGGGCGCGCCACTTGCTGGTGGAGTTCAGGGAAATGCTCATCAGCTCGTGGTTGACGAAGGGGTTGTTGAAGCGATCCTGCACCGCGGCGGCGAACTGCTTGCAGTCCTCCTTGTCCAGCGGCAGCGTGGGGATGACCTCCTCATGCAGCATCTTGTTCATGAAGCCCAGCACGGTGTCGTCGTGCATGCAGTCGCGCACGATGTCATAGCCCGCCAGGTACGCGCCCAGCACAAAGCCGGTGTGCGCGCCGTTGAGTATGCGCACCTTGCGCTTCTTGTAGGGGGTGACGTCCGGCACCACCATCACCGGGCAGCCCGCGGCCTTGAAGGGCAGCTTGTCCTCCAGGCCCTCCGGCCCCTCGATCACCCACACGCCGAAGATCTCGCCCACGTCGGTCAGCGGGTCGTCATAGCCGTTCTGCTCGGCCAGGCGCTTGACCTCGGCCTCGTCACGGATGCGGCCGGGCACGATGCGGTCCACCAGCGTGGAGCAGAAGATGTTCTCCTCGTTCACCCACTTGCGGAAGTCCTCGGGCAGCTTCCAATCGTCGATGTACTGGTTGACGCACTTCAACAGCTCCTTGCCGTTGTTATCGATCAGCTCGCAGGAGAGCATCACGATGCCCTTCTTGCCCGCGGTGAAGCGCTCGTACAGCACCCGGGTCAGCTTCGCGGGGAAGCTGTGGGGCGGCGCCTGGTCAAAGCCGCTCTCGTCGTCGTGTACGATGCCGGCCTCGGTGGTGTTGGACACGATGATCTCCAGAGCGTCGCTGCGGGCGAACTGAAGCACCTTGTCCCACTCGCCGTAGGGGTTCAGGCAGCGGCTGACCGCGGAGATCACCCGCTTTTCATCCACCTTCTGGCCGTTCTGGCTGCCCCGCAGGTACAGCGTGTACAGGCCCTGCTGCTTGTTGATCAGCTCCGAAAGACCGCCGCCGATGGGCTGCACCAGCACCACCTTGCCGTTCCAGCCCACCTTTTCGTTGGCGATGTCAAAGAAGTCGTCCACGAAGGCGCGCAGGAAGTTGCCCTCGCCGAACTGCATCACCTTTTCAACGCCCGTTTCCTGGATAAAGCCCTTGTAGCCGGACGCGCGCAACACCTGGTAATTGAGCTGTGCCATGAATAATCCTCCCAACTGAAATAATATTGTGTTTTGCCTGTCCGCGCCGTTGACAAAACCTACGGCGTGACAGTATAATTTTAGTAAGCAGGCGCGCATCGCGCCGTAATAAACAGTAAAGCGAGGTAGATCACTTGGACATTCGCTACTCCTGCGGCCCCCGCGATTTCAGCCGCTACACCACTGAAGAGACCCGCGCGGAATTCCTGATCGAAACCCTGTTTACCCCGGACACGGTCAACGCCGTGTACAGCCACGTGGACCGCATGGTCACCCTGGGCATCATGCCCGTCAGCGACAGCGTGTCCATCGACAAGGGCATCGACGTGTGGCACAACTTCGGCACCGATTACTTCCTGGAGCGCCGGGAGTGCGGCATGTTCAACGTGGGCGGCGCCGGCAGCGTGACCGTGGACGGCGTGGTGTACGAGCTGGGCTACAAGGAATCGTTTCCGCCCCGGCCCACACCAGCTATGAGAACAAGCTGATCCGCATCGCGGACGCGGCCAAGAAGCCCTGCGGCAGCGCCGAGACCAGCAACAAGCGGGTGATCAACCAGTTCATCCATCCCGACGTGCTGAAGACCTGCCAGCTTTCCATGGGCATGACGGTGCTGGAGCCCGGCTCGGTGTGGAACACCATGCCCGCCCACACCCACGA
>CACYWI010000043.1 GCA_902778045.1 uncultured Eubacteriales bacterium
ACGGCGTTGCCGCCGATGCGGTTGCCGCCGTGCACGCCGCCGGTGGTCTCGCCCGCGGCGAACAGGCCGGGAATGGCGTTGCCCTGGGTATCGAGCACCTCGGTGGCGGTGTTGATCTTCACGCCGCCCATGGTGTGGTGGATGCCGGGGGCGATCTGGATGGCGAAATAGGGCGCGGTGGACAGGTCGGCGTCCATGCCGTTGTTGCGGCCAAATTCCTCGTCCACGCCGTTGGCCACGGCCTGGTTCCAGGTCTCCATGGTCTTCACGAAGGCGGCCTCGTCCACGCCCATGGCCGCCGCCAGCGCCTCATAGGTGTCGCCGGTCACGGCCATGCCCTGCTCGATGTACTGGGCGGCGGATTTGTTGTTGTCCACCAGGTTCTGGTCGAATATGATCCAGGCGTAGCCGCCGGTCTGCTGCAGCTCCGCGTTGGAGACGGCGTCGCGGGTGGCCAGGTCGTTGGTGAAGCGCACGCCCTCGGCATTGACCAGTATCGCGCCCAGCGAGCGCATCTTCTCGGAAACCAGCATGCTGGTGGCCTGGTACACGGTGGGGTGCAGCTGGATCTGGTCCATGTCCACGGTGGCCGCGCCTACGGCCTCGGCCATCAGTATGCCGTCACCGGTGGCGCCGGGATGGTTGGTAGTCACGGCGTTGGCCAGGCTGGGGTTGAACGAGCACATCAGCTCGAAGTTCGCGCCGAAGCCGCCGGTGGCCAGCACCACGGCTTTGGCGTTGATGGTATAGACGTGCTCCGCGTCCTCGGCCTTCACGCCCGCGGCCGCGCCGCCGTCCATGATGATCTCGGTGGCGGTGGTGTTCAGCATGATCTGGATGCCGTTGCGCTCGGCCTCCTCGTTCAGCTTGGCCACCAGGTACGAGCCCACGGGGCTGCCGTCCTCGGGGGAGTGCAGGTACTTGTGCACGGTGCCGCCGGTGGCCGCCACCTTGGGCAGCGGCGCGCCGATGCTCTCCAGCCAGTCCACGGCCTCGGCGCTGTTCTCGGCCATGGTGACCACCAGGTCCAGGTCGTTGATGCCGTGGCCGCCGTTCATGGTGTCCTCGATGAACTCCGGCACGCCGCTGTCGGTGATGTCCAGGGCGGCCTGGAACTTCGTGTCCGCGCAGTTCATGCCGCCGGAGGCCTTCAGGCTGTTGCCGCCCACGAAGGGCATCTTCTCCAGCACCAGCACCTTCGCGCCCTCCTGGGTGGCCCGCACGGCGGCGGTCAGGCCCGCGCCGCCCGCGCCGACGATCACCACGTCGCAGTCCAACGTCTCGGCGGTCTTCTCCGCCGCGTCTGCGGCCTCCGGCGCGGTCTCAAAGGGCGCGGTGTCGATGCCGGAATCGGCCAGTGCCCGCTTCACGGCGTCCTTGATGGCGTTGCTGGTTACGGTGGCGCCGGCGATGGCGTCCACGGCGATGCTGTTGGCGGCGACGATTTCGCCGGGCAGCTTCTCCACGGCCACGGAGCCGATGCCGGGCGTCTCGTTCTGCTCGAGCACCTCCACGGCGTAGATGGTGGCGGCGTCGGCCTCCACCTGCACCACCACGTCGCCGTCGATGCCCTGGCCTACGCCCTGGGCGGTGACCTTCTCGCCCTCCGCCAGCGCGAAGCCCATAACCAGCAGCGCGAGCGTCAGCAGGATTGAAAGCAGCTTCTTCATAATGTATCCCCCTTGCAAACAGTTTTGGACATATACCCATATTTTAGTTTAACATGTCTTTCACAGACGTTCAATCCGCAATCTGCCGAAAAAGGTCCGCTTTGTTTAAGCAGGTTGATGGATTTGCCGTTCCGGCGGTTTTCCCGGCCTGGCGGCGCGCTCTCGGGTATGGACAAACGCCTGCGCGATGTGTTATAATCACGGTGAAAAGATATACCACAAGCCTACTGGAGCTGTGATAGATGAAAGATTACAGAGATCTGAAGCTCTACTCCGTGCAGGAGATCAACGACCTGCTGGATTCCCTGCGCAGGACCTACGACCTGGTCCAGCTGGTGGACGTGGAGGAGTGCCGGGTGCTTGAGGTCAAGCACGACGGCAGCATCCACTACGGCCAGGAGTGCTTCCGCATCTGGGACCGCACGATGCGCTGCGCCAATTGCTCGGGCTACCAAGCCTGCATGACCCACTGTGCCCACGACAAGGTGGAGCACATGAAGGGCAACAAGCAGATCGCCCACTCCGTGCCCATCTACCTGGAGCTTCTGAACGGCGAGCTGGAGCTGTGCGTGATCGACTGCGTGCGCCTGTACGGGCCGGACAACGATTACGACGAGGACGACCACAACGACAATGCCGACTACATCAGCACCCACGACGTGCTGACCCGACTGTACACCCAGGAAAAGCTGTTCCGGGAGATCCGCAGGCGCCTGATCGAGCAGCCGGACGAGCGCTACCTGCTGGTGATGGACAACATCCGCAACTTCCAGCTGATCAACAAGCTGTACGGCATCGAGGGCGGCAACCGGGTGCTGCTGGGCATCGCGGACCTGCTGCGCGAGCGCTGTACCCACGAGGAGATCTATGGCCGCTACCGGGACGACCGCTTCGTGTTGCTGGTGAAGGCCAGCAAGTTTGACGAGGAGGCCTTCAGTCGGTACCTTCAGCAGGCGGCAAAGCTGGTGGACAGCCCGATCTATACCATCAGCATCCAGCTGGGCGTGTACGCGATCACTGATATCGAGCTGCCCATCGCCACGATGATCGAGCACGCCGGACTGGCGCTGAACGCCATCCGGGGCGACCGCAAGCGGCTGATCAGCCACTACGAGCCGGGCATGACCGCCCAGAAGCTGAAGGACCAGCACATCATCTCCGATTTCGAGCGCTCGCTGCAGCACGGGGACTTCATGGTGTACCTGCAGCCCCAGGTCATGCGCGACGGCACCGTGCGCGGCGCGGAGGCGCTGGTGCGCTGGCTGCGGGAGGGCGGCGTGGTGCCACCGATGGATTTCCTGGGCGTGCTGCAGCAATCGGAGCTGCTTTCCCACCTGGACGCCTATGTGTGGGAGCGGGTGGTGGCGCTGCTGGGCCGCTGGAAGGGCACCGAATTTGAGGACCTGTACATCTCTGTGAACGTGGACCCCTCGGATTTCAACTACCTGGACGTGCCGGAGGTGCTGACCGGCCTGTGCCACAAGTATGGCGTGACCACCGACCGCCTGCGGGTGGAGATCACCGAGACCGCCCTGATCGAGGATACGGAGGCCCAGAACCGCATCGTAGAAAAGCTGCACAATGCCGGCTTTATCGTGGAGATCGACGACTTCGGCAAGGGCTACAGCTCGCTGAGCCTGCTGAAGGACATCCACGCCGACGTGCTGAAGATCGACATGGGCTTCATCCGCGGCAAGAGCAATGTGTACCGCAGCCGCATCATACTCGGCTCCGTGATCGACATGGCCGAGCAGCTGAAGATGGACGTGATCACCGAGGGCGTGGAGACCGGCGAACAGGTGCGCGCCCTGACCGAAATGGGCTGCGACTGCTTCCAGGGCTTTTACTACTCCCGGCCCATCCCCGTGCAGGACTTCGAGGCCGTTGTGCGGGAGAACCGGAGAAGGAATGGGGAATAGGGATTAGGGAATAGGGAATAGGGATTAGGGATTAGGCAACAGGCAATAGGGAACAGGCAATAGGAACAGCCAGGCATAGGCAATAGGCAATAGGAAAACCTGCCGGGACCGCGGCAATCTGCGCTTTCCGAAATGCCTGTACATGACGCGAAGATCCTTCGCTGCGCTCAGGATGACAGCGTAACGTTTGTCATCCTGAACGAAGTGAAGGATCTTCGCCTGTCTGATAATCCCTGCGCAGTGCCGCATGGGATCGACATCCGGCAGGATTCCAACCGCCATTCCCCATTCCCAATTCCAAATTATTGCACATCATCCCTCTTTATGGTAGAATGATAGCTGTATAAAGGGGCTGATGCTATGTTTGGCAGGAAATTCGAATTGAACGCGGACACGCTGCCCATCGTGGAGCAGATCGGCAGGCACATGCCGGGCGGGTTCTTCATCTACCGCGCCGGGGAGCCGGGGGAGCTGCTGTATGCCAACCAGAAGGTGCTGGATATCTTCGGCTGCGAAGACCTGGACCAGTTCAAGCGGCTGACAGGCTACACCTTCAAGGGCATGCTGTACCCGGAGGACTATGACGCAGTGCAGGCCTCCATCGACGCGCAGATCACTGTCAGCGTGGACCATCTGGACTATGTGGAATACCGCATCGTCCGCCGGGACGGCGCGGTGCGCTGGGTGGACGACTACGGCCACTACACCGAAACCGAGGCCTACGGCGGCATCTACTATGTGTTTATTTCGGATATCACCAGCAAGCGCGAGCGCATGGAATCGGACATGGCCATGCGGCAGGCAGTGATCGAGGCCCTCAGCGAATCCTACCACACCGTGTGGCTGATCAACGACGTGGAGACGGAGACCTTCTCGCTGTACCGGGGCGATACCCAGGGCCTCACCGCCCACGCCGCGCCCATCCGCGACGCGCTGGGCCAGCTGAAGTATTCCAAGGCCAAGGATTACTATATCCGCACCACCGTGGCCCCGGGCGACCGGGAGCGCCTGCAGCGCGAGCTGGCCCTGGACGCCATCGTGCGGCGGCTGAAGGAAAAGCCCCAGTTCGCGGTGAACTACCTGCGCCAGATGAACGACGGCAGCCAGCGCTACTTCCGCATCGAATTTGCCAAGATGAACATGCCCGGCGGCAGGATGGGCGTGGTGTGCGGCTTCAAGGACGTGGACGAGGACGTGCGCGAGAGCCAGAGGGTGCACCAGGCGCTGGAGCAGCGGGTGTCGCTGCAGGAGCAGCTGCTGGAGCAGCAGAGGCGCCGCGAGGAGCAGGACAAGATGATCACCGCCATGGCCTCGGACTACCGCAGCGTGTACCACGCGAACCTGGACCTGGACGACGCCGTGTGCTACCGCGCCGATCCCAACGACAACGGCCAGTATCCGGAGGGCGTGCACTTTCCGTACTACGAAAACTTCGCCCGCTACGGCGAGGAATGTGTGGACGAGGAGTACCGCGAGGGCTTCATGCGCTTTATCGACCCGGCCAACATCCGCGCCGCGCTGGAGAAGGAGAGCCTGATCACCTATCGCTATCTGGCCCGGCGCGACGGCAAGGAGTATTACGAGATGCTGCGCATGGCCGGCGTGCGCCACGCCGAGGACCGGGACGACCACATCGTGCACGCCATCGGCCTGGGCTTTACCGTGATCGACGCGGAGATGCGCGAATCCATGGCCCGCAACCGGGCGCTTGCGGAGGCCCTCACCGCCGCAGAGGAGGCCAACAAGGCCAAGACCGCCTTCCTGTCCAACATGAGCCACGAGATCCGCACGCCGATGAATGCCATCATCGGCCTGAACAGCCTGGCGCTGAAGGACGGCACCCTGACCCCGGAGACCCGCCAGTACCTGGAGAAGATCAGCGGCAGCGCCAAGCACCTGCTGGGCCTGATCAACGACATACTGGACATGAGCCGCATCGAATCCGGCCGGCTGGCCCTGCGGAAGGAGGAATTCTCCTTTTCCGGCATGCTGGAGCAGATCAACACCATGGTGATGTCCCAGTGCGGCGACAAGGGCCTGAAGTACGCCTGCCGCGTGATCGGCAGCGTGGGCAACTACTACATCGGCGACGACATGAAGCTGAAGCAGGTGCTGATCAACATCCTCAGCAACGCCATCAAGTTCACCGAGGCTCCCGGCAGCGTGACCCTCACGGTGGAGCGCACCGCCGTGTTCGGCGACCAGTCGGCCATGAAGTTCGTGGTGAAGGACACCGGCATCGGCATGGACAAGGCCTTCCTGCCCAAGATATTCGATTCCTTCACCCAGGAGGACAGCAGCCGCAACAACAAGTACGGCAGCACCGGCCTGGGCATGGCCATCACCAAGAGCATCGTGGAGATGATGAACGGCACCATCACCGTGGAATCGGAAAAGGGCGTTGGCTCGGAATTTACCGTGGTGGTCACCCTGAAGAACTGCGACCGGCCCGTGGCCGCCGACGTGGATGTGATCAAGCCCAAGGACATGCGGGTGCTGGTGGTGGACGACGACGCCATCGCCTGCGAGCACGCCCGGGTGGTGCTGGACGAGGCGGGCATCCGCGCCGATACCTCCACCAGCGGCGCCGAAGCGCTGCACATGCTGGAGGTGAACCACGCCAAGCAACAGCCCTACAACCTGGTGCTGCTGGACTGGAGGATGCCGGAGATGGACGGCCTGGCCGTGGCCCGGGAGATCCGCAAGCTGTACAGCAGCGAGACCACCGTGATCATACTGACCGCCTACAACTGGGATGAGATCATGGACGAGGCCTTCCACGTGGGCGTGGACAGCTTCCTGGCCAAGCCGCTGTTCGCCAGCAATGTGATTGAGGAGTTCGAGCGCATCGCCAAGCGCAACAGCGTGGGCCTGTTCCGGGAAAAGCGCCGGGCAAAGCTGAAGGGCCGTCGCATACTGATGGCCGAGGACATACTGATCAACGCCGAGATCATGAAGCAGCTGATCACCATGAAGGAAGCCGAGATCGACCACGCCGAAAACGGGCGGATCGCTGTGGAGATGTTTGAGCGCAGCGCGCCGGGCCGGTATGACGCGATATTGATGGATGTGCGCATGCCCGAGATGGACGGCCTGCAGGCCACCGCCGCCATTCGCGCCCTGGACCGCCCCGACGCGAAAACCATACCCATCATCGCCATGACCGCCAACGCCTTCGACGAGGATGTGCAGCAATCCCTCCAGGTCGGCATGAACGCCCACCTGTCCAAGCCCGTGGAGCCCGATCATCTGTACCAGACCCTGGAGACGCTGATATGGGAGAGGGAGAGCGGGGAGAGGGAATAGGGATTAGGGAATAGGGATTAGGGATTAGGAACAAAGGAACTAGGGAAACGGGGGAACAGGGAACAGGAATGGTGGCTGACGCGCGCCATACAGGAATGATCTCAGATTGCCCGCTGTTGAAGATAAGTACAGGCAACAGGAAAACCCGCCGGGACCGCGGCCATCCGCGTCTTTCGCAATGCCTGTACATGACGAGAAGATCCTTTTCTGCGCTCAGGATCTTCGCATGTCCGATAAGCCCTGTGCAGCGCCGTATGGTATTGACATCCGCGCAGAAAAGCCTTCCCCCTTGGGGAAGGTGGATCGCCGCGAAGCGGCGAGACGGATGAGGTCGGGTTCGTACGGCGATACGCTTTACGTCTTCGACCTCATCCGCCTCACTGCGTTCGGCACCTTCCCCAAAGGGGAGGGCCAAGGCTGCGCCGCCACTGCTCCTATTGCCCGTCCCCTATTGCCTTAATATAGAACCGGTTCATCGTTCCGTGCACCACGGCATCCGGCTTGTCGATTCGGACATAGCCGGATTTTTCGTAGATGTGTATGGCCGCGGCCAGGTTGGTGTGGGTCTCAAGGTAGATCTGCCGGTAGCCCAGCGTCCGGGCGGCGTCCTCCACCCTTTGGATGAGGGCATAGCCCAGCCCGCGGCCCTTCACGCTGTCGTGCAGGTACAGCTTCTGAAGCTCGGCGCAGTTTTCAAACAGGCCGATCTCCGCCAGCCCGATGCCGCCCACCAGGCGGTCGCCGTCCATCAGCACGAAGTAGGCCCGACGGTCCGGCAGGGCGGAATAGAAGTCGCTGAGATGGTCCAGCCCCGCGTCGAAGTACACCGTGCCGGGGAGGGCCAGGTCGTGGGCCTTCAGGTTCTCCCGGATCAGCGCCGCCAGCGCGGCGTCATGCTCCGGGGCCAGTGCTTGAAATTCCAATGCCATGTTGTCCACCTCGAAACCACTATACCAGAGCGCCGCAGCGAAAGCAAGCGCGGTTTTTTATTTTTCTTCAAGCTTCGTTTAAGCCTGCCGCCCTATAATGGCCCCATTGAAAGGGAGGCGAGGTTCATGAACGCGCAGATGACGTTCAAGCGCTACGAGCTGAAATACATGCTGACCCGCGGCCAGGCGGCGCTGCTGAAGGACGCGATGCAGGGCCACATGGCGCTGGATGCGTTCGGCCACTCCACCATCCGCAACCTGTACCTGGATACCGACAGCTTCCGCCTGGCGCGGCGCAGCATCGAAAAGCCGCTGTACAAGGAGAAGCTGCGGATCAGGGCCTACGGCAGGGCCGGCGAGGGCGACGAGGTGTTTGTGGAGCTGAAGAAGAAGTTTGAATCGGTGGTGTACAAGCGCCGGCTGACGCTGCCCAACCGGGCGGTGATGGAGGCGCTGCGGCGCGGCGAGCCGCTGCCCGCCGAGGGCCAGATCGCCCGGGAGATCGAAGCCTTTCGCGGTTTTTACGGCGAAACGCTTTTGCCGAGGGTGTTTTTGAGCTACGAGCGGGAGGCCTACAGGCCCACCGACGGCCAGGACTTCCGCCTGACGCTGGACGAGAATATCCTCTGGCGCGCGGACCGGCTGGACCTGGGCACCGGCTGCTACGGCGCGGCGCTGCTGGGGCCGGACCAGGTGCTGATGGAGCTGAAGACCCCCGGCGGCATACCGCTGTGGATGGTGCGGTTCCTCAGCGGGAACCGCATCCGCAAGATTTCATTTTCCAAGTACGGCACGGCCTATCGGCAGCTGATGGGCGCGGACGATGTGATGGGAGGCAGGCGCTATGCTTGATTCGATTTTCAGGGGCATCTTCGATTCCTCGGCCATGACGGTCATTCCGGTTTCCGACTTTCTGCTGTGCGTGGCGGTGGCGCTGGCCATCGGCGCGGGCATCGCGCTGACGGCCTCCCGCCGGGGCGGGCTGTCCCACAGCTTCCTGGCCACGCTGGCGGCGCTGCCGGCGCTGGTGTGCGTGACGATCATGATGGTGAACGGCAATGTCGGCGCGGGCGTGGCCACCGCGGGGGCGTTCAGCCTGGTGCGGTTCCGCTCGGCCCCGGGCACGGCCAGGGAGATCGCACTGATCTTCATGGCGATGGTGGCCGGCCTGATCGCGGGCATGGGTTACCTGGCCTACGCGGCGTTGTTCGCGCTGATACTGTGCGCCATCTTCCTGGCGCTGGGCCGCTTCGACCCGGAATCGAAGGGCCTGACCAAGACCCTGCGCGTCACCATCCCGGAGGACCTGGACTACGACGGCGTGTTCGACGGCCTGCTGTCCGAATACTGCAAGGACTGGAAGCTGACCCAGGTCAAGACCGTGAACATGGGCAGCCTGTTCCGGCTGAACTACCGGCTGACCCTGAAGCCCGGCGCGAAGGAAAAGGCGCTGATCGACGCCCTGCGCTGCCACAACGGCAACCTGGAGATCGCGCTGCTGCAGGGGGAGAGCGTCAGCTCGGAGCTGTGATACAAATTGAGAATCAAGAATTGAGAATGGCGGTGCAAAGCCCTGCAGGATTTGTTTGATTGAGCTCATGCGCGGAATGTTGTCGCGTCTGTCTGAAAACAGGAATCCGAAGGCTTTCGACCATAATTCTCCATTCTCAATTCTGAATGAAAAGGAGGTTCCGCTATGAAGCGTTTATATAGACGGGTTTCCATGTTGTTGGTCCTGGCCGTGGCCGCCCTGTGCGGCACGGCGCTGGGGGAGGGCGCGACGTCCCTTCCCCAGCTGGACGATTACTTCACCGAGCGCGACCTGGCCGGGGACTGGGACGCCACGGCGACCCTCATCACACTGACCGGCGACACCGCAGAGACATCCTCCCACGTGGTGGCGGTGGAGGACGGCGTCGTCACGATCCTGGACGGCGGCACCTATGTGCTTACCGGCGCGCTGAACGACGGCCAGGTCGTCGTGGACGTGAAGGACGACGAGAAGGTGCAGCTGGTACTCAGCGGCGTGGACATCGCCTGCGCGGACTCCGCGGCGATACGCGTCAAACAGGCCGACAAGGTGTTTGTCACCCTGGCGGAGGGCACCGTGAACACGCTGACCAGTGCCGGCTTTGCCGATGAGACCGTGGACGCGGTGATCTTCTCCGACGAGGACCTGACCTTCAACGGCACGGGGACGCTGGTGATCGATTCCCCCGCGGGCAGCGGCATCGACGGCAAGGACGACGTGAAGTTCGCCTCCGGCACCTATGTGATCACCGCCGCCGGGCGGGGCGTGGACGCCAACGACAGCATCCGCATCGCGGGCGGCGACTTTACCGTCGTGACCGAAGGCACGGCCTTCCGGGCCAACCATGC
>CACYWI010000044.1:0-1381 GCA_902778045.1 uncultured Eubacteriales bacterium
GTGGCCCAGGACGTGGCGAAGCTGTTTGAGAATTCGGATTTCAATGCGCTGTACGATGTGGATACCTCCGCCCGGGAGGTGGGCGACAAGGCCTTCTATGTGGAAAGCATGAACGCCCTGGCCGAGGGCCGGGACGTGGAATGGACGGAGACCTTCTCCGCCGATGAAAACGAGCGCAAGTACAACGTGACGCTGAACGGCGAGCGCTTTGCCAGCTTCACGCTGGTGCCCAGCGGGCAGACCAGCCCCAAGGGCAACCGGCTGTGGACGCTGGGCAGCGTGACCACCCATGTCGAGCTGCGGGAGCCCGAGCCGGAGCCCACGCCCGAGCCCGTCGAGGAAAAGCACGCCTACCCCTGCAAGATCACCGCGCCGCAGGGCTACATCGTGACGGTGGACGGCGAGGCGCTGACCGCGGAAAATGCCCAGGTTGCGGAAAAGAACCTGTTCGAGGCGGGCTTCCTGCCGGAATCGGTGCCCAACCCGGTGATGGTCGAATACCTGTTTGACGCCGCCAGCGTAACGCCTTCGGTGACCGCCGTGGACGAAAATGGCGCGGACGTCGCCGTGACCCAGTCCGTCGACAAGGCCCTGACCTGGAGCTGCGCGCTCCGGGAGGACATCACCTTCCGCGACCGCTTCAGCGATGCCGCGCTGGCGCTGGGCCGCCGGGTGGCCAAGTTCATCTCCAAGGACGCGGGCAAGGGGGCCATCCAGAAGATCTGCGCCAAGAACAGCCCCGCGGAGACGATCTTCGAGAACCTGAACAATGCCTTCGCCACGCCCCACAGCAGCGTGTCCTTCAAGAACGAAAACGCGGCGGAATTCTATGCCCTGTCGGAGAACTGCTTCACCTGCCATGTGACCTTCGATTACGTGCTGAAGACCGCCAAGGGCGACAAGGTCTATCCGACCAGCTATACCTTCTGCGTGGTTCACAACGACACCGAAGCCCGGCTGTACAACATACTGATCTCCTGACCGAAGCATGCGAGGGCCCCGCGCCATTGACGGCGCGGGGCCCTTTCCATGCCTTACTTCTTCAGTATGTGGATGGTGCAGGCGGTGTTCCCGATGTAGTTCCTGTCCTCGTCGAAATCCTCCAGCGAGGTGCAGATGAAGGCGGACAGCCAATGAAGGCGGACAGCCAGATGTCGGTGACGTGCCCGATTTCCTTTCCCGCCGTCAGCTTGATGGAGGTGATCAGCGTGTCCGATTTCATCGAGGAGCCCTTCAGGTGGGAATAGAACTTGTGGGGTGTCTGGTGGTAGTCGTCGTACAGCCAGCACTCGATGTACTCGGTATGCTCGATGTGCTTCGGCGAAAGCATCGTATAGCGGATCTCGCTGCCGTCGTCCAGCGTGTAGCGCAGGGTATAGCC
>CACYWI010000044.1:1403-12434 GCA_902778045.1 uncultured Eubacteriales bacterium
GCCGCGCCGAATATGTCGCCGAAGAAGGAACCGTCCAGCAGCGCCTCGTCCGAGGCGATGACCTCGAAGCTGCCGATGTCCTTGCCCTTCTTCCATGGGCCGGTGTAGCTGTCGCCCATGCGCACCCGGGGGGAATAGTTCTTCCCCTGGGGCGTGTAGAAGGATACGACGTCCGGGATGCTGCCGGGCACGATCGTGGGGGTCGGCTCCGGTGTCGGCGTGGGCTCGGGCGTGGGCTCGGGCGTGGGTTCGGTGGTCGGCGTATCGGTCTGCGCCGGCGGGGCGGTCGTTTCGGGGGAGGGCACGGCCTGTGCCGTACCGTCCGGCATGGGCCTTCTGAGCAATACCAGCGCAAGCACCGCCAGCAGTACCGCGCCGAGGGCCGCGCCGGCGATCATCAGCCGGCGCGTTCGCTGCCGCTTCTTTGCCAGCGCGCGCCGCTGTGCCCGGCTAAGGGGTTTGTCTGCCATGAGCACCCCGCTCCTTTCTGCTGCCATTATAGCGCAGAAGTATGAAAAATGAAAGCAAAATTCATCAAATTCGACAGTTGTGTGCCAAAAGCCCTTGAAAAACAACATTTCAGTCGATATAATAGAAAGGAATTGGTATGACAAACGGGTATTATATCGGGAGATGCGCTTATGAAACAGGCGGAAGGACGCAGGCGCGCGGGGCACGCCGGAAGGAAGCACAGGAGTAAGCGGGCGATGCTGATCGGGCGCATTGCGGCGGGGGTACTGGTCGTCATGGCCGTGGCGCTGGCCGTGGTGGTGCGCGGCATCGCGCTCAGCCCGGCTTCGTTGATGTGGGGCTCCGCATGCGTGCTGCTGGTGCTGCTGGCGGCCACGCTCAGCGTGCGGCTGCCGGTGTCAAAGGCGCTGCAGTGGTGCCTGGGCATCGTATGCGCCGCGCTGCTGGTGGGCGGCTTCCTGAATCACTTTTATGAGCGTGTGGACGGGCGCTTCATCCCCAAGTACGCCCTGCTGAAGCAGGTGCAGGTGGTGGACAAGTATCCGGCCCACTTCACCCAGATGGAGAGCCTGACCACGCTGGACATGCGCGGCTCCACGGTGACGGACTTCGAGCCGATCGAATCGCTGGCCACGCTGGAGCACGTGGACCTGCGGGAGAATTACGCCTTCGACCAGGACGCCCATGACGCGCTGGCCCTGGCGCTGCCGGGCTGCGACATTCGCTGGAGCGTGCCCGTGCAGAACGCTTATTTCGACAGCGCGGCCGACGAGGTGGACGTGACCGCCCTGCCCCTGAGCGTGGAGGAGATCGCGAGGCTGACCGGGGCCTATCCCGAAAAGCGGTTCATCTACAGGGTGCCGCTGATGGGGCGGGTGTACGCCATGGATGAAACCGAGCTGGACCTTCAGGACCAGCCGCTGGACGTGAGCGCCATAGAAGGCGCGCTGAGCCTGATGGACGGCGTGAATACTGTGGACCTGCGGGGCAACAAGGCCTCCGCCCAGGCGGTTTCCCAGCTCTGCGACGGACATCCGGGCGTGCGCTTCATGTTCACCTGCGATGTGCCCGGCGGCGAAATGACCACCGAGGACAGCAAGGTGACCGTAAACGGCAGCTTTGACGACCTGATGGCATACATGGCCTTCGCCGATTACATGCCCAACCTTCAGGAGATGGACGCCACCAGTATCGAACTGACCGACGAACAGGTGGACACGATCAGCGCCGACGCCCTCGGCGGGCGGCTGAAGTACAGTGTGATGGTGTTTGGCAAGAAGGTGTCCAGCCTCGCCACCGAGCTGAACCTGGACAATGTGCCCGTGCCCAGCGTGGATGCGATGGAGGCCTGCATTGCCCGCCTGCCGAAGCTGCAGAAGGTGTCCATGTGCGATTGCGGGCTGTCTGAAAGCCAGATGGGACAGCTGTTCGACGCCCATCCCGAGATCAAGTTCATCTGGTGGATCGAGTTCGGCAAGTACCGCCTGCGCACCGACGCCACGGCCTTTACCACCGGCCTGGGCACCGGCAACAGCTACGGCTTCGACAATTCCACCTTCGCGCCGATCCGCTATTGCACGGACCTGATGATGCTGGACCTGGGCCACAACCACATCGACAACCTGGAATTCATCCGCGGGCTGAAGAAGCTGCGCGTGCTGATACTGGCCGACAACAAGCTGACCGACTGCGCGGTGCTGGCCGAGCTGAAGGACCTGGAATTCTTGGAGCTGTTCCTGAACGACATCACCGACGTGACCCCGTTGCTGGGCCTGACGAAGCTGATGGACCTGAACATCTACCACAATCCGCTGTACGAGAACCACAAGCCCCTGAAGCAGATGACCTGGCTGAAGCGGCTCTGGATCGGCGGCTGCCGTTTGAGCAAGGAGGATTACAAGGAGCTGCAGGAGGCCCTGCCCAACACGCAGATCAGCGTGACGGGCCGCGGCTCCACCGGAAACGGCTGGCGGCAGCACCCCCACTACGATATCATCAAGCGCATGTACGAGGAGGAGCGGTACATTCCCTTCGAGGATTCTGCGTCTGACGATTGATGAAGAAACGACCCGCGGGCGATGTCCCGCGGGTTTTGCGTCGGGTTGCAAAGTGCCCGGGAACGTGATACAATAAAACGAGAATGTATAAAGGAGGCGCGTGGGCATGGGCCATACCGACGATGCTTACGCCGCGATGCTGCTGACCCTGGCGCTTTCGCCGAACAAGGAGGAATACGCCCGACCTTACAGCGTGCAGGAGTTCCGCCGCTTCGAGGCCGCCGCGCGCGCCTCGCGTTTCCACACCATCGGGGCGCTGCTGGACGTGGACATCAGCGGCCTGATGATCTATCTTGGCCTTTCCGAGGAGGAGAGCTACCGGGCCTACACGCTGCTGCACAGGGGGGTCCAGCTGTCCTATGCGCTGGATGACTATGGCATGGAAGGCATCGACGTGATTACCCAGTATGATGCCGGCTATCCGGCCCGCCTGCAGGAGAAGCTGAAGGACGTGGCCCCGCCTGCGCTGTACAGCTGCGGCGACGCGGAGCTTCTGAACAGGCCCGCCATCGCCATCGCGGGCATCAGCGGCGTGCGCACCACGCCGGAGGCGCGCCGGGCGGTGGAAACGCTGGTGCGCGGCGCGGCACGGCTGGGCTATGCGGTGATCACCGGCGGCGAGCTGGGCGTGGCGCGCCTGGCGGCCACGCTGCTTTCCGAAAACGGCGGCACGCTGATCGACGTGCTGGGCGGCGGCATGCACGAGCACCTGACCAACGACGCCATTGCCCGCATGGTGGGCGAGGGCAGGGCCGCGGTGCTTTCGGGGGAGCATCCGGACGCGCTGTTCACCGTCAGCCACGCCATCGCCCGAAACAAGCTGCTGTTCGCCATGGCGGACGCCGTGTTCATATTCAATACCGACGGGCGTCGCGGTGAGACGGACGCCCTGCAGAACCGCGCCTGCGACTGGATCTACGCCTGGGAGGGCTACGAGGGCAACCGCCCCCTGATCGCCAAGGGCGCGGTGCCCTTTGCCGACCTCACGGACGCCGACCTTGACGAGATCAGCCGCCACTGGAGCAGCTCGCAGGCGAAGCAGGTGAGCATGTTTGATTTGCTGTAGAGGAATCAGGCAATAGGATACAGGGAACAGGAATAGTGGCTGCCGCGCGGCAGATCAGAGCCTGTTCCCTGTTTTACGTCAGATCAGCTTCAGGCGCTTCATCTCCCTGCGCAGCAGCTCCTCCCTGTCCTCGTCCAGGGGATACAGGGGCAGGCGCAGGGTGTTTTCCACTTTGCCCATGATGGACAGCGCGGCCTTCGCCGGGATGGGGCTGACCTCGTCGAACAGGCGGCGGATCAGGGGCAGGTACTTCAGCTGGGCGTCCAGGCTGCGCTTGCCCTCGCCCCGCAGCCAGTCCATGGCCATATCGTGCATGGGACCGGGGATGATGTTGGCTGCCACGGAGATTACGCCCCGCGCCCCCAGGGCCATTGCGGGCACCACCTGATCGTCGTTGCCGCAGTAGACGGCCACGCCGTCGCCGCAGGCCAGGGCCAGGTCCGTCATCTGCCGCAGGCTGCCGGAGGCCTCCTTCACGGCGCACAGGTTCGGGTGCCTGGCCAGCTGGGCCACGGTGTCGGCAGACAGGTTCACGCCGGTGCGCGAGGGCACATTGTACATGATCACAGGCAGGTCCACGCTGTCGGCGATGGCGTTGAAATGTCGGATCAGCCCCTCGCGGCTGGCCCGGTTGTAGTAGGGCGTCACCGCCAGCACCGCGTCCGCGCCGAGGCGCTGGGCCTCTGCGGACAGGCTCGCGGCGCGCCGGGTATCGTTGCTGCCCGTGCCCACGATCAGCGGCGCCCTGCGGTCGCAGCGGGCCGCCGCGCATTCGATGATGGCGCAGCGCTCGCTGTCGGATACCGTGGCGGGCTCGCCGGTGGTGCCCAGCACCACGATGGCGTCAGCGCCCTCGTCCAGCTGCCAGTCGATCAGCGCCTCCAGCGCGTCGAAGTCCACCCGGTTGCCCCTGAACGGCGTTACCAGCGCCGTGCCGCAGCCGTAGAACAGATTCGTGTGCATGAAGATCCCTCCCCGCAGAATGGTGTTCCATACTATGGCGGAGAGGGGAGGATGAGAACCCTTGAGCCAATAACAAGGCCCGGGTCGGAACGCGTCCGACCCGGGCCGGTCTATGGAGTGTGAAAATTACTGGTTGTCCGCGGTCACGGCCTGCGCGGCGGTGCGGCCGGACACGAAGATCTCCACGATGGCGTTGCCGCCCAGGCGGTTGCCGCCGTGGAT
Organism: uncultured Eubacteriales bacterium; assembly: GCA_902778045.1. Taxonomy (GTDB): domain Bacteria; phylum Bacillota; class Clostridia; order Christensenellales; family Aristaeellaceae; genus UBA2862. The sequence continues at coordinate 6,183 of CACYWI010000044.1, forward strand.
GCCGCCGGTGACCTCGCCGGCCGCGTACAGGCCGGGGATGGCGTTGCCGTCGGCGTCCAGCACGTGGCGGTCGGTGTCCACCTTCACGCCGCCCATGGTGTGGTGGGTGGAGGGGGCCATCAGGCGGATGGTCAGCAGGGTGTTGTCCAGGTCATAGGACTCCACGTTGTAGCTGCCGTCGTCGTTCATCTCCACGTTGCCCACGGTGCGGGAGGCGATGGCCTTGCCCACGTCCGGGAACTCGCCCTGGCCCATCACAGCCGCGTCATAGTCGCGGATGGTCTGGATGACGACCTCGGGATCGGCGGTCACGCCCAACTGCTCGAACAGCGCCGGCAGCTCGGCGATGGTGCGGCGATAGTAGCGGCCCTCGAAGTCACCCTCAGCCAGCTGGATGGGGCCGGGGATCATCTCGGAGGCGTTATAGAACTCCAGGAACACGCCCTTGGTGCCGTTCACTTCCATGCCGTTCTTGAACTCGGCCAGGGACAGCACGTCGCGCTCGGAGCCCTCGTCCACGAAGCGGTGGCCGGTCATCGGGTTGATCCAGCAGGCGTAGTTGCCGCCGCCGAAGGCCAGGTTGCCGTTGTCCACCCAGGAGATGGGCATCAGCTGGGTGAAGCCCAGGCCGGTGGTCGCGCCGCCGACGGCCTCCGCCATGGCGATGCCGTCGCCCTGCAGGCTGGAGCGGTTGGTGGTCTTGGTGGCGGTGGACAGGTACTCGGTGGACCAGTACACGTTGTTCTCCAGCACCATGTTGATGTTCGCGGCATAGCCGCCGGTGGCCAGGATGACGCCCTTGGTGGCCTTGGCGGTCACGGGGGTGCCGTCGAAGTAGGTGGCCTTCACGCCGGTCACGCGGCCGTCCTCGACGATCAGCTCGTTGGTGGTGGTGCGCAGCATGATGCCGTTGTTCTCGTTGGCGTCGTAAATGGTCTTCATGGGCGCGGCGAAGTAGCTGCCCCAGCGGCCCATCTCGGGCTCGCCGTCGCCGTCCAGGTCGACGGTGGAGCCGATGAACTCGTTTTCACGATACCACAACGCGCCGATCAGGGTGGGCTGGCTGTCCTCACGGAAGGTCGCGCCCTGATCCTCCAGCCACTCCTTCAGGCCCTGGCCGCCGTTGATGAACTGGGAGACCAGGTCCACGTCGCCGTAGATCCACTCGCTCTTGTCCGCGCTCTGGCGCAGGCCGCCGTAGTAGGTCTGGAAGATGTGCAGGTTCAGGGTGGAGAACAGGGTCAGCTGGTTCTCGGGAACGCCCGCGTCCAGCTGGGGCTGCGCCCAATCCAGATAGGCCTGGATCTCTTCCTTCAGGGCCTTCAGCACGGGCAGGTACTCCTCGTGCACGCCGTGCTTGGACAGCTCCGCGGCGTCGCCCGCCACGAACTCATGGTCCACATAGTAATCGGCGTCGAAGGGCTCCTCGGACCAGTTCAGGATCATCTTCAGCTCGTCGATGCAGCCCTGCACGCTCTTGACCTTGTCGTAGGTCTGGCCGTCGTGCGCGTAGACGCCGGTGGTGGCGTCGGGATCAGCGGGATCCCACACCAGGTAGGGCATCACGGACTGATACTGGCCGCCGGACACCAGGGTGTTGCCGCCGACCTCGGCGTTCTTTTCGATCACCAGCACGGTGTTGCCGTCCTGGGCGGCCTGGGCCGCGGCAGCCATGCCCGCGCCGCCGGCGCCGACCACGACCACGTCGTACTCGACCTCAACGGGATCGCCCGCGATGTGCTCCACCTTGGCGGCCTTGAAGGCGTCCAGGTTGGTGCAGCCAGCCTGCTCGGCGGTATCGTTCACCGCGTTGCGCAGCGCGCGGGTGGTGAAGGTGGCGCCGGACACGCTGTCGACGCCGGAGCCGTTGGCCTCGAGCATCTCGGGGATCATGATGTCATAGGCGACGGTGCCCACGTGGCCGGTCTCCGCGCTGGAGACGACCTCGATGGCCTCGATCTTGTCCTCACCGTAGGTCACCTTCACGGTCACGGGGCCGTTGTAGCCCTCCGCGGTGGCCTCGTACTCGCCGGCGGTGAAGGTCATGGGCGCGTCGGCGGCAGCCTCGGCGCCGTCACCGGCGGAAGCCAGGGCCTTGTTCACGGCCTCAACCACGGCGGTGCTGGTGAAGGTGGCGCCGGTGGCGGTGTCCACGCCCTCGGTGGTGCCGGCCTCGACGATGGCGGCGATCAGCTTTTCAACGCTTGCCGCGCGGTCGATGCCCGCGGTGGGATAGGTCTCGGCGGAATCATCCACGGTCAACGCGGTGATCTTGCCGTCTTCGACGGTCACTTCCACCGCGACGTCGCTGGCAAAGCCCTGAGCGCTGGCGGTCAGCGTGTCGGCGCCTTCGGCGAAGGCCACGCAGCCCAGCAGCATGCACAGGACAGTCAGCAATGCAACAATTCTGTTCATAATACCCCTCCTTTATGTTCGCATGGACATATTTACAACCATACGTCATGAATTATCATAGCAGATAAATAATAAGAAGTCAATTGAAATGAACGAGTTTTGACACGGATCGCTCAATGATTTGTTATCCTTAACGAAGGAATGCTTATCGTTTAATCAGGATTGGCAGTTGCGAAGGCCGGAAAAAAAGTATATAATAAGGTCAGTCTAATATGGAGGCTTGTTGCGTTGAGAAGTCTGTTTCCACGGAGGGCGGTCCCGCTGGCGGCAGTGCTGCTTGTATCGGCGCTGCTGCTGTGCGGCTGCGGCGTGGCGAAGAAGCAGGCCGCCGGGCCGGTCATCACGCTGGATGGGGCGGCATGGAACGGCGAAACCGTTCAGCCGGAGGCTCAGGGCCTGCGGGTCTATGTGACCCTTGACGGCGAGAAGCTGATCGACCTGCCCTTTGACAGCCCCCATACGCTGACGGTGACCCAGCCCGGGCTGGGGGAGAACACCGTGCAGATCACGGGGGAAGCGGTGTACATGGCCCACGCGGACTGTGAAAACCAGGATTGCGTGCAGATGGGCCAGGTCACCCGGGACAACCTGGAGATGCGGGTGATGGGCGGCTTCATCGTGTGCCTGCCCCACAGATTATCGGTGGAAGTGCGCGGCGAATAGGCCGTCCGGAGGTTGAAGTTTTGAAGGGAAATTCTCGCAGAGTGGCGCTGTACGGGCTGCTGGTGGCGCTGATGCTGGTGCTGGGGCTGCTGGACAAGTCGATCCCCATCACATGGTTTTTGAGCGGGGCGATCCCCGGCATCAAGCTGGGCCTGGCCAACACCGTGCTGCTGTACGCGATCTACCTGATGGATTGGAAGAGCGGCGTGCTGCTGATGGCGGCCAAGGCCGTGCTGTCGGGCTTCATCTACGGCTCGGTGACCGCCGTGCTGATCAGCCTGTCCGGCGGCGTGCTCAGCCTTTTCGTGATGCTTGCGATCAAGCGCAACCCGGCGGCCGGCGCGCTGACGGTCAGCGGTCTGGCCGCTGCGGCGGTGGCGTGGCTGCTGTACCGTGGGGTGAAGCTGCGGGGCGACATGCTGTGGTGCGTCGTCCTGCTGGCAGTCGCCTGCGCGGCGGGCGTGGCGGTGGCCTTGTTCGTGCGCCGGAATCGGGAAAACGGCGTGGTCGCCACGTCGATGATCGGCGCGGTGTGCTTCAACATCGGCCAGACGCTGATGGCCGTGGCGGTGATGCGCACGCCTCAGCTGCTGTACACCTACCTGCCCTTCCTGGTGGGCATGGGCGCGGCGGTGGGCACGCTGACGGGCATCGTGGCCAGACGCGTGTTCCTGGCGCTCCGGGCCATGCCGGGACGATAACAGACCGGATTCTATTACGGAATGGGATTGGAGAGCATCAATGGCTTTGAAACGGGTTTTCGCGCTGATACTGGCTGCCATGACGGCGCTTTCGCTGGGCGGCTGCGCATCGGCGGACACAGAAAAACAGACTGAGGTTGGCTTCTACCTGGACACGGTGATCATGCTGACCGCCTATGTGGAGGATGCCTCGGTGCTGAAGGACGCCATGGCCGAGTGCGGCCGGTACGAGCAGCTGCTGTCCCGCACCGTGGAGGGCAGCGACGTGTGGCGCATCAATCACGCGGGTGGCAAGCCGGTGAAGGTGTCCGAGGACACGATCACGCTGCTGCGCACGGCGATGGAGGTCAGCGAGATCTCCGGCGGCGCGTTTGACGTGACCATCGCGCCGGTGTCCACGATGTGGGATTTCACCTCCGGCGCGAAGATCGTGCCGGACGCCGGGGACATCGAGCGGGCCGCGGCGCTGGTGGACTATACGCGGATCGGCATCGACGGCGATGCCGTGACGCTGCCCGAGGGCATGATGATCGACCTGGGCGGCATCGCCAAGGGCTACATCGCCGACGCGGTGAAGGCCTACCTGGCCGACCGGGGTGTCAGGAGCGCGGTGCTGTCCTTCGGCGGCAACATCGTCACCATCGGCTTAAAGCCGGACGGCAGTTGCTGGAAGGTGGGGGTGCAGGACATCGACAAGCCCACCGGCGAATACATGCTGGTGGCAAAGAACTTCGGCGGCAGCACCGTCACCAGCGGCATCTACGAGCGGGGCTTCGAGGCGGATGGCGTGTACTATCACCACATACTGGACACCGCCACAGGCTGGCCGGTGCAGAACGAGCTGGCGTCGGTGACGATCTTCTCCGACAGCTCGATGTGGGGCGACGCGCTGGCTACGGCGGCCTTCGCCCTGGGCACGGAGAAGGGCACGGCGCTGATCGAGGGGATCGATGGCGTCGAGGCGCTGTTCATCGCGAGGGACCGCGCCGTCAGCATGACCAGCGGCGCGGCGGAATACATGGCCGATTAAAGGAGAGAAAGAGACATGTTTGAAACACTGGAGGAGGTTTTCCTGGTCGTCGTGCGCTATGCCATGCTGGGCCTGGAGGCGGTCGGCGTGGCCGTGCTGCTGGTATCGGCGGTAAAGGCGCTGATCAGCGTGTTCACGAGCCAGTCCGCCGCCAAGCGGATCCTGGCCGAGGGCACCACCACCGCCCTCAGCTTCCTGCTGGGGGGCGAGCTGCTGAAGACGATCATCGCGCCGGACTGGCACGATGTGGGCATGACCTGCGCGGTGCTGCTGATGCGCGCGGCAATGGCCGTGCTGATCCACTGGGAGAGCACCCACGAAAAGCATGAGGATTGATATGAAGAACGTGAAGAGATGGATTTTGATCGCACTGGCACTGCTGCTGGGCGCGTCTGCGCTGGCGGAGGCGCCGGCTTCCACAGAGGAAGCCGCCGCGCCGAAGCCCGCCCCGGGCTATGTGCTGGTGACCACCAATACCCAAAGCGGCTGGCTGCCGCTGCCGGAGGAGGGGGAATTCACCTTTCCGCTGAAGCAGGTGCTGCCGGACGGCACGGAGGCCGAGAACCTGATCCACCTGACCCCGGATGGCGTGTACATGGAGGATTCCACCTGCGCAAACCACGATTGCGTGGAGCAGGGCACCGTGACCCTTGAGAATCGGGACGAGCGCATACTGGGTAACATGATCATCTGCCTGCCCAACCAGGTGATGCTGCAGCTGTTTACGCAGGAGGAGCTGTTGGAGATGATACAGAGTGGGGAAGCGCAGTGACGGGAGGCGGCTTCGATGATCCAGGATATTTCACCGCACGTGCTGCGCAATGAATTCGTTCCCGATGTGCCCGTCACGGCGGACGGCCTGCTGTTTGCCTTCGGCGAGGGCGGCCTGCTGTGCAGCCTTCGGGACGGCGTGGTGCGCCTGCCGAGGGTGGGGGAGATCTCCCCGGCGGCGGAGGTCCGCTATCTGTTCGCGCTGGACGGCGCGCCCTGCTTTCTTGGGAGGCTGCCGGAGGGAGCGCTTCCCGACGGCTGGAGCTGTGTGCCGGTGCGGGAGCTGCGCCGCAGGGTCGAGGGCCCCAGGGAGATCATCTTCGCCGCCTGGACGGCCTTCCAGATGTTCAACTGGTACCGGGACAACCGCTTCTGCGGCCGTTGCGGCGGGGAGACGGTCCACGCGCCGGACGAGCGGGCGCTGTGCTGCCCCAACTGCAAGCGGCGCGTCTATCCCAGGATCAATCCCGCCGTGATCGTGGGGGTGACCCACGGCGACAAGATCGTGCTGACGAAGTACCGGGGCCGTGATATTCCCTATTACGCTTTGGTGGCGGGCTTCGTGGAGATCGGCGAGACGCTGGAGCAGACCGTGGCCCGGGAGGTCATGGAGGAGACGGGCCTGCGGGTGAAGCACATCCGCTACTACAAGTCCCAGCCCTGGGCCATCGT
>CACYWI010000045.1 GCA_902778045.1 uncultured Eubacteriales bacterium
TTGCGCGACCTACTCAGAAATACAAAAATGGATTTCTGAAAACTGTAAGCTCAATGTATCCCATCTCTATATCGCGCAGACCAAGCGCAAATATGGAATCATCGAGCGCGAGAACTACAACTTGCCGAAGTCAGACCACGGCAAGAAGCTAACCTGTCCACCTGAAAAGGAACAGGCAATAGTGAAAGCATTCAAGCATTTTCGTATGTTATGAAAAGACCCGCGAGGCATAACGCTTCGCGGGTACTCTTTTTTTACGAATTCATTAGAGTGTGTTTCTAAATGCCGGGAGATGCAGTTTTGAGTGGATTTGACTGCATTTCAAGGCGATTTCCCGCAGGTTTACTGGCTGTAAATCAAGGGGAATCAACGCAGAAATGCAGTCAAAGACGCCGAAAATGCGCTTCAGGTATTCTAGAAACACGCCCTAATCCCGACAGGCTTTGTCAAGCCTGTTGGTGAAACAGGCGCTTTCTGTTTATGCTTGAAGAGACCATGCAAAACAGGAGGCGATATTCTATGGAATCCCGAACCTTTGGCTATGCTCGCGTTTCAACCCGCGAGCAGAACCTTGACCGACAGATCGAAGCCTTGAAGGGCTTCGGCATACCGCCCCGGCGAATCTACAAAGAGCACCGATCCGGCAAGGATTTTGAACGGAAGGTCTATCAAAATCTTGTTCGCCAGTTGAAGCCCGGCGATACGCTTGTTATCAAGAGCATTGACCGCCTGGGGCGTAACTACGAGGAAATCCTTGAACAATGGAGGGTCATCACCAAGGATAAGGGTGCTTCTATCGTGGTGCTGGATATGCCCTTGCTGGACACCCGCCAGGGAAAAGACCTTGCTGGCAGGCTGATCGCTGACATCGTTTTGCAGTTGCTCTCCTATGTCGCGCAGACGGAGCGTGAGTTCATCCACCAGCGCCAGGCCGAAGGGATAGCGATTGCCAAGAGGAACGGCGTACACTTCGGACGCAGGCCGAGAGAAGGGAGGCCCGAAGGCTATGAGAAGTGTCTCGCTCTATGGAGGGATCACCGGCTATCCGCGCGTCAGGCCGGACAAAGGCTGGGTGTCAACCACAGCACATTTTTGAAGTGGGCCAGAGCGGATAATTAACAATTTTATGGCCTCTAATGTAGACTTTTGAAGCCAGTTATGTTATAATACTGACAACAGGTAAAACAGGCGCTTTTGGTACGCTTGATAGGTCGGCTTCAAAAGTCTGCTTTTCGAGCCACCCTGACGCCTGTCCCGCCAAATCAAAAGACGGAGGGAACGAACATGAAACACACTGTTCAAAGAACACTCGCGCTGATCCTGGCCCTGATGATGGTGCTGAGCGTTACAACCGCGTTCGCGTCCGGCAAGACGGTCGCCATCAACAAGAAGAACTTTCCGGACGCCATCTTCCGTAAATATGTCAAGAGCTTTGATAAGAACAAGGACGGCAAGCTGAGCGCAAGGGAGATCAAAGAGGTCGAAGAGATCGGGCTTCCCAATATGGGCATTTCCAGCCTGAAGGGGATCGAGTTCTTTACCAGCCTTGAATATCTGAATTGCTCTGGCAACAAGCTGACAACGCTGGACGTGAGTAAAAACACAAAGCTGACAGAATTGCAGTGCCCTTACAACAAGCTCAAAAAGCTGGACGTGAGCAAGAGCACGGGACTGTATAGATTGGATTGTTCGTTTAATAAGCTGACCAGTCTGAAATTAGGCAAGAATTCAAAGCTTCGGCACATTGAATGCAGAAATAACAAACTGTCTGGCATAGATCTCGGCGGATGCAAATTGCTGAAGAAGGTCGTTTCGAATACACGATGGGTAATTGATAAGGATGGCACCGTGGTCTTCTCAAACGACGACGCTTTCAGCGGGACCGACTTGCCCGGCCTGCAATATGACAAGAAAACCAAGCTGATGAACGGCAAAAAGGTGTTGCGCGAGTACGCCAAGCCGAAGTCCATCAAGTTCATTAAGAACAGCGTTACCCTCAAGGTGCACGACGAAATCAGCCTGATTCCCCTGCTGAAGCTGACCCCCTCGACCTGCATATATCCCATTAAGTACACCTGTTCCCCGAGTAATGCCGTCAGCTTTGTCCGCCTTGAAGGCGATAAGATGGCCAGCTGGATGGAGGGCCTGAATCCGGGGACGGCCACCGTCACCGCAAAATGCGGTGGCAAGACGGCCAAGCTGAAGGTCACCGTAGAGTGATTTTCCGGATGCGATCATCCCGGCAGGCACACCCAATTGTGAATATTATTCGGTGTTGCGGTGAAGGCGATCATAGATACATTTGGCTGCTTTCCGCTCTTGCGAATTTCCTCCAACATCAGATCTTCTTCAGTCTTCTGATCTTCGTCATCTTCTTCGCCTTCAGCACCCGTATCAGGTGTTTCGACTGCTCCGAGTACATTGGTAACAGAACGCATATAGGTACCTTCTGTAGAGGAATGCGCTTCATCAATCAAAACAGCAAAGGAAGTTACGATAAAGGAATAAGACCACAGACGCTTAAAACATCTCCGAGCCGTTATGGTTCAGAGGTGCTTTTTGTCTTTATGCGACAATGACTACTTGTTCAAAGTGGCCTGATAGCCATTTTCCCTAATCAACATGGTTAGAGTGTGTTTCCAAAATACCTGAAGCGCATTTTCGGCGTCTTTGACTGCATTTCTGCGTTGATTCCCCTTGATTTACCGCCAGTAAACCTGCGGGCCGGCATTTAGAAACACACTCTAGGACTGCAAGGAATCCTTCGCTCTCCAGCATGCAGATTTCAAGGACGCAGATGGCGTCGCAGGCCGTGAAGCTGCTGATGGAAACGATCGCCGATCCCTCGCGCCTCACATCGCGCATACACATTGACGCCAGGCTGATCTACAGGCGGTCGCTGGAGTAATACTGCTCTCAGGTTAAGACAGCGAAAACAGCGGAGGGCATTTTCTGCTCTGGCAAGGCGAGGTCTCGCAGACTTGCTGGCGGCAAGTCAAGAGTGAATCGTTGGATTAAACTGAGAGGAGTATAAAACAGGCTCCCCCACGGACATTGCAGGGCTGTCACATAAAAAAGCGATCTTCGCATCGGTGTTTATGCCGATGCGAAGATCGCTTCTGTTTTCAGCGCTGCCCCGGGGCGGCCCCGCGTCCGCGGGCGCATCCCCGTTTAACAATCCCTGCCGAACACCTCCCACTGCCGCAGGGCCGGGAAGGCAGAGGGATCGTCGCTCTTGATCATGTGTTCAAGGCGCAGCCAGGTCGCGGTGTGGCCGGAGGTCGATATACTGGCGCTCGCCGGTCTTTTCCAGCGGAAATTCGATCACCGCGCCGTCAGACAGGGCCACCTGCCCCCGCACCCAGTAGGCGTCGTGGGGAAAATCGGCCCGCAGCGTCAGCGCCATGCGTTCGAGCTCCACCTCGCGGCCCAGGTCGATGCGGCACCAGGCGTCCTCCCTGGCCCCGATGCCCCAGCTTTCAAAGGGCCATTCGCCGTGGAAGGTGTTGAACCGCAGGCCGTCGATCACGTTCCGCGCGGCGAAGCAGCTCTCGTTCCGGGTCTCCACGTTGGCGGTGCAGTGCGGGTAGAAATCCGTGTCGCCCCGCAGGTCAGCGGGATTGCGGCTGACGCAGCGCACAGCCAACACCTCTCCGGCGGTCATGGCCCGGGCGGACACGATGTGCCGCTTCTCGGTAAACGCGCCGGCGCGATAGGCCAGCCGGTGCTCCCCCACGGGCACGCGCCAGGTCATGCGGCCCTCGGGCAGGAAGACCTCGCCGGGCAGCACGGAAACGTCCGGCTGGACCCACAGGTGCCTCTCATCCGAGGCGATCTCGATCGCGTCGCCCGTGGCATAGCTCCGGTCGAAGCACAGCAGCGCCTCGCTGTCGTGGCTCGCCCGGGCCAGCACGGCGCCGCTGGCGTCCTTCGCGGTGATGGTGATCATAGTTGCGCCGCCTCCCTGGAATACCACAGCGCCGGATCGCGGCCCGCCAGCTTCATCAGGGCCTCGACCAGGAAGAAATCGCCGTAGACGATGTTGGTGTGCACGCCCGCCGCGTCGTCGTGATAGCTGGCGGTGCAGTGGGTCAGCAGCCCGCAGGCTTCCGGGTTCAGGTCGCAGCAGCGGTCAATCAGGCCGTCCAGCAGCCTTTCCGCCGCTGCCCTGTAGCGCTCATCCCCGGTCAGGCGGTGCAGCTCCATAAGGCCGCTGGCCCCGCAGGCCCCGGCGATGTTGTCCAGGCGCTCGGGCGTCTGTGGCTGCATGAAGTCGCAGTCGGTCAGGCCGTCCGGGCGGATGTGGGCGACGAAGAAGTCGGCCTCGGCCTTCGCCGCGTCCAGGTAGCGGGCGTCGCCGGTGTTGGCATGGGCCATGGCGAAGCCGTACAGCCCCCAGGCCTGGCCCCGGGACCAGGCGGTGCCCAGCGCGTAGCCCTGGCCCGCGTGCTCCCGCAGCTTCTCGCCGGTGACCGGGTCGAATTCCACGATGTGGGCCACGGAGCCGTCGGGCCGCAGGAAGTGCTGTAGCGTGGTATCGGCATGGCGCTTCGCCACGGCGGCAAAGCGGGGGTCCCCCGTCTCCGCGGTGGCCCAGAACAGCAGCGACAGGTTCATCATGCAGTCGATGATGGCGTAGCCCACCCGCTCAGGCTCGTTCCAGGCGCGGATGAAGCCCGCGGGATTGAAGCGGCCCATCAGCAGGCTGGCGGCGTGCAGGCAGTCGGTGCGGGCCCGGGCGCTGCCGGTCAGCTTGTAATTCGCGCCGCAGGACAGCAGGTACATGAAGCCCACGTCGTGGTTGAGCTTTTCAAAGGTCCTGAATTCGGCGGTGAGCAGCTCCTCCGCCCGCAGCGCCTCGGCCCGGAAGGCCGCGTCGCCGGTCAGGGTGTGGAGCAGCCACAGCATCCCCGGCCAGAAACCGCCGGTCCACCAGCTGTTGCCGTCAAAGGGCGCGGGCCGCCAGGCACTGCCCGCCCCGCCATAGGGCAGGGTCTCGCAGGTCTTCGCCAGCGGCGCGGTGGCACGGGCCTTTATAACGATCCTTTCAAGGATCTCATTCACATCGTTGCGCAATTTCAAGGACCTCCTCCGGGATTGAATCGGGGGCTTCGTCGCAGGTGCTGGCCCACACGGCGCAGGCCAGGCGCGTGGTGCCGGGCCGGATCTCGGCGTGGAGCGTGGGGATCAGCGTGCGGGGAAACATCAGGCTGGTGTTGGGCTCCGGCCGCACCACCTCGCCCCGGACATAGCCGTTCACGGCATATATGCCCGTGCTGCCCTGCGGCCCGTGAGCAAGCGCGCGGTCCTCCGCCGCGAGCTGCGCCGTGGGCACGGCATCGCAAGCCCGGCTTCCGGGCGCTTCGGAGGGCACCGCGAAGGCCCCCTCCGCCGCCTCCACCGGGAAGTCGGCATGGACCGTGTGCACGCGCACATGCCATTTGCCCAGGGGCACGATGCGGGTCTGCACCGTGACGCCCGCCATGGGCGACCAGGCGCAGCGCGTTTCCCTCTCCGTAAGCTCAAAGGAATTGAACCCGCTGCGGGTGTGCCACAGCCCGCCGGGCCGGCGCAGGGCCAGCATGCTGTCGTAAGCGCCCTTGCGCAGCGTGCCGCACTCCTTCACCACGGAGAAGGCGAAGGCGGTGGAATAGGCGAATTTTTCGTACTTCTCGTCCTCGTGGGCGTGCTCGTAGGCGTGGTTGCCGGCGGTGTAGGCGATCACCATGTCCCCCGCGCGGGTGACCAGCTGGCGGGCCTCCACATCCAGCAGCGCCGGCGGCGGCGCGTAGGGCGCTTCCTCGCTCATCCAGAAGGGATGGTCCTCCGGCAGGGCCAGCACGGCGAACACCTTCATGGCCCAATAGGGCGAACCGGGTGCGTTGTAGCCCTCCGCGCAGATCAGGTTCGGATAGCCGTAGCCGATGGTCAGTATGCCGTCCCGGTCGAATATGGGCCGGGCCATCCAATCGCGCAAATTCCGGAGCAGCAGCCCCTTCAGCTGGCCCCAGGACACCTCTGGCAGCCTTCCGTCGCCGCCCGTCACACCGGCCAGGGCGCAGGCGCTGAAGAACGCGCCTTGGGCAAAGCGATAGGTGAGGCTGCGGCCGTAAGGCAATCCCCTGCCCCTTTCATCGAACCAGGCGGCGAACCGGGGCAGGATCAGCCTTGCGCGCTCGATGAAGCGGGCGCTGCGCTCCGGGTCCCTCTCCCCCATGAAGCGGGCGTAGACCAGGCCGTAGTAGTGGAAGGCCCACAGGGTGTAGTAGTCCCGCTGGGCCGGCTTGTCGTAGTACCAGCCGTCGGCGCAGTAGTGGGTCTCCAGGTTGTCCAGGTCGTCCTCAAGCCGCGCCTCATCCACGGGCAAGCCCACCCGCATGAAGCCGGTGTTCACCAGCACCCGGAAGAACAGCCAGTTGTTCTGGGGCATGTCGTACAGGTTGATCTGGTTCAGCCAGCGATACAGGTTGCGGCGGGCGGCCTCCGGCAGATCGAAGTAGAAGCGCTCCGGGATCATATTCAGGGCCATGCCCATCACGGCCATCTCCACCATGCGCTGGTCGAAATCGCCGATATCCCCCCAGTACTCGGCGTGGCCGGGGTCGGTGCCGTGGAGGATGCCCTCCCGCCACAGGGGCCAGAATTCCTCCGCCTCCGGGCAGTTCCCGGCCAGCATCGGCACCAGCGCCCACAGCACGCGGGAGAAGCCCTCCATGCCGGCGATGGCCGCATCGTAGACCGCGCCGGAATCCCCCAGGTGCAGCCGCGCCTTTCCCCCGGAGAGGCAGGGCACCAGCGGCTCGATCAGGTCCCGGGCCAGCCGGACCACGTCCGCCCGGGTCTTCAACGGGTTTTCAGCATATCTGTTCATCGGTGAATCCTTTCGATCTCAAGCTGTATCCGGTGCCTCGCGGCGGCCGGCGCGACAAATGCCGCGCGCCACAGGCTGCCGGGGAAGTTTTTCGCCATGCGGGGATCGGCGACGGAGACCTGCTCCACCTCGACGGCCATCGGCGCGTTCGGGGTGATCCGGATCGGGCCGGACACGACAGCGTCCCCCTCGATCGCGGGCTCGTGGCGCAGCAGCAGCGCCTCGGTGACGGCCTGCGGGGCTTCGAGCTCGACCTCGTCGGTCAGCACGAGCCTGCCGTCCCCGTCCAGCGCGAAGCGGCGCCGCAGCGACGCGACGCCCGCCGCCCCGGGATACGCCCCGGCGATGTCCAGCGCCATGCCGTCCGCCGTGCAGGTCACGTCCTTCGCTCTGAACTCCCAGCCCGCGGCCTGCTCGCAGCTGCCGATCATCGGCACGTTGTGGTACTTCGAGCGGATGTTCCACAGCGTGTAGCGGTCCCCGGAGAAGGTCTTGCGGGTATAGGTCATGTTCCCGGCGTCCACGATCTGCGGCTCGCCGTCGGCGAAGAGCATGAAGCTGCCGCAGTCGTTGTGGTTGTGGCTGCCCTCGTTCACGCCGCCCTTGCAGGCCAGCGTCACGCCGCCCCGGTGCAGGGTGCGGATCTCAAGGTCGGGAAGCCAGCTCTCCGCCGGCGGTTCGGCCTCGCCCGGATCCTTCGGGGCCGCCCTGAGGGCGCTCATCAGCCGCCACAGCTGGGGCGTATCCTTCACCGCGTCGGTGGGCGCGCCGCGGAAGCGGGCCCCGAAGGCAATGAGCTCCTTCAGCCCCAGCCGCCTGCCCGCGTATTGCAGCCGCTCGCCGGGCACCTCGGGCCGGGCGTCGCAGTCGCCGAAGTTCACAAACCAATCCCCGCCCAGCCACATGGACAGCGGGAAGCGGGCCATGCTCTTGAGCTTTTCCAGCCGGGTGATCCTCCAGCCGGGCACCTGCTGCTCCAGCAGCTCCATAAAGTCCAGCACCGCGCCGGCGGCCATGCTCCAATAGCCCACGCCCTCGTCGCAGCCGCCGTCCCGGGGGATGACGTCCAGGTACCGGTCCATCAGCAGGCAGCACCTCTCCAGCAGCTCGCAGTAGCGGGGCCGATCGTCGATCCAGGCGCCGGCGGCCAGCGCCACGTTGGACACGATCCAGGGCGTCCAGTTGCACAGGTCCTTGCGGATGACGCCCATCCACCAGAAGTCGTCCCGGGTCTCGAAGGGGATAAGTATCCGGCGCTCGACCTCGGCCCGCACCCGGCGGCGGATCAGGGGCGTCAATTCGTCCAGCTGCCCGGAAAGCAGCTGGCAGGTCAGCGACAGGATCATGGCCGTCTGGGCGGCGAACAGGTCCACATAGGGGCGGGCCGGATCCGGCAGCGGCAACGGCTTGCGCTGCTCCACGCCGTCGTGCTCGCCGCCGTTGTGGGCGCTGATCACCCAGCTGGTCTCCTCGCAGATCAGCCAGATGCCGTCCACCACGATATCCAGGTCCGCCTGCGCCTCGTCCCCGGCGCAGGCGCCCATCAGCGCCGCGATCAGCTTGCGGCGGCGCTGGAAGTAAGGCGCCTCCATCACGGCGCGGTTGCCCGTGCGCGCGAATTCCATGTACTGCCCCGCGGTCAGCTGGGCGTAGGGCTGCTCCCTGTATTCATCGGCAAGCCGCAGGATGGGCTCCCGGCGCTCCGGGCCCAGGCCCATCCAGTCCCCGAAAAGGCTGGCGGGCGGAAACATACAGCCGTAGCGCTCGCGCATCAGATCGACGATGGAATAGCGCTGCAAATCTTCGGTAAACATATCGGCTTATCCCTTCAGGCCCGTGGTGGCGATGCCCTGTATGAAGTACTTCTGCAGGGCCAGGAACACGACGGACACCGGCAGCAGGCTGCACACGGACACGGCCATGATCAGGTGGTAATCGCTGGAGTTCTCCTGGATGAAGCGCTGCAGGCCCACCTGGATGGTCTTGTTCACATCGCGGGTCAGGTAGATCATCGGGCCCATGTAGTCGTTCCAGGTGCCCACGAAGGTGAAGATCACCAGCGTGGCGATGGCGGCCTTGGACAGGGGCAGCATGATCCGCGCCCAGATGCCGTATTCACTGAGGCCGTCGATGCGGGCGGCCTCGCACAGCTCGGTGGGGATGCCCTGGTAGAACTGGCGCATCAGGAACACGCCGAAGGCGCTGAAGGACTGCAGCACCACGATGGCCCACAGCGTGTCGTACAGGCCCATGGAGCGCATCAGTATGAACTGGGGCAGCATGTAGGTCTGCCACGGCACGGCGATGGTGGCCACATAGCAGATGAACAGCGTGTTGCGACCCCGGAAGCGCAGCTTGGCGAAGGCGTAGGCCGCGAAGGAGGAGGTCAGCGTCTGGATGAACGTGACCAGCAGGGCGATGGTCGCCGTATTCTTGAAATAGGTGATCAGCGGCACCTTCGACCAGATCAGGCTGTAGTTTTCCCAGTGGAAGGTCTCGGGGATCCAGCGGATCGGATAGCTGAACACCTCGCGGTCCAGCTTCAGCGACGCCGAGATCATCCACACGAAGGGGATCAGCGTAAACAGCGCCAGGGCGATCAGCACCACATACAATAGCGCCTTCAAAACCACGGAAAGGGTCGAGCGGCGGACGCCCGCGTTCTTGTTCAAAGCCAGCTGTGTCATGTCTCTGCCCTCCCCTTAGTTGTTGGCGTACTTGTCTTCCATGCTGAACTGGATCAGCGTGAAGATCAGCACGATCACCAGCAGCACCATGGCGATGGCGCTGGCGATGCCGTAGTTGAAGTTGGAGAACGCCTCGTCGTAGATGTAGGTGACCAGCATCTTCGTGGCGCGGCCCGGGCCGCCCTCGGTCATGATCTTGACCACATCGTAGATCTTGAAGCAGGAGATGATCAGCATCGTGGAGGCGAAGAACGTGGTGGGGCTCAGCTGGGGCAGCGTGACGTGGCAGAACTGCTGCCACTTGTTGGCGCCATCCATCGTGGCAGCCTCGTACAAGTCCTGGGGCACGCCCTGCAGCGCGGCCAGGTAGATCACCATGTAATACCCCATGTTGCGCCACACGCTGACCAGTATGATCGACCATATGGCCATGGCGCTGTCCGCCGTCCAGCTCTTGTTGTAGTTGATGCCAACGGCCATGATCAGCTGGTTGATGGGGCCGTCCTTCATCATCATGAAGCGCCAGCACACGCAGATGGCCACCATCGAGGCCACATAGGGGAAGAAGAACACGGTCCTGAAGCCAACCGCGCCCTTCACCGCCCGGTTCAGGGCCAGTGCCAGCGCCACGGCGCAGATCAGCGTCAGCGGCACGGTGATCAGCGTGTAGAACAGCGTGTTCTTCAGCGCGATGCCCAGGTCCACCTTGGTGAACAGATAGCCCAGGCCCTTCTCGGCCACCTTGGCGGTCTTGAAGATCTCGGCATAGTTGCCGAGGCCCACCCATTCCATGGTGCTGAACGCGCCGCCCTTCCACTTCACGAAGGAAAGGAAGATGGAAAACAGCACCGGCAGCAGCGTGAACACCGCGAAGCCGATGAAGTTCGGCGCGATGAAGGAATAGGCGACCAGCTCCTTTTTGCGCTCGTACCGGGTCTTCCTGCGCTTGAGCAGTCTGTTGTCTGTCTGGGCCATGGGTACATGCTCCTTTCACGGGTAAATGTGCAGATGAGGAATCAGGAACGGGGAATGACGGGGCCGTTTCTTCCCCCATTCCTGATTCCTCAGCAGAAAAGGCGGGGAAGGCGAGTTGTTCGCCTTCCCCGCCGATGCGTCAGGTCAAATCAAGCGTGCGGGTTATCAGCCCAGGATCTCGGCCACGCGCTCGTTCATCTCGGCAATGCCCTCTTCGATGCTGTACTCGCGGGTCATGATCAGGCTGTGCTCCTCGTTCAGCACGGTGCTGATCTCGGAGGAATGCTCGGAAGCGGGGATCTCGATGCCCACGTACACGGGCACCAGCGCGGCCTTGCTGGCATCGTCGGTCGGGAAGCCGTCGGCGGAAGCCATGGTGCTGGCAACGGCCTCGGAGACCCAGGCGGGACGGGTGCCGGTGGTGGCGGTGGCGATGGAGCCTTCCTCACCGGCCAGCCAGGAAATGTACTCCCAGGCCAGATCCTTGTGCTCGGACTTGGCGTTGATCATCGCGCCGGTCAGGTTGCCGAAGGAAGAGCCCGCGGCCACATCCTCCTTGTGGGGAACGGACACGATGCCCCAGTTGAAGCTGCAGGTGCCGTCCTTGATGGCGCCGATCATGGTGGAAACGAACCAGTAGCCCATGGGCAGCATGGCCACGTTGCCGTTTTCGAAGGCGGCGGAGTAGTGCAGGCCGGCGGCCTTCAGGTCGTTGTAGCTCTGGCAGGCGCCCGCGTCTTCCAGATCCTGGTACAGCTCGTAGAAGTAGGCCAGGTCGTCATAGTTGCCGTCGATCAGGGTGTTCACGCCGTCGCAGACATCCCAGTTCACCACGGCGCTCAGCCAGGTGTGATAGTGGGTGCCATACACGCCGTCAGAGGTCATCTTCTTGGCCAGCTCGGCGTACTGCTCCCAGGTCATGTCGTTGGTGGGATACTCCACGCCCGCGGCGTCGAACAGGTCCTTGTTGTAGAACAGCACCCAGAAGTCGCTGCGGAAGGGCAGGGCGTACTGCTCGCCGTCCACGGCGTAGTTGCTCTCGATGCCGGCGAAGCCGCTCAGGTCATAGCCGGAGGCTTCGATGTAGCTGTTCAGGGGCTCCTCATAGCCCGCGGCCTGCCAGTTCAGCATGTCGGTGATCTCCTTGACCATGAACACGTCGCTGGTGTCGCCGCCGCCCAGCATGGTGCCGGTCTTGGTGGCGTAGTCCTGAGAGGCCACATCGATGTACTCGATGGTCACGCCGGGGTGGGTGGCCTCAAAGGCTTCCTTCTCGGCCTTCAGGTAGGGGGTGGTCTCGGCGTCCCAGGCCACGACGGTCAGGGTCTGGCCCTCTTCGGCCACGGCGAAGCTGGCCGCGGTCAGCAGCATGAGCACTGCCAGGATCAGAGCAAGCGCTTTCTTCATGGTATGTTCCTCCTTATTCTCAACGGGCTGTGCCCGCCGGATGTACGGCGTTTCAAAGCATTTTCAACGCTTGCACCCATTATAGGGGTATTTTCGATCTTTGTCAATACTTTTCGTAAATAATTGCATTTATTTTCACCAGATAATGAAAACAGATGAAAATTAAAATGAAAATCACCATTGTAATTTTCATTTCTATATGATATAATTGTCCCATGAACACAGTCAGGGAGGCGCGCCTATGGAAACGAGGACCGTGACCATCAACGATGTGGCCGCGATGGCGGGGGTTTCCGTCGCCACGGTCAGCCGCGTGCTGTCCGGAAGCGGCGGCAGCGCCGCCGCCCGGGAAAGGGTGGAGGCCGCGGCCCGGGCGCTGGGCTATCGGAAGAGCACCGTGGAAAGGCGGGCGGAGGGTGTCCGCGACCACGCCCTGGCGCTGATCATCTCCGATCTGACCAATCCCTACTACGGCATGCTGTGCGCCGGCGCGGAACAGGCGGCCCGTCGCGCGGGCTGGCCGCTGATCGTGCTCCAGCCGGAATTTGCCGGCGGCGGCGAGGACGCCGCGGTGGAAAGCGTCGTCCGTCTGCCGGTCACCGGCGCGGTGGTGGTCGGCGCGGCCATGGAGCAGGGCGATGTTGAGGACATCCGCAAGCGCCTGTGCCGCATCGCCCAGCGCATGCCCATCGTGACCATCGGGCCCCGGGTGGAGGGGGTCAGCTGCGTGAACATCACCTCCGACCTGTCGCTGAGCGTGCGCAAGTCGCTGGCGCACCTGGTGACGCTGGGCCACCGCCGCGTCGCCTTCATCGGCGGCTCCGGCGGCATGCGCTCCTCCAGCACCCGGCGCAGGGCCTATTATGAGGAAATGGAGCGCCTGGGCCTGCCCACCGACCGGGAACTGCGCACCGACGCCGGCTTCGCGCCCCAGGCGGGCGAATTCTGCGTCAGCCGCCTGTTCAGCGGCGCGACGCCCGACCGGCGGCCCACCGCCATCATCGCCATCAACGACCTGGTGGCCCTGGGCGCGCTTCGCCAGCTGCAGCGCATGGGCCTGCGTGTGCCGGAGGACGTGGCCCTGATCGGCTGCGACAACCAGTTCTTCACGCC
>CACYWI010000046.1 GCA_902778045.1 uncultured Eubacteriales bacterium
GCTCTGCGTATTCTCTCCATTGGCACATTCCCCTGTCAATCGCTCGGCGGCTTCCACCACATGGCGCATCAGCACCCCGGTGGTCACCGCGCCGACGCCGCCGGGCACCGGCGTTATGGCATCGACAACGGCTTCGACTTCTTCGAACACGGCGTCGCCCGCCATCGCGCCAAGGCCGCCCTTGGCGTTGGGCTTTTCCGGGTCCCAATTCACGGATACATCCACGATCACCTGGCCGGGTCGCACGAAATCGGCGGTCAGCGATTTCAGCGCCCCGGCGGCGGTGACGACGATGTCTGCCCGCCGGGTCTCCGCGGCCACGTCCACGGTGCGGGTATGGCAAACGGTGACGGTGGCATGCCGGCCCATCAGCAGCATGGCCACAGGCTTGCCCACCACCAGCGAGCGCCCGATCACCGCGACCTTCTTTCCCTTCAATTCGACGCCGTAGTGGTCCAGCATCTCGATACAGGCCTGGGGCGTGCAGGGCGGATATCCCATGTCGCTTCGACCCTCAAAGACCCCCGCGGCGGACAGCGTGGTCATGCCGTCCACATCCTTGTCGGCGATCAGGGTATCGCAGATCTCCTGCTCACGGTCCCGAAGGTGCCTGGGCACCGAAGGTGCCTGGGCAGCGGCCGCAGCATCAGCGCGCCGTGGACCGCGGGATCAGCGTTGATTTCCTGAAGCAGCCCGATCAGCGCTTCGGCGGTCACGTCCTCCGGCAGGGCGCGCACCTCGGCAAACACGCCCACGGCCTCGGCCCTCGCCTTCGCGCCGCGCTCGTAGGCCAGATCCGAGGGGGCCTCGCCGCAGCGCACGATCACCAGCTTCGGGGCGACGCCGCGTTCCGCAAGCGCATGGATCCTCGCCCGCGTGTCCGCGTTCAGCGCCTCCACCACCGGTTTGCCCGTCAGCAGCCTTGCCATAGTCAATTTCCCTCCGTCAGGCCAGCGCGCACCGATTCATACACGCGGTCCGCCAGCGCGCAGTATTCGTCCAGCATGCGGTTCACCCGCGCGTTCATGGTCTCGGCCGCATCGCGGTCCTTCATCGCCTTCGTGTTGATCAGCACGTTCAGCGAGGCGCTCTGCAGCGCCGCCTTGCAGCATGCCGCGGCGCAGCCCGCGTCTGAAACCGCCAGCCGGGAGCCCTTTTCCGCAAACAGGGCCACGGCCTCGATGGCCTCGCAGCACAGCGCCATGATCTTCAGCGGCGCTTCGCAGGCGACCGCGGTCGCTTCCTCCAGGATCCGACCGCGTTCCGGGTCGTCCTTCGGGATGCCGTAGGCCTTCGCCAGCGGCTCGAAGCCTTCCGCGTCGGCGGGCACCTGATCCATCAGCGCCACCTGCAGGTTCTCGCACTTTGCCATCAGGGCCGCGATCTCCCGCTGTACGTCGGCGTACTTCTTCTTTCCCAGCGTCAGCGCGCCAACCATGCTGCCCAGCGCCGTGCCGATCGCGCCGACCAGCGCCGCCGCGCCGCCGCCGCCCGGCGCAGGCGCGGACGAGGCCAGCGCGGCCACGAAATCCCGGCAGGATTCCCGGGTGAAGTCGTTGGGCATGGAACCACCTCCACAAACGATCGCAGCGGCAGCCTCCGGGCCGCCAGGTGGCGGCGTAGACGCCGCCGCTGCGTCATAACACGATCAGAACAGGCCGGACACCTTGCCCGTCTCGGTATCCACGTCCACGCGGCGGTAGGCCGGGTCGGAGGCGGTGCCGGGCATCATCGAGATGGTGCCGGCCATCGGGCACAGGAACCGGGCTCCGCCGTACTCCAGGATATCCCGGATGGGCAGGCGCCAGCCCTTGGGCACGCCCTTCAGCGCCGGATCGTGGGTCAGGGACAGGTGGGTCTTGACCATCATCGTGCAGTAGTCCGCATACTTGGGATCGCTCTCGAACCGCTTGGCCTTTTCCACGGCCAGGGGCGCCCAGTCGACGCCGTCCGCGCCGTAGACCTCGGTGGCGATGCGCTCCACGCGCTGCCTGAGGGGCATATCCAGATCGTACAGGAATTTGATCTCCGGCTTCTGTTCGCAGGCCTCGGCCACGGCCTCGGCCAGCTCCACGGCGCCTTCGCCGCCGTAGCGCCAGTGATCGGACTGTGCGCAGCGCACGCCGCGCTCGGCGCAAAGGCGCTTGATCAGCTTGATCTCCTCTTCGGTATCGGTGTAGAAGCGGTTGATGCACACCACGGGCACGATGCCGGACTTCAGCACCGTGTTCACATGGTGGAACAGGTTCTCGCAGCCCTTCTCCACCAGCTCCAGGTTCTCCCGGGTATATTCCTCCGGCAGCGGGCGTCCGGGGGCCACCTTCGGTCCGCCGCCGTGCATCTTCAGCGCGCGCACGGTAGCCACGATCACGGACACATTGGGCGTGAGGCCTGACAGCCGGGTCTTCACGTTCCAGAACTTTTCAAATCCGATGTCCGCGGCGAAACCGGATTCCGTCACGTGATAGTCGAACAGCTTCAGCGCCAGCCGGTCCGCGATCACAGAACTCTGGCCGATGGCGATGTTGGCGAAGGGGCCGGCGTGGATCAGCACGGGCTGGTGCTCCACGGTATAGCACATGGTGGGGTTGATGGTGTTGCGCATCCAGGCGGTCATGGCCCCGGCGACCTCCAGGTCCTCGCAGGTCACGGGCTTGCCGCTGCGGTCATAGGCCACCACGATGTTGCCGATGCGCTCGCGAAGGTCCTTCAGATCCTTCGCCACGGCCAGTATGGCCATCAGCTCCGAGCCCACGGCGATGCCGAACTTGCTCTCCATCAGATAGCCGTCGCGGTTGCCGCCGATGCCCATGATGATGTTGCGCAGGCCCTGGGCGCAGAAGTCCAGCACCCAGCCCATCTCGATGCGCTTGGGATCGATGTCCAGGCGGCGGCCCATGTTGTGCTTGGCCATCTCCTCGTCGGAATAGTTGCGCTCGTGCTGCATGCGGGCGTTCAGCGCCACCATGGCCAGGTTGTGGGCGTTCATGATGTCGTTGATATCGCCGGTCAGGCCCAGCGAGAACTCCGTCATCGGCATCAGCAGCGCGTTGCCGCCGCCGGCGGCGGTGCCCTTCACGTTCATGGTCGGCCCGCCGGAGGGCTGGCGCAGCGCGCCGCCCACGTTCTTGCCGATCTTCGCCAGGCCCTCGATCAGGCCCAGCGACACGGTGGACTTGCCCTCGCCCAGCGGCGTGGGCGTGATGGCGGTGACTTCGATGAACTTGCCGTCCGGCTTGTCCTTCAGCCGGTTCATGATGCGGATGAAGTCCAGCTTCGGGGTCTTGCCGTAGGGAATGATCTCTTCGGGCAGCAGGCCCAGCTTCTGCCGGAAATGCTCCACCGGGGGCAGGGTTTTCTCCGCCTCCTCGGCGATTTGCCAATCCTTGTAGATCGTGGGATCGAGCATGTGTGTCTTCCTCCTTTTCACGCCACGGGCGCATTTTTGGTTAGTATAGCACAGTTGAGGCGTTTATGGGTTTGCGTTGTGTGCAATGTGGGTTAAATCGGAAACGGAAACTGGGATAAATGGATGATGATGGTTGAGATCCTTCGCGTCTTTTGATTCAAAGGACCGCGGCAGCGGATGCGCGATCCTCCCCCGATGCTTCAGTCAAAACAAATCCACTAGAGTGTGTTTCTAAATGCCGGGAAATGCAGTTTCGAGTGGATTTGACTGCATTTCAAGGCGATTTCCCGCAGGTTTACTGGCGGTAAATCAAGGGGAATCAACGCAGAAATGCAGTCAAAGACCGCTTCAGGTATTTTGGAAACACGCTCTAGGATTTGCACCGCCATTTTCCCTTCCCGCTCCCGTCAGACCAGGGTGACCAGCCCCAACGCCGGGTGTCCCCGCTCCCGCAGCCACCGCAGCAGCGCGTCGGGATCGGTGCAGGCGGTTTCATCGGCGATCATGCCAGTGAAGCGGCGAATGCCGTAGCGCGCTTCCACGGCGGCGTCCAGCGCCTGACCTACGGCGGCCTTCAGCGCCTTTGGCATCCACACGATGCGCAAGGGACCGCCCTCGTCGGGCATGAATTTGTCGGAGGCGATGAACGCGCGGCACACGCCCATGAAGCCGGGCTCCTGGCGGCCCCGGGCGACGACGTCGCACAGCGCCTCAAACGTCATGCCCAGGGGCGTCATGCCGGCATACTCCCGGTCGCACAGCGCCACGCCGCCGGAGACGGGCTCCACAGCGCACAGGCACTCGCAGCGGTTACAGGTGCTCATCGGGCCGTCCAGCAGGCCGTAAAGGGATATATGGCTGATGGCGCCGCCGGTGGCCGCGCGAACCGCCGCGTCCAGCCCGGCCTTCTCCGCCGGCCTGTGGGGGCCGAAGGGATTCAGACGGCAGGCGGCGCGCGCGTCCGGCCAGGTCACGCTGCCGCACATGCCCGGCCGTTGAGGGGTGATCACGCAGCAGTGCCCCGGCGCAATGCTCTGGCAGGTGGCGCAGGTGAAGAAGCATTGCGCCGTGTCGTCGGAAAGACCCGCGAGGCGGGCATCCCGGACGGCATAGGCCGGCCGCGCGATTTCGTCGATCGCGCGCGTCACTTCCCGCGTATCGGTGATCCAGCGCACCCGGCAGCGCTCCACCGCCGCGCCATATTCCTCCATGACCATCGCGCGCAGCATGTCGCCGATGGCTCCCAGGCGCAGGCCGCGATCCACGGTCCTTCCGCTGACGCGCAGGCGACAGCGCTCCCGGCGACCGACGTGGGTCACGCCCTCCAGTCGGTTCAGCCACACGTGCAGCCGGCTTTCGATCACCGGCTCCATGGCATCCTCAAGGTCCTCGCCCGCGATCTCAACCACCAGCGCCGCGGGCAGCTCCGCCAATGTGCCGTCGATGTCAGGACCCTCGACGCGGGTATCGCCGTCATACAGCGCGTCCGCCTCCCGGGTCAGCACGATCTCGCACCCCGGCCCGCCCAGCGTCACGCGGACATCCTCATCCAATACGCGCTCACCCTCGTGGGCGGCGTCAAAGCCCACGGGCAGCTGTGGCAGCCGGGACCGCAGCCGCACATGTCCGAGGCGCAGAGACCGTGAAGCGATCCGCTCCGTCCCTTCCCCTTTACAGTCAATCACAGGCACGCCCAGCGCCACGAAGCCCGCCCGGACCGCTTCCTCCATCGGAACGAAGCAATTCACAAAGGCCGGCTGGCGATGAAAAAGCCGAAACAAACATTCCAGCGAAGCGAGGGCCTCCCTGGCTCGCGCTTCGTCACAGGGTAAGCAAAACAAACCTCGATCCGCATACTCGCTCATCAGCGAAGTGACCGCGGTCTGATCCCGATGGCCCACGATCACCGCCACGCCGGCGGTACGCCCTGAAGCCAGGGCCACACCCAGCGCGCGCAGTTCACGTTCCGGTATCATGCCGACGCCCGTTTCCGTCATGTGACGCTGTCCACCACCATGATATAATCGCTGCTGTTGCGGCCGCCCTGGGAGGGCTGGTTGTACAGCTTCGAGCCCACGCACATCAGCGAGGTCTGGCCGCCGTCCAGGTTGTAGGCCAGCTTGCAGCCCAGGGCGGACATCAGCTTGGCCAACTCCATCATACCCGCGCCGCGGGATTCATCGTTGCGCCCGTCCACGGCCACAAAGCAATAGTGGCCCGGCTCGTAATAGCCGATGCAGGACCTGGGATTTTTCTGGATCAGATAATCGTTGCAGTTGAAGTGCTGCAGCGGCTGGCCGTCGATGTCCAGCAGCGAGGGGCCGAAGCTCCAGCTCTGGTAAGCGCCGTTGGCCATCTCGTCCTCGGCGTTGAAGAACGATGATTTGATGGCCTCCATGTGTCCGTCCCAATACAGCACGCAGATATCGCCCCGGGCCTTGCGGTCGCGGTACAGCACGCCGTTGCGGATGATCACGCCGGTGCTGCGGGAGCCGTAGTAATCGCCGTTCATCGTGACTACGCTCTGGTAGCGCTTGGCCACATCCTCGATCCACTCGGTATAGCCGCGCCCGTAGGTGTCCTTGCTGAAGGCCGTGGTCAGGCAGCTGATGTCCGCCACATAGATATCCGCCACATAGACCCTCGCCCGGACCTCCTCGGCGTACTTCTGCTTCAGCGTGATGCACAGGTTCCCGCTGCGATAGCTGTCCGTGCTGCGCTCCACGCTGCCGTCGGTGAACATGTCGGCAAACTTCCTGCGGAAGCTGCCCACCTCTTCCGCGGAGAACAGCGCGTCGAGATCCACGCCGTCAACCGACGCGGCAGCCACGGCTGGCGCGTCGGTGGCGGCAGGCTGCGCCGTCGCCTCGTCGGCGGCCTCCTGCTCTGTCTCCGGCTCCCCGTCATCCATCTCCGGCGCCTCGGTCGGGGCCGCGGCGACAGGCGCGCTGCGCGGCGCGACGCCCCGGGTGGAAACCACGCCTATGGCGCTTTCCCCGTGGGGAATCACGTGGTGCGGCAGCGCGTACAGCACAAGCGCGATCCCCAGCACCGCCACATGCAACAGGCAAACAAGCCACAGCGGTTTGGGTCTCGCCGTCCATTGTCTCTTCAACCACGGGCCAATGCCGCCCGCTCGTCTGTTTGGCATCTGTCGATCCTGCTCCTGTCGTATCATCAATAGCGCCGCGCCCGGCGGTTCCTTCGCAGTTGCCTGCGCTGGCGGCCGGCCAGCATCGCGCCGCAGGCGGACGACAGCAAGCAGGCGATCAGCAGCACCAGCTTCACAAAATCGTTCAGAAAGATGTTGGCCGCCGGCCAGATCACATCCGCCAGCAGCAGGATCAGCAGTACGGCGCACATGGCCGCGTCGGCCAGCGGCAGCAGCTTTTCAATCGGCTTCATCGGCGCGCACGCTCCTTCGTCCGGGCCCCGGCGTTCCGATTGTCGCGGAGATTATCGCGGAGATACGCCCCTGGCGCGCCGTTGCGCGTCCGGACCGTCGCGGGCCGCGCCGCGCTGCCGCTGCGCCGCGCGGTCGCCCTCCACAGGACGGGGCCAAGCAGCTGCCAGGCGTTGTACAGCGCGATCAGGCACAACAAAAGCAACAGCCCCTTGGTAAGGCCGTTGTCGATGAAGTTCATCGCCGGATTTACCTTGTCGATCAAAAAGAACACCACGTACATGTTGCAGATCAGTATCGCGGCGTGCGGCAAGAGCCGCCCCAGCTTCTTCAGCATATTCCCAACTTCTCCGTTCCCCTGCGGAATCATCCGCGTCGGTGAGCCTTTCCCTTCGCGACCCTCGCGCGCATTCGCCTATTGCCACCAGCGGCGGCAGGCCTCCGGAACCTCCTCAAGATCCAGCTCTCCGCGTCTTTGAACCAGCGTTTCAAAGGAGTCGATCCCGTCCAGCACCTGGTCGGCGGGCACCTGCTTCATCTTCGGCATTTCCCGGGCGTCGCCGTCGGTCACGACGAAGGCGTCCACGCTGCGGTACAGGAAATCCCGACCCAGCCGCTCGATCCCGGCAGGCACAAATACATACTTGAGCGCGGTGCAGTTCTTTACCGCGCCGTTTTCCACGACGGCCATGCCCGATCCGAGCTTCAGCGTTTCCAGATAGGTCATGCCGTTGATCGCGTTGAAGCCCAGCCCGGTGATGCCGTCCGCCAGGATCATGTCGTTCACCTGGTGGCTTTTGACCTGATTGGCGTTCAGGAGTGCGTTCATATCCGCCACCGACAGCATGCCCTCGCCGTCGATCCATATGGCCCCGTCTTCGTCCACGCGCATCGACAGGCTGACGTTTTCCAGCATGCTTGAAGCGCCGGCGGCATCCGTGTTCTGCCCACCGCTCCAGCACAGCGCGCAGATCAGCACAAGGCACAGGATCAGCGCCGCGCTGAACAGGCGCTTTCCCTTGGCGTCCTTCATCCGTCCACAACCCCTTCCTGGACCTGCAGCGAAACATCGTGGAAATCGCCCGCGCCGCGCAGCGCCTCGATCAGCGCGCTTTCATCCTTCGTTTGGTGCAGTTCGATCACCAGGTTGACGTCCGCGTTGTGGATGCTTTCGCTGCGCACGCGATGCCAGCGCGCATGGCGCTTCAACAATGCGTTCAACCGCGCACGGTCATAGGGATAACGCCCGTCCAGTGCCAGCAGCTTGTTGCGGTCTGACCCGGACGACCCGTCTGGCAGCAGCAGCATACCGCACAGCAGCGCAGCCATGGGCGCGGCGATATAGTACAGCCCGGCGCCGCATATGATGCCCAGCGCGATGGAGCCCACCAGCAGCAGCATATCCATCGTACTGTTGACTGACATCCTGTAGCGCACCACGGACAGCGCGCCTACCATGCCCAGCGACACCACAATGCTGGATTGGATCGTCAGCACGAAGGCCAGCGTGATCATC
This sequence comes from uncultured Eubacteriales bacterium, assembly GCA_902778045.1. Taxonomy (GTDB): domain Bacteria; phylum Bacillota; class Clostridia; order Christensenellales; family Aristaeellaceae; genus UBA2862. The sequence goes on from CACYWI010000046.1 coordinate 8,329, forward strand.
GACATCGCCGTCAACGACACCGCAAAGCGCATAGAAAAGCCGCGCTTGTGATTTCGGATATAGTATGCGCAGTCCAGCGCCATCGACAGCAGCAGGCATGCGGCCATCGCCATCAGCACGCGCTTCAGGCTGGCGCCCTGGCCGATATGGGCATTCAGGAACCGGGTCTTTATGGCCTCGCGCAGTCCCATAGTATTGCATCACCCCGGATCTGTGGGATTGTCCTGATAATCGTCAGTCCACGCTGCCCTCCTGAGCCAGCAGGGAAACATCGTGGAAGGCGCCCGAGCCGCGCAGCTCGCGAATCAGGCCCGCGCTGTCCTTCACCCGGCGCACCTCGATGATCAGGTTGACGCCGTCGTTGTGAACGCTTTCGGTGCGGATGTTGTACCACTTGACATATTTTTTCAATATGCCCACCATTGCGGCCTCGTCGTAGGGATAGCTGCCGTCCAGCACCAGGATCCTGTTACGCGACATGCCGGGCACCTCGTCGGAAAGCAGCGTGGCGATGCCCAGTATGATCGTCAGCGGCACGGCGATGTAGAACAGGCCCGCGCCGCAGATGATGCCGATGGAAATGGCCCAGAACAAAAACACCAGGTCCAGCGGGTTCTTGATGGCCGTCCTGAAGCGGACGATAGACAGCGCGCCGACCATGCCCAGCGATACCACCACGCTGGACTGTATGGTCAGTATCACCGATACGGTGATCAGCGACAGGCCCACCAGCGAAACCGCGAACTCCTTGGAAAAGAAGTACTTCCGCGACTTCAAATAGTATACCGCGCAGATGACCAGCGATATCGCCAGGCAGATGGTCATGCAGATCACCGCATAGCGGAAGGTGATCTCCGTATTGGCATAGGACGTCAAAAAGCCCTTTCTGAATATATCACGAAAGCTCATGGACCTTACCTCCCATCGCGTTACAGCCCAGATAGAATTTTGAAAAGGTGGTTTGCTGCAGGTGTCCGTCGTCAATCAACCGGTAGATGATGTCCGGCAGGAAATTGTCGTACTTGACCTCCAGTATGTGATAACCCGTGGGCAGCACCGCCACCCGGGAGATCTCCCTGTCGAACATGCGCCGAACCTGGTATGAGGCGCTGATGTTCCTGTCGAAGGTGATGCGCACGTTTCCCAGCCGGTATACGAAGGGCTTTCGCACGTATTCGCCCAGCATCACAGGCCGGAGCAGCTGCGTCTCGCTCTTCAGGATCCATTCGTCCAGCAGCGGGTGCTTCCCCAGCAGGTGGCGGATCGATCGGCCGGCCAGCATGCTTTCACAGGTTTCCCGGTCCACCAGGCAGCTGTCCTTGCCGGTCATGCCCCGGTTCTTCCGCTTCTTCTCCAGCGAGATCCGGCCGTCGCTGTAGTTGTAGCAACGCAGCCGGAACTTTGCCCGCGGGTCCACACCATCCTCGTTTTCGTAAAAGCAGCTGCGCCGGTAATCGTCAAAATACACGCTTCGTATCAGGTATTCCCCGTTCGCGTCGGCATGGCTGTCCGGCTGCATCACGCACAGCAGCTTGCGCTCAATGACCTGAAGCCGAGCATCGTCGACGATGTACTTCAGCTCATGGCGGTACTGCCCGCCCTCCGGCACCCGTCTATTCATAGCGGTCTCCATATTTGGTCAGTATGTAGTCGCGCCTGTCCGCAAGGAAGCCTCTGATCTTCTCGCAGGCATTGATAAAGTAGTCCTCCGTCTTTTCCCCGTTGTAGAAGCGCAGGTTCTTCAGCTGCATCTGCGCCTGCATCGCCGCTTCATACTCATTGATAAACGGGTCCACACGGTCGGGCGCAAATTCCGAATATGCCAGGGATACCAGCTTTTTGTAAAACCGGTCGGAAAACTCCGGGCTGTCCATCAGGGCCGCGAAGAATTCATCCATCTCTATGGTGCGCTCTACGCAATCCAGCCGGGCATCGTCCGCCTTCATGGCGCTGTTCACGTCGAACAGCAGCCAGCGCCACCGGCAATCGCCCCATTGGCCCGAATCCAGATCCCGCGTGCGCCACAGGGCGGTATTGTACTTGGGCCAGTCGGTATTGGCGATGTAGATCTCCAGGGCATAATAATCCAGGCAGCTTTCCATGTCGATCAGCTCGCAGGCCCTGGCATAGCTTTCAGGCTCGGCCATGTCGGCGTGCAGTATGAAATCGCGCATGGCGTCGAACAGCGCCATGTCGTCCCCCCGCCCCACCTCGATACGGCCATGGTCCGAGGTCAGCTGGTTGTCGTAAATGCTGTTATTGGCGCTTGAAACCGGTTCATAGGCATAATACACCACCAGGTTGTCCGCCACCACGCCGTATTTGGAGCTCAGGTAATCCTTTTTGTATCGCGGGGTCAGCCAGTACACGCCCCAGTATTCCCCGTCAAGGAACAGCACATATGGCATGTATTCACGCGTGCCGATATTCAGATCGGCACACAGGGCGTTCACCAGCCTGTCCTTCAGCAGAGAGTTGACATCGTTGCTGCCGGAGTTGAGGTTCAGGTGTGTCAGGTCGAAGCCCAGGTCGGCGACCTCGCCCGGGAAAGACGCGGCGCCGTAGCTGCCCCGGGCGAACAGGTTCAGGCTCTTGGGCAGCTTTGGACGGTTTCCCGCCCTGCCCTGGATCCGTATGCCATAATCGCCGGAGGTGATGAGCTGCCGGTCCGCATCAAAAAAACAGACGCTGGCCCGGCGCTCCCAATCCATGCCCCGGTACCAGTAATTCGCGGGCAGGAAGGATGTGTTCGCGTTCTTCGACAGCTTGATGGCCCCGTCCTTCAGCACATTCTGAAACGCGTCGCCCAACACGTAGATGCCCCTCGCCGAATCAAACAGGTTCGCCGGGTCCGTGGTGATGGTGATGACATTCATGCCATCGTAGGCCGGCCTGTCGCCGTAGCCCACAAAATAGACGCCCGTAACCGTTTCGCTGCGCCGGCCCATCCCGTCGATCGCCACCGCGCGGACGACCGTGGCCTTGTCCACCGGCGCATCGGGGATCCTGTAGTTGAACTTCAGCGCAAAGCCCGCTTCCTCCAGCAGGTCCGCGGCCCCGATATCCAGCGCCACGTCTCCAATCGCACTGTATACATTGGCGTTTTGGCTGGCGTCGCCGATCTGGATCGGGCCGGTATACAGGGGGCTGTCAGCATCCGGGTCGCTTGAATCCAGCGTATAGTGGATCTCGCCTTCGCCCGTCAGCTCCAGCTGAAAGGGCGCGTCGTAGAATCCGGATTCGCAGGACAGCGCCACCTTCACGGCAGCCGTACTGTGGTTTTCCGGCAAAAGCAGCGCCGCGGCGATTATGGCGATTAAACACGCGCAGCCGGCGGCCAGCGCCGGCCAGCGCTGCATTTTTTTATTCATCTCTTGCCCTCTTTTCGGGCGCTGTCGACCCGTATTCCGTATATTCCTGATTTTATACGATACCGCCGAATCCTGTCAAGCCCGACCGGGAAACAATGGCGTGAAATAATGAAAAGACTACAAAAAGGGCGGAAGCGTGTCACCTCCGCCTTTGCTTCAGATCTCCAGATACGAATCCGCGTACAGCGTGTTGTTGCGTATCACGTCGCAGCTCTTCACTGTCTGCATCAGCCGCTGGTCGCAGGGGTTCACGATGGCCGAGGTCAGGCCCCGGGCCATGGCCATGGCCATCATGGCGCTGTCCATGATCGGGCGCACGGCCTTGGGCATGCCGTTGGAGCAGTTGGAAAGCCCGCCGGTGGAATTGAGGCCCATCTCGGTGATCATGCCGATGGCGTCCAGCATCTCATGCTGCTTTTCCTGCATGCCCTTGACCACCAGGAACAGCGGATCGAACCAGATGTCCTCGGCCTCCATGCCCAGCTCCAGCCAAGCCTCCAGCAGCGTCTGGCAGTGGGCCATGCGCTCGTCGTTGTCCGCGGGGATGCCGTCCCCGGCGCACAGGGCGATGCAGATCGCCTCGTACTCCGCGGCCAGCTTCACCCGGTGGAAGCGCCCGCCCGCGTCGGCGGAGTTCAGTATCGGCCGTCCCTTTTCGCGGTTATAGGCCTTCAGGCCCGCCTCGATGGCCCTGTCGTTGGCGGTATCCAGCGCCAAGGGCACATTGTCCAGGTTGTCCTGCAGCAGGCGCACCACCCAGTACATCAACGCCTCGCCGTCGTTTTCCGCGGGCCCGATGTTCACATCCAGATAATCCGCACCGGCACTCAGCTGTTCCCTTGCCCGCTGCAATATGGGTTCCGGGTCGCGCGCGGCCATGGCCGCGCGGATGACGGGCGATATACAGTGGATGCGCTCGCCGATGATCGTCAGTTTGGGCATACTATCAACCTCCTTGATATTCCCTTGCCGTGAAATCCCTTATGAACCGCACCAGCTCTACAGCCTCCATCGGGCCGACCACCACCCGCCATTCGGGAAGAACGGCCTCGATCTCCCCCTTCAGCACGGCCACCTTGCCGGGGATGATCAGCGTGCGGGACCTGATCTTTTTCTCGATTTCCGCGTTCTCGAAGAACTTCCTGATCGTGCCCGCGGACAGCTTGCCCGCGGCCCATGCCGTCAACACCGACATGCCGCTGGCGTCGGTGATCAGCAGGTTCACCGGGCACTTCGACCTTTCGTATTCCCCGGCCACCAGGAAGTAGGTCAACGCGAAGTCCACCGTGATGGAGCACACGGCGTTCTCGTCCGCGCCGTTCAGGGGGTAGATGCCCGGCTCCACCTTCATGGGCTTCTGGGGATCGGTGAATATGTTCTGCCGCAGGCCGTACAGCGCCAGCGCCGAGGCATAGGGCATGGCCTCCATCACGATCAGCGAACCGTAGCGCAGCGTGAAGGCCGAGGCCAGCGCCGTCTGCATCCGCAGGTCTCCGGGGGCGAGGTGCGCCAGGTTCACGATGCTGGGATAGCCCAGAGAGCGCTCCCCGTCCTTCAGGCTGGCCCTGCGCGCCTGCACGGCGTTGGCAAAGGTCTGGCGGGCGGTATCCGCGGTGCAATCCAGCATCAGGTTCCTGTTGCCCATGCCCTCCAGCAGCCGCGCCGTTTCATACAGCCCGGATACGTCCTTCCCCGTCACGCCCAGCGCCGCGCCGTATTCCACGGCCAGGGCGTTCATCTCCGCGGCGTT
>CACYWI010000047.1:0-1008 GCA_902778045.1 uncultured Eubacteriales bacterium
CATGTCATCTCCGATTGCGTGACCAGCTATGACTTAAAGAAGATGCCGGAAATGCTTGCCTACTACACGGACAAGGGCTGTGAAGTCAAGTGTCTTGCCATCTATATGGGAAATGAATATCAATACAGGAGACTGGACAATCACAATTTCACCGGTCATTCATTGGATGATTTTGTCCGCCATCAGACGGTTACAGCGTGTTGGAGAAAGATAGGCAACGATTGGAAGCTCGTGCCGAATGTCTATGAAGAAAACTGGTCGCTGGAACAGTGCCGGGAAATTGCAGAAGATGTGGCGCGTCATATAAACCTTGACCAGACCGGCTTTGGCGCGTTCGACGGCGAGCGGATCATTGGGTTTGCGACCGTCTCCCACCGCATATTCGGAGCTGTTGCAAGATATGTGCAGCTGGTTTGTTTTCAGGTCTCAGAGGAATACAGGCGTCAGGGCATCGGCAGGAAGCTCTTTTCACTGGCCTGCGAAGAGGCCCGGCGGCTGGGCGCGGACAAACTGTACATTTCGGCGCATTCCTCAAAAGAGTCACAGGCGGCCTATCGCGCGCTTGGCTGTACGCCTGCGGAGGAGGTTAATGAGGGACTGGCAGCAGCGGAGCCCTTTGATGTTCCACTGGAATACGGATTATAGCGGGGTACGTTGGTTGATGCTTGAAGCGGATTTGTTATTTCATCTCCCGATGCCTGAAAAGATGAAATTTAAGTTGCGTTCAGGCTTAGATTTGTGGTATAATGATTAGGCAACGGCCCCGAAGGGGCGTTGGCCGGGTCGCCGGGCCTCGAAGAGCAGCACGGCGACAATCATGGTATAATGATCAGGCAACCGGCGCAAGGCGCGGTTGGCCGGGTCGGCGGGCCCGGAAGGGCGGCGCGCCGGTCACAGGGGAACCGGCGTGGCTGCATCGGTACGGCACAATCGATGGCGACGCGTTTACGGCTTTCACGATATAAACAAGGTGGGCAGCCTGCCCACCTTTTTCACTGCGATATGTTA
>CACYWI010000047.1:1048-12014 GCA_902778045.1 uncultured Eubacteriales bacterium
CGCAGGTTTACTGGCGGTAAATCAAGGGGAATCAACGCAGAAATGCAGTCAAAGACGCCGAAAATGCGCTTCAGGTATTTTGGAAACACACTCTGGGCTCGCGTTGCAACAATGGGGTGAATGAGTTATGCCTGATAAGAACCGAATCAGCACGGATGAGCTGCTGGCGCTGCTGTTCAAGGAACGCAGCCTGGAGCATTTCCTGCAGAGAAGCGAATCCGCCTACCTGACGTCGTCCTTCGGCGACTACCTGAACCGATGGTGCAGGCAGCAGCTGATTGTGCCGGAGCAGGTCATCCGGCGGGCGAATCTGGAAAAATCCTATGGCCACCAGCTGTTCAGCGGCAAGCGCAATCCGTCGAGAGACACGGTGCTGCAGCTGGCTTTCGCCATGCAGGCCGACCTGACGCAGGCGCAGGAAATGCTGCGGATCGCCCGCAGGAGCCTGCTGTACCCCCGTATCAAGCGCGACGCGGTGATCATCTATTGCCTGCACAACCACATATCCCTGGTGGATACGCAGATCATACTGCAGGACCTGGAATTGCCGCCGCTGGGAGGAAGAGAAAAGTGAACGAACTGAAGCGCATTGTCGAGGACATGGAATCCGTATTCGCCCAGAGCAGCTATCCCCGGGATTTCCTTGCGGACTACGACCAGATGGAGTGCCTGGCGAGCCACGCCGGCAGGGAGACCTTTCTGGTGCAGCGCAAGGCGGACGGCGAGACCGCCGTCGCCACCTGCTATGACCGCTCGGCCTTTCCGTTCAGCCCGGATATCCAGCTGCTGCGGGATCTGAGCCATCCCGGCCTGCCCCGCTACTACGAGGAGTACCGGAACGAGCAGATGCTGTGCGTGGTGCGGGAGTACATCGAGGGCGAACCGCTGGACGCCTATGCCCGGGAGCGCCAGCTGTCCGTGGGGGAGATCGCGTCCATGGCCAAACAGCTGTGCGACATACTGCAGGCGCTGCACACCCATGAGCCGCCGGTGGTGCACCGGGACATCAAGCCGGAGAACATCATCGTGAAGCCGGACGGCGACATCGTGCTGATCGATTTCGACATTGCCCGCACCGTGAAGGCGGGCGGCGGCACGGACACGGTGTTCTTCGGCACCAAGGGCTACGCGCCGCCGGAGCAGTACGGCTTCGGCCAGACGGACAGCCGGGCGGACATCTACGCCTTCGGCGTGCTGCTGCGCTGGCTGGTGACGGGAAGCGCCCGGGCGAACGGGAACATCACCATCGATCCGGGGCTGCAGCGGATCATCGACCGTTGCACGGCCTTCGCGCCGGAGCAGCGGTACCCGGACATCGGCGAGGTCAGGCGGGCGCTGGAGACCGTCGGCAGGCGCAATCCGCGCTTTGCCCCAAAGACCGTCGCCGCGCTGGCGCTGGCGGCGATCCTAATGCTGTGCGCGGGCTTCGCGGTGGGGCGCTACACCGATTGGCTGCGGCCCCCGCAGAAGATCGCCTTCCAGGAGCCGCTGATCGAGCGGGCCGCGCGGCTGTTCATCGGCAAGCAGAGCGGCCCGCTGACCGCCGAGGACCTTTCCCGGGTCAGGCGGCTGTACATCTTCGGCGACCAGGCCTTCGCCGAATCTGAACCGTTCAACCGGTGCGACGTGGCCACCAGCACGGCGGGCCCGATCCGCACGCTGGACGACCTTAAGCTGCTTCCGAACCTGGAGGAGGTGCACATCATCCACCAGGGCTATGTGGACGCGACGGGCATCGCGGGCTTGCCGAAGCTCTATACCGTGGAGCTGAAGCACATGCGCCTGTCCGGCGTCGCCGCTATCGCGGACGCGCCGGGGCTCAAGCACGCGATACTGTTCTGCGACGGCCTCTCCGATGTGACCGCGCTGGAGAGGTGCCCCTGGCTGGAGACGCTGGACATCGGCCTGAACGAGATCAAGTCCCTCAATCAGGTGGGCAGCTATCCCAACGTGAAGAACCTGGGCTTCATGTGGCTGGAGTTAGATGATGTGGACGACATCGCCCAGCGGTTCCCCAAGGCGAAGACCATCATGCTGCAGCACGGGACCATCAAGGATATCTCCGGCCTGAAGGCGCTTCCCAGCCTGGAGAGCGTCTATGTGCTAAAAGAGCAGGCCGACGCGGTGAACGCGCTGTTCGAGGGCACGGACGTACAGATCAACATTACGGAGAATTGAAAGGGGATCGACCTCCTTCGCGGTATGGGCGGGCCGTCCTTTGCGAAGAGGCTTCCGGCCGAAACAGGGCCCGTCAAAGCTTTGCCGCCTCATTGGCTACGGTGGGGCGGCCTCATTTTCGCCTGTGAGCCGTCGTTCATCGCCCGGACCAGCCCCGATAAGCGAACTGCCGTATCGCTGCCTTTGCGCAAAGGAAACGATACGCCAAGGTTTTCTTTCTGGTCGCTGTGTTAACAATCATCATTCCCGTATTGCCAAATGGACTTCCGCGCGCTATAATAGTAAGTGTGGTTAAACTAACTGCTTGCCCATCGACCAGCAAAGCCGACGGCGGCCGGCTGCGGGATGGGTTTTGTTTCGGATTGAAGTTAGAAAATTCTAACGCTTGAAGCGGGCATATGTACGTCAACGGACGCGGCGACAGGGATGACCCCGCGGCGAACAGCGGCGCCCGCATCCGGAACCTGGGGAAAAGGACTTTGACCGGCGCTGTTCCCGGAGGGCGATTCCGGCCGGGATACCCGCGCTGGGGCGATATGAAGCGATCATGAAAACGATGGGGAGTGCGTGATTTGAAGGATTACGAGGCGCTGTCCAAAAAGCATTTTGACGGCCAGGCCGCCGAATACGATCAGCGAAATACCTATTATTACTCGCAAAACGGGAAGATCAGCTGCCGCGACATCGCGGAGCAGGTCGACGGCGTTCCCTATGAAGCGCTTTTGGACGTGGGCTGCGGAACGGGATTTCTGATCGACATCCTCGCGAAGCGGAGGCCCGCGAGATACTGCGGCGTGGATTTGTCGGACGAGATGATCCGCGTGGCGAAGGGCAAGGGGATCCGCGGCGCGGAGTTTACCGTGGGTTCGGCGGACAGGCTGCCCTATCCGGACGGGAGCTTCGATGTCGTCGCCTGCTCCCAGAGCTTTCACCACTACCCATACCCGGAAAAGGCCATGGGGGAGGCGAGGCGCGTGCTGAGACCCGGCGGGCTGTACATACTGTCCGACACCGGCATCGGCGGCATCGGGGCGTGGATCGACAATCACATACTGTTCAAGCTGGCGAGGAGCGGCGATTGCCACACCACGAACCGCAGGGGCATCGAAAGGATGATGGCGGACGCGGGCTTCACCATCGCGGACTCCCGGCAGATCAGGGGCATGATCTATACGGTCACCGGAAGGAAGAACTGACACAACACAGGAGGCGCGACGATGCGATTTGATGAAATGGGAAACCGCTCCGGAAAGACGCTGATGCTGCTGCCCGGAACAGCCTGCGATTATCAGACGAACTTCGGCACGGTGCTGGACCGGCTGGGGGAAAAGTATCACCTGATCTGCGTCAATTACGATGGCTTCGACGGCAGCGGCACGATCTTTCCCGACATGATCACGGTCACGGAGAAGATCGAGAAGTATATCAAAGACAACCACGGCGGAAGGCTCGACGGCGCGATCGGCTCCTCCCTGGGCGGCACCTTCGTGGGACAGCTGATCCAGAGGGAAAACATCCATATCGATCACGGCATCTTTGGAAGCCCGGATCTTGACCAGAGCGGGAAATTCAGCGCGTGGCTGCAGTCGAAGCTGGTGGTACCCCTCCTGACCAGCTTTACCGGGAACGAGAGGAAGCGGGCAAAGACGCGGGAAAAGCTGAAGGGCTTTTTTGAAATGAGCGATGAGACGGCGGACCGGTTCATGGGCTGCTTTGCGAAATTCAGCCCTGTGTCCATCAAAAACGAGTACTACACGGACCTGCTCACCTGGCTGAGGGACGACATCCATGTGGAGAACACGAAGGTCCATTTCATCTACGCGAACAAGATGGGTGAAAAGTATCTCAAGCGCTACAGGAAGTATTTCCGGGATCCGGAGATCCGGGAGTTCGATATGCAGCACGAGCAGTGGCTCTTTGGCGACGAGCGGTACACCGCGCCGGTGCTGGAGGCGATCGACGCTTTCATGGAGCTGGCGTGAGGCCGGAGGCTTGAAGGAGGGGCCGCAGGCATGAGGATTCGGGAATACGAGCGGATCCGGCGGTACCTGAAGGGCTACAGCAACCGGACGATCTGGAACATCTTTTGGTCCGCCAACAACTACGCCGTCCCGGAGAAGGCCCCGGAGCTGGACACGCGGATCCAATTCTGGGTCGGCGCCGACGAGTGGGGATCCCGCTGGCGGGACCTGAAATGGACGAAGCGGTATCTTCCCGGGATCGAGGTCGTCAGGATCCCTGATATGATGCACGGGGAGCTCGTATTGATGCACCCGGAGGCGTTCGCGGAAAGGACGCTGGCGTTTCTGGATTAGGTAAATCAAGGGGAATCAACGCAGAAATGCAGTCAAAGACGCCGAAAACGCGCTTCAGGTATTTTGGAAACACACCCTGGGGCGGGCTTCCAAAGCCGAAGCGTCCGGACCGTGGGATGGGTGATGATGCTCCTGAGCGCGGTGACGATACCGGGCGTGGGCGTCGTCTCCATAGGGTACGGCTTCAACATCAAAAGCCAGTTGCTGAAGCTGCTGGTGATATCTCCAGGGGTATCCGCGCTCGCGGCGTGGATCTGCACATTGTTCTGAGGAGGCGTGATAATCATGGGCGACAGACGCGCGGAAATCAAAAACGCCTACAGGCAGGCCGGGGGCCATGCCAGCTTTTACGACGGCATGATCACCTACTCCACCTTCCTGGGGAAGGCGATATGCCGGATCGTGTGGAACATGGACGGCGAAAAGAACTACACCTATCTGGAGCGCGCCCTTTCCGGCGTGCCGGAGGACTTCGCCGGAAAGCTGCTGGAGGTGCCGGTGGGCACCGGCGTGCTGACCATGCCGGTCTACCGGGATCTGCCCGGCGCGGACATCACCTGCCTGGATTATTCGCCCGACATGATGTCGGCGGCCCAGGCGCGGGCGAAGCGCATGGGGATCGGAAACGTGGGCTTCATACAGGGGGACGTGGGCGCGCTGCCCTTCGACGACGGGAGCTTCGACATCGTGCTGTCCCTGAACGGCTTTCACGCCTTCCCGGACAAGGAGGCGGCCTGGCGCGAAACCTACAGGGTGCTCAAGCCCGGCGGCACCTTCTGCGGCTGCTTCTACGTTCAGGGCGGCTGCGGGCGGACGGACTGGTTCATCAAGCGCCTCTACCAGCCCAAGGGCTTCTTTACGCCGCCCTATGAGACCGAGGCGAGCCTGAGGGCGCGGCTTTCAAGGCTGTACGCGGAGGCGGACGTGACCCGCTGCGAAGGCATCGCCTGCTTCCGGTGCAAGAAGTGAGCGCCATGATCATCGTTCAATTGGCGCTGTATTGCGCCTTGTTCACGCTGATGGTGAAGCTGGGCGTGGGAAGCAGCGCGCTGAACGGGCTGTTCTTCTATCCAAAGCCCGTGCAGGAGAGGGTGTACGCGCTGGGATTGACGGACCGGGAGACCGTCGGCCGCAGGCGAAAGCGCTTCATGAGCGCCTTTTTCGCGGTCATGGCGGCGGCGCTGGTGCTGATAATCCGCGTCTGGAACGGGAACCACAGCTTCCGGGACGCGTACTGGCAGGCGCTGCTGTTCCTTGAAGTGATGAACTGGTACGACGGCATCGTGATCGACCGGCTTTGGGTCGGCCACAGCGCCTTCTGGGTCATTCCGGGAACGGAGGACATTCCCTTTGTGCAGACCTGGCCGCAGGTGCTGAAGAAGCGGAGCGTCCTGACGGCGGTCTGGTTTGCCGGCGCGGCCATCGTGGCCGGGATCGCGGCGCTCATCTGATACGGAAGGAGAATCGGACCCATGAGAGAAAAGGATCTGCCCTTCGATCGCTCCAGGCACGCGATCTATACGAAGAACGCGAAAAAATGCGTGCAGACGCTGCTGCGGCGGTACTACGACCAGCCCACGGCGGCGGCGCTGTGGGAAAAGACGCAGCTGCAGTATTGCGCCTTCCTGGAGGACGAGCCGGCCATGGGCGGCGTGAAGATGAAGACCAGCATCTACGATCCCATACTGATCTTCGCCTGGTATGCCGTGATCCCGGACAAGCCGCCGCTGAAGGACGTGCAGCAGGACGTCTTTGAATGCTTCATGAGCGGGTTCGAGACGCTGGGCAGGCTGTTCAACCTGAATCGCAGGCTGGACAACCGCATCGCGAACCTCGTTTTCAAAAAGACCGCCGATCAACGCGCGAGGGAGATCGGGGCGTTCCCGGCGTCCTTCCGGATGGAGGGGTATGACTATGACAGGGAAAACGGCGTCGTCCGCTACTGCTTCACCCAGTGCCCGAACGCGGAATTCGCGAAGCGCCACCACATGGAGGACGTGCTGCCCGTGATGTGCAACTGCGACCACCTGGCCATGCAGAAGCTGCACGCGACGCTGATCCGGGAGGGAACGTGCTGCACCTGCGAACGGTGCGATTACCGCATCGTGGGGGACCAAAGCCCCGTCGCCGGGCAATACGAGCTCGCGACGCGGGAAAACGGCCTGTGGGTCAGCGTAAAGAAGTGACGCGGCCCGGCGGCGGCGCCCTTGAGGCATGCCGACGGGGGATCGGCGCCTTGGCGCATGCAGCCGAAAGGATCGGAAGGATGAGAAAGTACACGCCGGAAGGGCTGGTGGCGGTCAGCCGCTATCGGAAATACATCCCCACATTGCCGGGGGAGATCCGCGCGGATATTCACAGGCGCGTGCGGGAGCTTATCATCGAGGAAAGCCGGTACTGCGACCGGGGCAACTACAGGCACATGGCGCAGATCTTTACCGCCATCGCCCTGTATCAGGCGCTGCAGGCCCACGGCATGGACGAGGAGGAGGCCTATCGGGTCACCTCCGAAGAGATGTGGAAGGCTCTGACGCCGAAGACCTATCAGAGGCTGGCGCGCCTGCCGATCTTCCTTCCGGTGATGAAGAAGGTCCTTCCGTTCGGCTTCAGGCACGGCTCCGGCGCGGGCTGGCGCTACGAATGGCATACGGACGATCCTGTGGACCGCTTCCACTTTGAATGCCGGGAATGCGTCTACAGGCACATCTTCGGGGAGCGGGACCTGATGAAGCTGGGCGCGATGTTCTGCCATTCCGATGTGATCAACTTTGGCAGCCTGCCCTATACCGACTTCCGGCGCACGAAGACGCTGTGCCAGGGCGGCGACTGCTGCGATTTCGAATTTGTCCGCCACGATACCGACGCCGGAGACGGCTGGCAGCGGACCAGGAGTATTTGAGGAGGCGATACCGTGGCCAGAAGGGATTCCGACAACCAAAAGCGATCCATGAGCGCGATGTTTCGCGGGAGGGCGATCTTCAAGCCCCTGAACACCGGCCGCATCGACGATCGCGTCGCCTGCGTGCGGGAATGGGTGGCGAATATATTCTTCTACACGAAGAACGGGACCACGATCATGATCGACGCGGGCTACAACTACGCGCGGCTGCAGGAGAAGCTGGGCTGGCTGGATATCGACCCGGCGACGATCAAACACATACTGATCACCCACCAGGATACCGACCATGTCGGCGCGCTGGAGCCGGACAGCGAGCGGCTGTTCAGGGATGCCACCGTGTACATCGGCGAGATCGAGAACCGCTACCTGACGGGGGAGAAGCGGCGCAGGGTGATCCACGGGCTGTATAAGCTGCCCATGGTGAAGATGGAGAACCGAAAGGTGCTGCTGAAGGACGGCGAAGTGCTCGATATCGACGGCATCAAGGTCGAATGTATGCTGGTGCCGGGACACACCTGGGGCCACATGGTCTACCTGGTCGACGACGAATACCTGTTCACCGGCGACACCATCTGGTTCGGGGCGGACGGCGGCTACAGCTTCATCAGCACCCTGGCCGAGGACAACCGGCTGTCGGTGCGCTCCCTTGAAAAGCTGGAGGCGAACCTGCGCGCCCGGAAGCGCCGCATCGCGGTGATCACCGGCCACACCGGCTGGACGGACGACCTGGACTTTGCCTTTGCCCACCGCGCGGAGCTGTGCAGGCCCTTCACGCGGAGGTACGCCGACCCGGAGGCGCCCTACGACGGCTATGTGGAGGACGACGATACCGAGGAAAACGCGAGAACACGGAGACTGAAGAAGAAGGAGACCACACGATGAAGCCTGATTATAAGAACTGGATGCCCAAGGGCATGATCTATGCCTTCCTGGGCGTGGCGCTGGGCTGCGGCGCCGCGGCGATCATACTCTCTTTGCTGCTGAAGGGCACGCTGAAGACCGTGCTGGTCATCGCCCTTGCGGTGGCGGCGGTCGTATTCTGCGGGATGACCGCCTGGGCGGTGCTGATGCATCGCGCCTTCAGCTACGGCGGCAAGCGGCAGATGTCCCGGCAGATCATCGAGGGCACGGCGGCCCGCGTGAAGCTGCCTGCCGGCGGCAGGTGCCTGGACGTGGGCTGCGGCAGCGGCGCGCTGGCCATCGCCGTGGCCAAGCGCAACCCCGGGGCCCGGATCGTGGGCATCGACCGCTGGGGCAGGGAATACGCGTCCTTCAATAAGAACCTGTGCGAGGCCAACGCCAGGGCCGAGGGCGTGGCAAACGCCGAGTTCCGGCAGGGCGACGCCACCCACCTCGATTTTCCGGACGGGACCTTCGACGCCGTGGTGAGCAACTATGTGTACCACAATATTCCCGGCGACCGGCAGCAATACCTGCTGGAGACGCTGCGCACGCTGAAGAAGGGCGGCACCTTCGCGCTGCACGACATCTTCTCCAAATCGAAATACGGCGACATGCAGGCCTTTGTCAGGCAGCTCAGGGACATGGGCTATCAGAGGGTGGAGCTGATCGACACCACCGACGGCAGGTTCATGACGAAATTCGAGGCCGCCTGGATGGCGCTGGGCGGCTCGGCGCTGCTGACGGGAATCAAATAAGCCGCGCGGGAGGGAAGGCCGATGTTCTGGGACAGCGTGGCAGGGGTGTATGATGTTTTTGTCAACGTCATCAACCGAAGGACCCACCTGGCGCTGAGGGAGATCGTCGCGGGCCTCGTCCATCCGGGCGACCGGGTGCTGGAGTGCGCCTGCGGCACGGGGCTGCTCACCGGGGTGATCGCGCAGAAGTGCGCCAGCCTGACGGCCACGGACTTCGCGCCGGGGATGCTGGCGCGGGCGCGCAGGAACTGCGCCGCGTTCGGCAACATCACGTTTGAACAGGCGGACATCACGGCGCTGGAATACCCGGACGACAGCTTCGACGCGGTGGTGGCCGGGAACGTGATCCACCTGCTGGACGAGCCGTTGAAGGCGCTTTGCGGGCTGGACCGCGTGTGCGCGCCGGGCGGGCGGCTGATCATACCGACTTATATGAATCGCGACGGGAAGGGAAACACCAGCGGCTTCGCCACCGCCGTGGGCAGGGCCGGCGCGGATTTCAAGCGGCAGTTCACGGTGGAAAGCTATCGCCGGTTCTTTGTGGACGCGGGCTATGGGGATGTCTCCATACTGCTTGCCGAGGGGCGCATACCCTGCGCCGTGGCCGTGATGACGAAGAAGGGCGGCGCGCGGGCGAGCGTCGACGGCTGCGCCGCCATGGCGCGGGGGTACGCCCTGCCCTAGAGTGTGTTTCTAATTTACTGGCGGTAAATCAAGGGGAATCAACGCAGAAATGCAGTCAAAGACGCCGAAAATGCGCTTCAGGTATTTTGGAAACACACTCTAAGGAGGGATGGAAAGTGAACTGGCCGAGGATCATACTGGACGGCATTTCCATGTCGCTGCTGTTCAACGCGGTGGTGGGCGTGGGCTTTTTGCTGTGGCCCCAGGCCTACAGCACCATGTTTCCCGGGGAGATCCGCCGGGCCGCCGCGCCCTATGTGGACAGGGGCGAGGTCCGGCGGATGAAGCTGCTGCTGTACCCGCTGTACCTGGCGATGTTCGCGTACTGGGCCGTCAGCGCCCGCGCCGCGGGCATGACCGGCTTCCGGACGCTGTTCTGGACGGGCTATGCGGAGATGACCATGGTCAGCCTCAGCGATTTCATCATCCTCGACTGCTGGCTGCCGGGGAAGGTGAAGCACATGATCAAGGGCGCGGAGAACTGCAGGGCGTGGGAGCGTCGGGTGTGGCTGAAAACGCTGGCGATCCCGGAGCACGCCCTGGGCTGGACGCTGCTGGTCTGTCCGGCAACCGGCCTGCTGGTGGCGGGCATCGCGGCGCTGATCCCGTAGTCCGCCGCGCCGGTGACCGATCTTTCCGAAGGAGGCTTGCATATGGATGCATCAAGGAAGAAATCCCCGTCGCCCATCGCCTGGGCGCTGGGACAGGCCGGGCCGCACCGGGGGCAGTTCGCGCTCAGCGTGATACTCGCGGTGCTGGGCGTGGCCTTCTCCGTCGCGCCGTACTTCGCGGTGGCGGGCATCGTGAAGGCCCTGATGGCGGGGGAGCGGGACCTGGCGTACTACCTGGCCCGGGCGGGGCTCATCGCGCTTCTGTGGCTGGGCCGGGTGCTGTGCCACGCCTTTTCCACGGCCACCAGCCACCGGGCGACCTTCGCCGTGCTGGGCGAGATCCGAAAGCGCTGCACCGAAAAGCTGACCCGCATGCCCCTGGGCGCGGTGCTGGCGCAGAGCAGCGGCGCGCTGAAGAACACGCTGATCGAGCGGATCGATTCCATCGAGACCACGCTGGCCCACATCGTGCCGGAGTTCACGGCGAATTTGCTGATCCCGGTGATCATCACCGCGTACATATTCACCATCGACTGGCGCATGGGGCTGGCGAGCCTGGCCACCGTGCCGCTGGGCATGTTCTTCTACATCTGGATGATGGCCACCAGCGCCGGCTTCTAC
>CACYWI010000048.1:0-11681 GCA_902778045.1 uncultured Eubacteriales bacterium
GGTTTCCACCCCGGAGCTGACCACCAACGGCATGCTGCCCAAGTGCTGGCGCAGGATCGACGGCAAGGTGAAGCTGTACAAGGGCGGCACCTCCGGCGCATCGAACGCTGGCTTCGAGCCCTACTCCGAATACTATGCCGCCCAGGTGGCCGAGGCCATGGGCATCAACGCCATTCACTACGGCCTGTCCAAGTGGAAGGGTCAGCTTTGCTCTACCTGCGAGCTGTTCACCAGCCGGGATGTGTCCTTCATGCCTGTGGGACGCCTGGTGACCCACGGCGGCTTCGGGGCCGTGAAGGCGTTTTATGAGGAACTGGGCCCGGAATACCTCCAGGCCCTGAGGGACATGGTCGTGTTCGACGCCGTCATCTACAATACCGACCGGCACTTCGGCAACTTCGGCTTCCTGATCGACAACGCCACGAACAAGATCGTTGCCCCGGCTCCGCTCTTCGACCATGGCAATTCCCTCTTCAGCTTTGCCGGGGCCGAGTTCATGTCCAGCCCGGAAAAGCTCCAGGAGTACGCCGATACCCTGCTCCCGCGAGCTTATGAGAATTACGTGGAAACGGCGCGTGTCATGATGAACGACCGCAACCGGGAGCAGTTGCGGCATCTGCTGGGATTCAGGTTTAAACGGCATTCACATTATAATCTGCCGGGGGAGTGGCTGGAACTGATTGAAGGACAACTGCAAAAACGGGCGGGGACGATATTGCATTAGCACATAACAGATTACAGTTTTTCAGGCGACACGGGACTACAGCGAGGTGCGTTATGAACAAGAGACAGGTCATACAGCACGCGAAGGAATACATGGATCTACTGTCGAAGGGCATTGATCCGATCAGTCAGAAGGAAGTCGGCCCGGTCTCCATCGTCGCGGAGCCGAGGCTCCAGAAGTGCTTTGCCTTTGTATCGAATATATTGGAGGAGCTGTTGGCGAATGACGGATATGTCGCCCTGCCCTATGACGGTCCTGACGCTCCGCCGAATGCCAGCGCGCCGCAGTATGAGCTGGTTCGGAAGAAGGACCCGTTCCGGCTGTCTCAGGAGCAGCGCAGGAGCGTTATGATTGCAAAGGGGCCGGTCACGCCCAACACATTTATCAACCACATCAATCGTGTGATCGATGGCGAAACCATGGAGAAGCTGTCCATCAAAAGCATCAATGCATGGCTGTTGAAAAACGAGTATATCGCCCAAACCAAACAGCCCACCGTCATTACAAAAACCGTGATGAAGCCCATGCTGAAAGCAGCCAAGATTGGCATTGAAGAGACAGAGACCACCGATCCAAAGACAGGCGAAATCAAATATCGCATCATGCTGACGCCGAAGGCACAGCAATTCCTGCTGGACAATTTGGATCGCATACTGGAAGAGAAATAAACTGCTAAAAAGTGCACGACGACCGAGGAGGATTATACAAGTGAAGATCGAGCCGGGCAGGATCATGAATGATTTTATAGAGCCGAACAAGCGGCAGTACATTATTCCCGTCTATCAGCGAAACTACGAGTGGGATCGGGAGCAGTGCGTCAAGCTGTTCGAGGATACGGCGAGAGTAGTGTCAATCACGTTAATAAACAGCCAGATACAGCAAAATCAGTGACCGATTTGAAAGCCGAGACCGAGAAATTGCGTCAACGGAACGCGGATCGGTTGTCGGCGTTGCACGATACAGAGCGTGACAAACTGGCAAGGAAGCTGGAAGAGCGTTTGGCTGAGAGAGCGTTTGGCTGAGAAGGCTTTTGAGGCGCAAGGATATGAAGACGATGATGAGGTTTTGTTTGAATAATATACAAATATCAGAATGATAGCATCATAATAAAAACATTAACCCGCGAAGCGTTATGCCTCGCGGGTTTTGCTGTCTGCCATATCAGAGTTTTCAAGCGAGGTATCGTCTCACAACATGAACACTATCGGGAATCCCTGCGTTCGAGGTGTGAGCTCTGAAACCATCCGCGGATACCGGGATCGATTCCCGATCAAAGCATCTGCGCAAAAATCCCATGCCGCTATATCACGGCGGTCATGGGATTTTTGCGCCGTACGGTCTTCTTCGGGGGCCGTCGGGCGGAAGCGTCTTTCCGGGGTCCGGGCGGGAAAATGTCACAGAACGACCCGTGGCCGGCGGCAGAATTTTATATCACAAGTCGTGGCCCCGGCTGTTCCGCGGCTTGCCTTTTTGTGGTATGATATAAGTGAAGAAGGCGGATGCGCCCATGAAAGGCCGGACGGGCTTGGAGACGAAGTACTATGTGGTCGAGCGCATCGACGGGGATTATGCCTGGCTGAAGTACGAGATGCTCCGGTACGGGATCCTATGAAGATCCGCGTTGACGCGGACGCCTGCCCGGTGACGCGCAGCGCGGAGCGGGACATGGAGGAGTGAAGCGTATGAAATCCATATTGATCGCGGACACCACGCGGGAGGAGCGCCTGCGGATCGTCCACCAGGCGCTCTGGGGCGCGTGCGGCATCGACTGTGAATTCTGCTCCGGCTGCGACAACCGGGGCGGCGGCCGCATCGAGAGCATCTATCAGCCGTATATCGACGGCCTGAAGGAGATTCGGGAGATCAACGCGGAATACAATGCGCCGTTCGTGCGGGGGTAGGGGAACCGGCCCTCGCGGGAAAGTGCGGGGGATTGACCGTCCGGGAGCTGTACGGGGCCTGCCGGCGAAGGGCGACCCGGACGCGCTTGAGCTTCGCCGGCGCGAACGTCAACCGAAATAAACGGGGGGATAGCCCATGATCATTGAATTCAACGGGATTCAGGCCGCGACCTTTCCGGGCATGAACGGCGGCACGGGCATGATGACGGCCCGCATGTACAACGACGCGCGGTACAGGATCGTCCCCACGGCAATCCATCCGGGCGGCAGCATCGGCACGCACACGCAGACCAGCGGCGACGATCTGAATTACATACTGTCGGGCACGGGCGTGGCGGTCTGCGACGGCGTCGAGGAACCGCTGCGGCCCGGCGTGATGCACATCTGCCCCAAGGGCTCGGCGCACAGCATCGTGAACACCGGCGACGGGGATCTGGTGATGCTGACCGTCGTCGTGGCCGGATAACGGAGGTGCGCGCCATGTGGAAATGTCCCAAGTGCGGCCGGGAATTCGCCCGGCAGGACCAGCGGCACGACTGCGGCAAGCCGGCCACGATCGACGAATATATCGGCGCGCAGGATGAAGCCGTACGGCCGAGGCTGCGGGAGGTCCGCGCCCTCCTTCGCGCCGCCCTCCCGGAGGCGCAGGAGCGCATGTCCTGGTCGATGCCTACCTTCTGGCAGGGCAGGAACCTCATCCACTTCGCCGCGTCGAAGAAGCACCTGGGCCTGTACCCCGGCGGCGAGGCCACGGCGGTGTTCGCGGAGGCGCTGGAGGGCTATGACGTCAGCAAGGGCACGATCCGCATTCCCTGGGACCGGGAATTGCCGGCGGAGCTGATCCAAAGGATCGCCCGGTGGTGCGGCGAGGCGTACCGCAAATGAATGTCATGGACATGCCGCGCACAGGGACCCGCGCCCGCCATGCGCAAAGGGGCGTGCGGGTCGGGCCAGGCGGCGCCGCCTGAAGTACAATAAGGATATCCTGTCAAAACGGCGACGGGGGAGGTTTTTCGATGAGATACAGGATCAATCGACGCACGGGCGATCGGATCAGCGAGATCGGCCTGGGCTCCGCCTATCTGTGCGGGGCCAGCATGGACGAGGGCGTGAAGGCGCTGCGGACGGCCTACGAGGGCGGCATCAACTATTTCGATCTGGCCGCGGGCAACGGGCGGGCCTTTCCGATGTGGGGCGAGGCGCTGCACGACGTGCGCAGGAACGTCATATATCAGATCCACTTCGGCGCGGACTATTCCAGGGGGGAGTACGGCTGGTCGCTGGAGCTGGACACGGTGAAGCGCTCGGTGGAGAGGATGCTGCGGGAGCTCGGTACGGATTATATCGACTACGGCTTCATCCACTGCCAGGACGAGGCCGCCGACTGGGCGGCCTATCGGGAAAACGGCGTGTACGGCTATCTGCTGGAGATGAAGCACGCGGGCGTGGTCAGGCACCTCGGCCTGTCCTCCCACACGCCGTCGGTCATCCGGCAGATATTGGACGACGCGCCCGTGGACATGCTGATGTTCTCGGTGAACCCGGCCTATGACTACGGCCAGGGCGAGTATGCCAACGGCGGCGTGGACGAGCGCAGCGCGGTGTACCGCCGCTGCGAGCGGGACGGCATCGGCATTTCCGTGATGAAGCCCTTCTCCGGCGGGCAGCTGCTGGACGCGGCGCGCTCGCCCTTCCGAAAGGCGCTGACGATCTACCAGTGCATCCGCTACGCGCTGGACCGGCCCGGCGTGCTGACGGTGCTGCCGGGGGCGCAGAGCGCGGAGGAGGTCCGGCGGCTGCTGGCCTATTGCGACCAGCCCGGGGACGCCCTGGACTACAGCGCCATCGGCGGCTTCGCGCCTGAAGAGGCCAGCGGCAAGTGCGTGTACTGCAACCACTGCAAGCCCTGTCCCGCGGGGCTGGACGTGGGGCTCATCAACAAGTATTACGACCTGGCCCTGCTGGGGGACGGCATGGCGGCGGAGCACTATGCCGGGCTCGCCAGGAAGGCCGGGGACTGCGTGGGCTGCGGCCACTGCGACAGGCGCTGCCCCTTTGGCGTGCGCCAGAGCGCGCGCATGCGGGCCATCGCGACCCACTTTGGGGGATGATCCCACGGGAAACAGACAGGACGCCGGGGTGTCGCCCCTGCGCGACACGTCGCTGTGGACGTGAACGGGAAGGCGTCGATGGGAGGGGAATAGCCGGTGAACGCGTTTGACATGCCGTTTTCAAGGGTCTATGCCTGCCTTGTGCAAAAGGCGGAACACAAGGGCCGGACGCGGGACGAGGTGGACGCCGTCGCGGCCTGGCTGACGGGCTATGCCGTCGAGCGGCTTCGGGGCATGGCGCTGGATGGAACCACATATGGCGCGTTCATCGACAGCGCGCCGGCCTGGAACCCCCGCGCCGCGCTGATCACGGGCAGGGTGTGCGGCATCCGGGTGGAGGACATCGCCGACCCGCGGATGAAAAGGCTGCGCCAGCTGGACAAGCTGGTGGACGAGCTGGCCAGGGGCTGGCCGATGGAGAGGATACTCAGATAAGCAGGGGCCGTCGCGAGACGGCCCCTGGCTTTATCGGCGCGGCGGCACGCGCTCACGTGTCGCCCTGTATGGCGTTCATGCGGGCGTAGCGGCCGCCCAGCGCCACCAGCACTTCGTGGGTGCCCTGCTCGACCACGCGGCCCTCCTCGATCACCAGGATCTGGTCCGCGCCGCGGATGGTGGACAGCCGGTGGGCGATGGCCACGATGGTGCGCTGCCCGGCGAGGTTTGATATGGCCTGCTGGATCTGGCGCTCCGTCTCCACGTCCACGGAGGCCGTCGCCTCGTCCAGCACGATGATGGGCGAGCGGCGCAGTATGGCGCGGGCGATGGCCACGCGCTGCTTTTGCCCGCCGGACAGCCGCAGGCCGCGCTCGCCGATGGCGGTGTCGTAGCCCTCCGGCATATCGGTGATATCCCTGTGGATGTTGGCGGCCCTGGCCGCCGCTTCAATTTCCTCCCGGGTGGCGTCGGGGCGGGCGTAGCCGATGTTTTCCGCGATGGTGCCGTTGAACAGGAAGGTGTCCTGCAGAACGGGGGAGATCGCGCCCCGCAGGCTTTCCAGCGTGACGCCCGATATGTCCTGCCCGTCGATCAGTATGCGGCCCTCGTCGGGCTCGTAGAACCGGGAGATCAGCTGGGTGAGGGTGGTCTTGCCCACGCCGGTCGGCCCCACCAGGGCCAGCATTTTGCCGGGCCCGCAGTGGAAGGAGACGTCCTTCAGCACCGGCATGTCCGGCTGATAGGCGAAGCTGACGTGCTCGAAGGTGATGCTGCCCTTCACGTCCCGCAGGGGCTTGGCGCCGGGGCGGTCCACGATCTCCACCGGCGCGTCCAGTATGTCCAGCACGCGCTCCGCGCCGGCCATGGATTGCTGCATGTTCTCCAGCAGCGTGGCCAGGCCGGTCACCGGCGCGTAGAACAGCGAAAGGTACAGCAGAAAGGCCACGATGTCGGAAACCCGCAGCCGGTGCCGCCAGGCCATCCAGCCGCCGAAGCCGGCCACCAGGATCGTGCCCAGGGCGGAGATGAACTCCACGGACGGGTGGAACACCGCGCTGACCTTCAGGGCCTTCAGCATGGCCCGGATGTGGTCGGAGTTCTTCTCGTTCACGCGCTGGGTCTCATAGGCCTCCCGGCCGAAGGACTGGATCTCGTGCACGCCGGACAGGTTGTCCTGCAGCTTGCCGTTCAGCTCGCCCATCTTCTTCTGGGACACGCGGAAGAAGGGCCGCACCTTTTTGGCGAAGATCACGCCGGAGACGAGTATCAGGGGAATGGGCGCGCAGGTCACCAGCGCCAGCCGCCAGTTGATGGTCAGCAGCACCGCCAGCACGCCCACGAAGGTGACCAGGTTGGTGATGGATTCCGGGATGATGTGGGCGTAGAGCAGCTCAAAATCCCGCGTGTCGTTGACCACGCGGCTCATCAGATCGCCGGTCTGCTTATCGTGGAAGAAGCCCAGGTGCATCCGCTCCAGCTTGTCATAGGTGCGGGTGCGCAAATCGCCCACCAGGTACCAGGCCGCCCGGTGGGCCAGGTAGTTGCTCATGAACCGGAACAGCACCCGCAGCAGGTACAGCGCCGCCAATGCCGCCGTCAGCACCAGTATGCGCCGCAGCCCGGCCTCGTCCACGCCGCCCTCCACCACGCCGGTGACGGCGGAGAGCAGCTTCGGCGCGGCCAGGTTGACGCCTGTCAGCGCCAGCGTGGCCAGTATGGCCGCCAGGTACAGCCCCTTGTAGCGGGACGCTTCGCGGCTGAGCCGCCACAGTAATTTCATAGCCCGTGCTCCTCACGTACACACGCGGAAGACGCCGCCTTGCTACAGCATCATCCGATAGATATTCGCGCAGTCCTGCTCGTTCAGCGTCACGAAGCCGCTGATGCTGCCGGGGCGGCCGTCGCCGTTGCACAGCGCGTCCACCAGCCGGGGGATGTCCTCCTCCCTGCCGCCCAGCTCGCCGAGGGTCTTCGGCATGCCGATGGCGGTCAGGAAGCGCCTGAAGGCCTCGATGCCCGACCTGGCCGTGGCCTCGGGGTGGCTGAAGTCCATCGGGCAGCCCCATACGCGCACGGCCACCTGGGCAAAGCGCATCACGTCGTGGTGCATCACATAGCTGAACACCGCCGGCATGGTCACGGCCAGCCCCGCGCCGTGGGCGCAGTCGTACAGGGCGGACAGCTCGTGCTCGATATTGTGGCTGTTCCAGTCCTGGCTGCGGCCCACGCCGCAGCTGTTGTTGTGGGCCATCATGCCCGCCCACATGATGTTGGCGCGGGCCTCGTAGTTGTCCGGGTCCTCGATCACCCGCGGGCCCTCGTGGATCATGGTCAGCATCAGCGCCTCGATCAGCCGGTCGGTGACCTCCACCTCCGGTGTATTGGTCAGGTACCGCTCGTACAGGTGGGCGAGTATGTCGGTGATGCCGCAGGCCGTCTGGTAGGGCGGCAGGGTCTGGGTCAGGGCCGGGTTCAGTATCGAAAATTCAGGGCGGATGGCGTCGCCGCTGGCCCCGCGCTTGAACATGCCGTTTTCGTTGGTGATCACCGAATCGCCGCTGCCCTCGCTGCCCGCCGCGGCGATGGTCAGCACCGTGCCCACGGGCAGGGCCCTTTCGATGGGCTTGCCGCTGTAGAAGTCCCAGAAGTCGCCGTCGTACACCGTGCCGGCGGCGATGGCCTTCGAGGAGTCGATGGCGCTGCCGCCGCCCAAGGCCAGTATGTAGTCCACGTTTTCACGCCGGGCCAGCTCGATGCCCTTGTACACAAGGCCGCTTCTGGGATTCGGCATCACGCCGCCAAGCTCCACATGGTCGATGCCCTCGGCGTCCAGCGAGGCCTTCACCCGATCCAGCAGCCCGGAGCGCACCACGCTGCCGCCGCCATAGTGGATCAGCACCTTCGTGCCGCCAAAGCGCGCCACCAGCGCGCCGACCCGGTTCTCGGCGTCCCTGCCGAAGGCGAAGTAGGTGGGGGAATAGAAGTTGAAGCTGTTCATGGAATCCCTCCCAACGGATGTGTTTAATCTGCTCCATTATACTTCGGAAAAAACGCGAACACAAGGCGGCCACGGGCGGCCCGCCGCGAAAAAACGGGGATTGTGAGAATAAATCAATCATTCGCGAGGATTGTTCATTCCCCCGGGAGCCGCGGGCTTGCGCAGGCGCGGCGCGCGGCTTGTGCACCGGGTAAAAGTGTGGTAGAATCCTGTTGATCGACACATATTTCAACCAGAATCGCTTTCCTCCCTTCGGCGCAGGCAGAACAAAAATCTGCCCGGCACAGGGAGCACGCGCGCGCAAAGGAGATTGGCATGGCCCGGACCAAGGACATGACGGTGGGAAATCCCGTGAAGCTGATTCTCGGCTTCGCGCTTCCGGTGCTGGCCGGCAACCTGCTGCAGCAGCTGTACAGCCTGGTGGATTCGCTGATCATCGGAAGGCTGCTGGGCGTCACGGCCCTGGCGGCGGTGTCGGCCTCGGGCTGGCTGGATTGGGCGGTGCTCTCCATCCCGATGGGCTTGGCCCAGGGCTATTCCATCCAGGCGGCCCAGTGCTACGGGGGCAGGGAAGCCGACGCGCTGAAGCGCACCGCGGCCCAGAGCGCCCTGATCTCCGTGGCCGCCACGTTGCTGCTGGAGGCGGGCAGCCAGCTGCTGCTGCGGCCCGTGCTGCGGCTGATGAATTCGCCGGCGGAGACCGTCGCCCTGACGGAGAGCTATCTGCGCATCATCTATGCGGGGCTGCCGGTGGTGATGGCCTTGAACGCCTTCAGCGGCTTCCTGCACGCGCTGGGGAACAGCCGGGTGCCCCTGGTGGCGCTGGGCTGGGCCTCCGCGGTGAACATCGCCCTGGACTGGGTGTTCGTCGGTCCCCTGGGCATGGGCACGGACGGCGGGGCCTGGGCCACGGTGATCGCCCAGGCGGTTTCGGCGACGATCTGTCTTGCCGCGGTGCTCAGGATCCCCGAGCTGCGCCCGGCGGAGGGGGATTACCGGCCGGACGCGGGCATGATAAGGCGGCTTTTGAAGCTGGGCCTGCCCATCGCCTTCCAGAACCTGATCATCTCGCTGGGCGGGCTGGTGCTGCAGGGCGTCGTCAACGCCTTCGGCTTCGTGTTCATGGCGGGCTACAACGCGGCGTCCAGGCTCCAGGGCCTGATCGAGATCTCCGGCTCCTCCCTGGGCGGCGCGGCGGGCACGTTCACCGGCCAGAACTACGGGGCGGGCAGGATGGACCGGGTGCGCCTGGGGCTGCGCAGGTCCGCGCAGATCGGCTTTGCACTGGCCCTGGCCGTGGGCCTGGCCATGGTGCTGCTGGGCCGGCCGCTGCTGTCGCAGTTCATCCGCGCGGACGCGCAGGTGGCAGGACAGGTGCTGGGCGTCGGCTACGACTTCCTGCGGATCATGGCGGCGGGCCTGCCCACGCTGTACCTGCTGTTCGTCTACCGCTCCACGCTGCAGGGCCTGGGCAATACCGTGATCCCCATGGCGTCCGGCTTCGTGGAGCTGGCCATGCGGGTGGGCGCGGCGCTGCTGCTGCCCGTGCTGCTGGGCGTGTGGGGCGTCTACCTGGCGGAGATCGCGGCCTGGGCCGGGGCGTGCGCGTTCCTCATCGTCGGCTGCTATCGCTGGATGCGGGTCGTGGAGAAGCGCGGCCGTTGATTCGTCCGACGGTAGCCACCGCCGCCCGACTGTGTTATAATAGAGGTATGAACATGGAGGGGGAAACGCCTGCGCCGAGATCCGGGGAGACGGCAGGCGTCGGCTTCCGGATGCTGCGCAGGGAGGGAAAACGCGATGAAGATCTGCTGCTTTACGGCCACGGGCAACAGCCTGTACGTGGCCAGGCGCATCGGCGGCGAGCCGCTGTCCATACCGAAGCTGATGAGGGCGGGTCGGCCCGGGATCGAAGACGACGCCGTGGGCATCGTCTGCCCGGTGTACGCGGGCGACATGCCGGGCATGGTGCGCCGCTTCCTGGCCCGGGCGAGCATCCGGGCCGACTACCTGTTCTTCGTGTATACCTACGGCATGTCCGAAACGTCGGCGCGGCCCAACGCGATCGCGGCGGCGAAGGACGCGGGCCTGGCGCTGGACTATGTGAACGCCGTGAAGATGGTGGACAACTACCTGCCGGGGTTCGAGGCGCAGAGCCAGATCGACACCGCCGGCGCGAAGAACATCGAGGGGCAAATCGACCGGGTCTGCGCGGACATCGCGGCGCGGGAAAGGAACGTGCGGGGCGTGAATCCGCTGCAGCGGGCGGAGATGGCCGTCATTCGCGGCACGATGGGCCGGTTCATATTCGACAGCCGCGCCGCGCAGCGGTACATCGTGAACGACAGCTGCGTCCGCTGCGGCATCTGCGCGAAGGTCTGCCCCGCCGACAACATCGCCGTGACGGACGCGGTCCGCTTTTCGAACCGCTGCGAGGTGTGCTACGCCTGCCTGCACAACTGCCCGAAGAACGCGATCCACCTGAAGTCGGAGAAGAGCGCCGCGCGCTTCCGCAACGCGCATGTGACGCTGAAGGACCTCATCGCCCAGAACGATTAGCCGTATGACAGGGAGGGCTTGCCATGCTTGACTGGCTGAAGGCGCTGCTCACCGGCGGCGGACGGGACCCGGCGGCCGCCGGGCGGGGGATGATCACCCGGACCTGCAGGATATGCGGGAAGACCTTTGCCCTTCCGGAGGAGGTGCAGCACTGGCCGGACTGCTGCCAGGAATGCCGGGCGAAGCATCGGCCGGAGGAGAGGATCGCGCGGACGTGCCGGGGCTGCGGGCGGCGCTTCACGTTCGTCCCTTCCGCCGGGCAATGGCCGAGGTACTGCCCGGAATGCCGGGCGAAGCGAAAGGGAAACGCGACACGATGATGCGAAGGGAGCTGTAAAGCATGATCAGGATCTATGGAATGCCCACTTGCCCCTACTGCGATTATGTTCACCAGCAGATCGCGGGGCGGGAGGACGAATTTGAGTATGTCAACATCGGCGAGAACATCCGCAACATGAGCGCCTTCACGCGCCTCCGGGACGAGAACCCCGTGTTCGATCGCTGCAAGGCGATCGGGGACGTGGGGATCCCGGCCTTTGTGTTCGAGGACGGCCGGGTGTCCATCGATCCGGCGGACGCGGGCCTGATCGAATACGGCACGCCCAACGCCTGCTCCGTCGAGGACCACAGGAGCGGCCGGAAGGGCTGCTGATCCCGGGAACATCCCATTGGAAAGGCAGAGGAACGATGTTCAATCAACACGACATTGCCCGTGACGCCTGCATGCTGCACGGCCCGTTGCGCAGCCACGGCTACGACTGGTGGTGGCATTCCTTCACGGCCCAGGACGAACTGACCGGCGAGGACAAGCCCTTCTTCGTGGAATTCTTCGTGTGCAACCCCGCGCTGGCGGAGGATATGCCGGTGCTGGGCCAGCTTCCGGAGAACCGAAGCGCGGGAAAGCGGCCCTCCTACCTGATGGTGAAGGCGGGCGCCTGGGGCGCGGACCA
>CACYWI010000048.1:11709-22691 GCA_902778045.1 uncultured Eubacteriales bacterium
GACAAGCAGATCGCCTTCAACGTGGGCTACGGCGCCAGCAAGCCCCTGCGGGACGCGGAGGCCTTCGCCATGTACTGGCACGCCGAGGGCATGAAGAGCGCCTACAGCGGCTGGGTGGAATACAACGGGCGGCGGTATACCGTCACGCCCGAAAACAGCCACGGCTACGCGGACAAGAACTGGGGCCGGGATTTCACCAGCCCCTGGGTGTGGCTGGCGTCCAGCTGTCTGAAGAGCAAAAGGACCGGGCGGATGCTTGAAAACAGCGCCTTCGACATCGGCGGGGGCCGGCCCAAGGTGTACTTCGTGCCGCTGGACCGCCGGCTGCTGGGCGCGTTCTTCTATGAGGGCAGGGAGTACGACTTCAACTTCTCCAAGCTGCACCTGCATGTGAAAACGGATTTCTCCTTCGAGGAGCGGGACGATGTGGTGGTGTGGCACGTGCGCCAGGAGAACCTCCACGCCGCCATGGAGACGGTGGTGTTCTGCCGCAAGAGGGACATGCTGCTGGTGAACTACGAGGCCCCGGACGGAACCAAGAAGCACAACCGCCTGTGGAACGGCGGCAACGGCTGGGGCACGGTGAAGCTGTACGACAGGGCGGAGGGCGCGTTCACACTGGTGGACGAGATCGAGGCTACCCACGTCGGCTGCGAGTACGGGGAGTATGACGAGCCCGTCCGGCAGGAGGTCGGCATGGTGGAAACGCTGAAGAACGCTGTGCGCCCGATGCGCGCCGCGAGGGAGTGATGGACCGGGCGCCAAGAGCGGCATCTGAAATACTGAGGGAAACGGAGAGTGTATATGAACATCACGGTATACCTTGGCGCGAATCCGGGCAGCGACCCGGCGCTGGAGCGGGCGGCGCGCGAGCTTGGCGGCTGGATCGGCGAAAGCGGCCACGCGCTGGTCTATGGCGGTTCGAAATCGGGCCTGATGGGCCTGCTGGCCGAAAGCGTGCTGCGGGCGGGCGGCGAGGTGACGGGCGTGGAGCCCCGGTTCTTCGTGGACGCGGGGTTCGTCTACGACGCCATCACCCGGCTGATTGTCACGGAGGACATGGCCCAGCGCAAGGCGAAGATGATCGAGCTCGGCGACGCCTTCATCGCCTTTCCCGGCGGCACGGGCACTCTGGAGGAGATCGCCGAGGTGATGTCGAAGGCATCCCTGGGCCATCTGGACGCGCCCTGCATACTGTACAACCTGAACGGCTACTACGACGGACTGAAGGCGCAGCTCGCGCACATGATCGAAATGGGGCTGTCGTCGCCGGAAAAGCAGGCGGGCATATGCTTCGCGGACAGCTTGGACGGGATCCGGGAGATACTCAGGACAAGCGATTCGCATCGAAGGGAGAACGGGACCATGAAGCAGACCATCCGCGTCAACGAATACGCGAACCAGATCGTCAGCGCCCTGCCGAAGGGCGTGCTGCTGAATACCAACGGCGACAAGTTCAACGCCATGGTGATCGGCTGGGGCCACCTGGGCACCCTGTGGAGCAGGCCGACCTTCCACGTGTACGTCCGCCAGGGGCGCTACACGAAGGGCCAGCTGGACAGGACCGGCGAATTTACCGTCAGCATCCCGCTGGACGGGGTCGACCCGGTCATCAACCGGGTCTGCGGCGGGCAGTCCGGCTTCAACATCGACAAGGTGCGGGAGGCGGGCCTCGCGCTGGAGGACGCGCGGACCATAGGCACCCCCGGCGTCCGGCAGTATCCGCTGACGCTGGAGTGCAGGGTCCTGTACGCCCAGGACCAGGACCTGAGCCGGATCCCCGAGGACATCCGCGCGCGGATGTATCCCCAGGACGTGCCGGGGACCGCGCCTCTGGCGAACCGCGACTGCCACACGATGTACGTCGGCGAGATCGTGGACGCCTATATCATCGGGTGAACGGCATGGACGCGCAGGAGCTGAGAATCGAGCTGCGGGACACCGAATGGCCGCAGACCGGGATCGACCACGACCGCCAGATCGTCCGCGCCATCGTGGTGGACGACGCAGGGGATTACTACTTTGTCCGGGCGGTGCGGGACGACGACTTCGGCGCGGCGACGCTGATCGAGACCTCGGGCGGGGGCGTCGAGCCCGGCGAGGATCTGGAGGCGGCCATCCGGCGCGAGCTCCGGGAGGAGCTGGGCGTCGAGGTGGAGCTCCTGGCGAAGATCGGCGTGGTCAGCGACTACTATAACCTGATCCACAGGCACAACATCAACCACTATTACCTCTGCCGGGTCCTCTCCTTCGGGGACCGGCACCTGACCAGGGACGAGATCGAAAGCTTCCACCTGTCTACGCTGAAGCTGGGCTATGAGGATGCGGTCTCGGAATACGAAAGGCGCGCGTGCACCCCGTTGGGCAGGCTCATTGCCAACCGGGAGCTGCCGGTTTTGAAGCGGTCGGGAGAGCTGCTCGCCGAACGACAGGGAAGAACGGCAATACATCGCACAGGGAGGGTATCACCATGAATTATCGTAAACTGGGCAAGAGCGGACTGATGGTCAGCGAGGTGGGCTTCGGCGGCGAATGGCTGGAGCGGCACCCGGAGGCGGACTCGATCGCGTTGATCAAACACGCCCACGAAATGGGCATCAACATCATCGACTGCTGGATGCCGGACCCCAAGTCCCGCAGCATCATCGGCAGGGCCATCGCCGATTGCCGGGACCAGTGGTTCGTGCAGGGGCATATCGGCTCCACCTGGCAGAACGGCCAGTATGTGCGCAGCCGCGACATGGCCTTCGTAAAGCCCGCCTTCGAGGACCTGCTCGAGCGCATCGGCGGCGGGTACATCGACCTGGGCATGATCCACTACATCGATACCGAGGCCGACTGGCAGGCCTCCATGAACGGGCCGTTTATCGAGTATGTGCATGAGCTGCATGAAAAGGGCATCATCCGCCACATCGGCATGAGCACCCACAACCCCCGCATGGCCATCCGGGCGGTGGAGGCGGGCCTGGTGGAGATGATCCTGTTCAGCATCAACCCGGCCTTCGACATGCACCCCGCCAGCGAGGACCTGATGGAGCTGCTGGACGGACACTTCGACGAGCAGCTGAGCGGCATCGACCCGGAGCGGGCCGCGCTGTACCGCCTGTGCGAGGAGAGGGACGTGGGCATCACCGTGATGAAGGGCTTTTTCGGCGGCGCGCTGTTCGATCCGAAGCGCTCGCCCTTCGGCGTGAGCTTCACCCCCGCCCAGCTGATCCACTACGCGCTGACCCGGCCCGGCGTGGCCTCGATACTGTGCGGCTACGATACCCCCGACCAGGTGGACGCCGCCGTGGCCTACGAGACCGCCACCCCCGACGAGCGGGACTACGCCTCCGTGATCGCCGGCGCGCCGCTGCACAGCTACATGGGCCAGTGCACCTACTGCGGCCACTGCAAGCCCTGCCCGATGGAGATCGATATCGCCATGGTCAACAAGCTGTACGACCTGGCCGTCCAGCAGAGCGAGGTGCCCCAGAGCCTGCGGCAGCACTACCGCGACCTCGGCCCCACCGCCGCCGACTGCGTGGGCTGCCAGAGCTGCGAGAGCCGCTGCCCCTTCGGCGTGAAGATCGCCGAGCGGATGGTTAAGGCCGCGGAATTGTTCGGGGAATAGGGAGCAGCGAACAGCGACGGTGGGCCGCGAAGCGGTCCACCGTTGCTGATTTATGGCTTTCCTGACATGCTTCGGGCCATCCGCCCGAAGCCGGATCCTCAACCGGTTTCAGAGGTGGGGAATCCCGTGGATCAGGCATTCCGCCGCGTCCCCGATGTCTTCCCAGTCCGGCGCTTCGCCTTCCCGGGCGCAGCATTCCAGCTCGTCCACGATGTTTTCAATCATCACCATGTCGATGAACAGCGGCAGCTTTTCCAGCATTTCTTCCGGAATGTCCGTCTCGGATTGATAGCCCTGCAATTGAAAATCGAAGCACTGCCGCATCAGCGCAAAGCGTTTGCCCGGGTCGGTTTCATGTCGCGTCCAGCCCTCATTGTGAATCCAGAGATTGGCCAGGTCGAACATATACCAGCAGTTCATGCAGTTGTCGAAGTCGAACACCGTGATCGCGCCAGTGTCCATGTCGATATGGTAATTTCCGTCGCTGAAATCGAAGTGGACCAGCCCGTAGCGGCCTTTGTCCGTCGGCAGCGCGCGGAAAGCCTCCAGGCGTTTGGCGACGGCTGCTTTCAGTTCGCCGTATTCCTCCGGGATCAGGCGGTCCAGGTATTCCATGTTGTACTTGTCGAAGTAGTCCGGGCGGCGATGGACAGGCGCATAGGCCTTGGACAGCCTGTGGATCGCGCCCAGGGCCTTGCCGGTGTTGTAAAAGTATTCGCTCAGCGCCGCGCCTTCCCGGTAGCGGTAGCCGTTGTCCGAGATCAGCATTCCCCTGGCGCAGGCGAACAGGCAAACAAATGCCGCTTTGCCATCGATCACCAGGCGCTCCACGAGCCTGCCCCGAACGGACGGGATCACATCCGCCACGGGCGCGCCGTTTTCCGCCAGGAAGCGGACAAACTCTGTTTCGGCGAGATACTGTTCCTCGCTTCGGTCACCGAGGGCGGAGATCCGGAGAACGTACTGTTTTTCCCCGTTCCGGCTGACGGTCACGATCCGGTTCCGCCCGCCCTCATGGCCGGATACCGGGGCGAAGGTGCAGCTTTCAAGGGCATATAGCTTTTGTATTTGTTCAAGAATGCCGGTCAATGACGCGCCCTCCCATCATGATTCTTTCTGTTCAAAACTTCTGAGATAAACAACGTTGTTGTCAGGGTCATAAAAGCTCATATTGATCGCACCTCATGGCCTTTTTGCAGGCGGTTCTATGATCCTTGCGCCCATGGACAACAATTTCTCATATTCCTTGTCTATATCATCTACCGTAAAGGCCAGGCATATGTTTTGATTCTGATTGTTCTTATCCGTTCCGTCATTATATACCACCAGCGCGGTTTCCTCGGCAAGAACAAACTGATGGGCTTCATCGCTGCTGCTTTCCTCCACGCCGAGCAGCTGCCTGTAAAAGGAGGCGAGTCTTGGCACATCATTTGTCAGCAAGCATACTTCGCCGATTTTCATATTGCCCTCAGTTCAATCACGATACGCTGTTCGGACGTCGATTTCCCTCTTCATTTTCCTGACGACGTCCCGGATGTGCTTGCCGTCTGTGTCAATCACGATATCCCCCGGGCAGGGCGGAAGGCGCAGCCAATAATAGTTCGTTTCGCCCTTGTCGCCGCGCCTGTCGTGCCGCTTTTTCAGCGTTTCCTCCGAGCAGGTGAGCGTGAAGGCGATGGTTTCGTAATCCTTCGCCGTGATCCCTCTTAAAATGTTCTCTCTGATTTGGGGGTCTGTCAGCACGACGGAGGTGAAAAACACATGCGCAAAACCCGAATCCAGATAGTTGGAAAGGACAAAGGACATGCTTTTGTCCCCGTTGCGGAGCCGGCTGTCCGCGACGGAAAAGGGATGCACGCACCAGCACCAGTCCCCGTCCAGATACGCGCTGTTGTCACGCTGTTGTCATAGGACTCAAACAGCCTCGTGCCCACGGCCGTCTTGCCCACGCAGGGGGACCCGCTGATGAGGATGAGCTTCTTTTGCATGGCGGATTCCTCCTGAAATGGCCCCAATCATTGTTTTACGCAGAACCGGAACAGCGGATCGCCGTTTTCTTCCGCGCCATACTGCACCATGCCGCCCTTTTCCATGGCCCGGGCGGAGGCGGCATTCTCTTTGGCACAGCCGCCGTGCACCCCGGAAAGCGCGTAATCCGCGGCAATCCGCAGCAATTCCTTCACGCATTGGGTCCCGTATCCCCGATTGCGGTATGCTTCGTCCAGCAGTATGAAGATTTCAGGCTCCGCCGGATCGCGGCTGCCGTCCAGGCCGCACCAGCCCATGATCTTATGGGGATCGTCAGCGGGGCATACCGCGAGGCACAGATGACAGATGTGCCCCCTGGTATTCCTGCCGTAATTCCGGCGCATATGGGCGATGGCTTTCCGCGCCTGCGCGTCAGAAATCGGATGATGATCCGCAGGCCATGTCCGGGCGACCTCGGCAAGGTCGTCCTCCGTTACAAAATGAAGGATCAGGTTTTCCGTTCGATGATCCATAATCGACCTCTGATAGCTGTATCCGCCTGGGATCCTGATGTAATTCCTGTTACCGATATTGAAAATAATGCAAACATTATAGAGGGAAAAGACTACTGTGTCAATACAGGAATGATCGGTGAAAACTGAATATTTGCACGCCGTACACGCGGCGCGCGATCAATCCGGGGAAACCACGGGAAAGCGGATCCCGGCGCGGCTGATCCGAAGGATTTACAGACGAACCCGGCCCACGGCGCAGGCCCAACCGTGTATGCGACATACGGGAGGATAAGGGCGGCATCGGGCCGGGATTTGCATAAAGAAAAGCGAACCCATCATTTCTGATGAGTTCGCCTGAGACGCCTGTTGTCAGTGCAGATGGTACGGGGCGGTCCGGACCCCTGTTGCCTGATCTACACCCCGGTGCAGTGCAGCTCGATGTCGTTTTCGCGGATGGCGCGCAGCATGCCCTCGGGGGGCGTGCGGTCGGTGATGATGCCGCGGATCTGGGGGAAGGGACAGTAGCAGTAGGTGGCGTTGCGGCCCAGCTTGCTGCTGTCGGCCAGTATGAACACATTGTGGTTCTGGCCCACCAGCTCGGATTTCAGCCGGTATTCGGCATAGGTGTTGTTGCTGGCGCCCCATTCCACCGACAGGGCGGTGGCGGCCATGAACAGCGTGTGGATGCGCACTGTGTGCAGCGCGGAGTTGACCTCGTCCACCAGGGAATTGGTGGCGTGGTTCAAAAGGCCGCCCAGGGCCAGCACCTTCATGCCGGGATACTTGGCCGCCTCCACCAGCACGCTGAGGCTGTGGGTGACGATGCGCACGTTCTTGCGGGCCAGGTGGGGGATCATGTGGGGCACGGTAGAGCCGGAATCCAGGAAGATCACGCTGTCCTCCTCCACCAGCGAGGCGGCCAGCTCGCCGATGGCGTTCTTCTCCTCGGCGTGCATCTCCGCGCGCTTGGCCAGGGGCAGCAGCGTGGCGAAGGGCTGGCTGTCCAGCGCCTCGATGCTGGAGACGCCGCCGTACACCTTGCGGATGTGGCCCCGCTGGATCAGCGCGGAGATATCGCGGCGCACCGTGTTCAGCGAGATGTCGAAGTGCTTGGCCAGGTCGTAGAGCGTGGCCGTGCCGTTGTTCAGGATCAGGGCCTCCATCTGGTTCAGCCTGTCCGAGCGCATGAGAGCATCCCCTTCCGGGTGATATTGGTGTCCTTGTGCCCATTATACCACCGGATTTATGTTAAGACAAGACGCTTTCCTTAAAAAAGTTCCAATATATCATCAATTCGATATTGAATAATGGTCAAGTGTATGGTAGAATGTTATCAGATTGGGTGGAGGTCACCCGAAGCGAACGAGAATATGTGAGGGAGGAATACACCATGGATTACGCACAGGAATCCCTGAAGAAGCACGCAGAGTGGAGGGGCAAGATCGAGGTCGTCGCGACCGCGCCCGTCAAGACCAAGGAGGACCTGTCCCTGGCCTATACCCCCGGCGTGGCCCAGCCCTGCCTGGAGATCCAGAAGGACATCAACAAGAGCTATGAGCTGACCCGCCGCTGGAATCTGTGCGCGGTCGTCACCGACGGCACCGCCGTGCTGGGCCTGGGCGACATCGGCCCCGAGGCCGGCATGCCCGTCATGGAGGGCAAGTGCGTGCTGTTCAAGTCCTTCGGCGACGTGGACGCCTTCCCGCTGTGTGTGAAGAGCAAGGACGTGGACGAGATCGTGAACACCGTGGCGCTGATCTCCGGCAGCTTCGGCGGCATCAACCTGGAGGACATCGCCGCGCCCCGTTGCTTTGAAATCGAGCGCAAGCTGAAGGAAAAGACCGACATCCCGATCTTCCACGACGATCAGCACGGCACCGCCATCATCACCCTGGCGGGCCTGATGAACGCCCTGAAGGTGGTCGGCAAGAAGCTGGACGAGGTGAAGATCGTCACCTCCGGCGCCGGCGCCGCCGCCATCGCCATCGTGAAGCTGCTGATGTCCGCGGGCGCGAAGAACGTGATCATGTGCGACCGCAAGGGCGCGATCTACCAGGGCCGCGAGGGCCTGAACTGGATCAAGGAGGAGATGGCCCAGGTCACCAACCTCGAGAAGAAGGCCGGCAGCTTGGCCGACATGCTGGTGGGCGCCGACGTGTTCATCGGCGTTTCCGCCCCCGGCACCGTGACCACCGAGATGGTCAAAACCATGAACAAGGACGCCATCGTGTTCGCCTGCGCCAACCCCACCCCCGAGATCTTCCCCGACGACGCCAAGGCCGGCGGCGCGGCGGTGATCTCCACCGGGCGCAGCGACTTCCCGAACCAGATCAACAACGTGCTGGCCTTCCCGGGCATCTTCCGCGGCACCTTCGACGTGCGGGCCAGCGATATCAACGAGGAGATGAAGATGGCCGCCGCCAAGGCGCTGGCCGGTCTGGTCTCCGACGAGGAGCTGAACCCCGAGTACATCATCCCCGCGCCGTTTGATCCCAGGGTGAAGGACGCCGTGGCCAAGGCCGTGGCCCAGGCCGCCCGCGATTCCGGCGTGGCCAGGATCTGATTGGGGATCAGGAACTGGGAATTAGGAACTAGGAACTAGGAATTAGGAACTGGGAACTGGGAGAACGAGGCAATAGGAATGGTGGCTGCCGCGCGGACACTGGTTCCTTCCTGTGATGCTCTCGGGCCTTGAACGACGCGAAGATCCTTCGCTGACGCTCAGGATGACAGCGGCACGTAACCGTGTCATCCTGAGCGCAGCGAAGGTTCTTTTGCTTCTCGTACCTGGGGGACCGGATTGCCGCGTCGCTTTGCTCCTCGCAATGACAGGGTAGTTGGTATGGGGCTCTGGCCACTTTTCCCGGCCATGGCGCGACGGGGAGTGCAATGGTCCTGTCCAAAAGGATGTCATTGCGGGGAACCCGTGCCATCGGCACGGGCGACGTGGCAATCCGGTTCCCAGGCTGATTTCAGGGCCATGCGTCACATCGCCAAGTTACCCACAAATTTACAAACCTCACCTGAAAAACCTTGTTTTTTGTCCCTAAAATCGCCAAAGAGTTGCTAAAAAGGCAAATAATATTGTATAAACTATTGACAAGGTTGTGGGCATGTGTTATTATCAGATTGATGGAAGCGAAAGAAATGCTTCCAAAAGGTCGCATCGCCGAGATGCAGAACATATTTAGGAGGTAAGTATCCATGAAGAAGATCCTGTCTGTGGTCCTGGCCCTGATGCTGGTTGCCATGCTGGCTGTGCCCGCGATGGCCGAGGATTTCACCATCGTGGTGAACCTGAAGACCCTGTCCAGCGAATACTGGCAGACCGTGAAGGCCGGCATCGACCGCGCCGCCGAGGAACTGGGCATGACCATCGACGTGCAGGGCCCGCCCGCTGAGTCCGACATCCAGGGCCAGGTCAACCAGATCGAGACCCAGCTGTCCGGCGCGCCCGACGCCATCATCATCGCTCCCGACGACAACGACGCCGTGGTCGGCGTGCTGGAGAGCACCGGCTATCAGGGCATCGTGGTCTTCTGCGACACCACCAACACCTTCGAGAACCAGACGGCCTTCGTTGGCACCTCCAACGACGAGGCGGCCTACGGCGGCGGCGTGTACGGCGCGGCCATCAACGGTGAGAACACCAAGGCCCTGATCATCTACGGCCAGGAGGGCGACAACACCTCCAACCTGCGCAAGTCCGGTTACGAGAAGGCCCTGGAAGAGGCCGGCCTGACCCCCGTGGCTGAGATGAGCGGCAACAACAACACCGCCGACTCCAAGGCCGTCATGGAAGCCCAGCTGATCGCCAACCCCGACATCAACCTGGTGCTGTGCCATAACGACGACTCCGCCCTGGGCGCGCTGGAAGCCATCAAGGAAGCCGGCGTTGAGGGCATCGCCGTGATCGGCTTCGACGGCAACGCCTCCGCGAAGGAGTCCATCGCCGCCGGCGAGCTGACCGCCACCATCGCCCAGCAGCCCGAGGAGATGGGCTACCTGTCCGTGATGACCGCCCTGTCCGCTCTGAAGGGCGAGACCGTCGAGAAGGTCATCTCCGTTCCTACCGTCGTGATCGACGCCAGCAACGTGGCCGAGAACTGATAGACGGCGCTCCGGCGACCGGCGGTCCGTTTGACATAACAGCCTGACTGGGCCGCAATACAACCACCGGACGATCCTTGGTCAATCCCTGGATCGTCCGGTTTTTTCAAGACCGATTATAAGGAGCGTGATCGACCAGTGGCGGAATACGTGGTGGAGCTGAAGCATGTCACCA
Organism: uncultured Eubacteriales bacterium; assembly: GCA_902778045.1. Taxonomy (GTDB): domain Bacteria; phylum Bacillota; class Clostridia; order Christensenellales; family Aristaeellaceae; genus UBA2862. Next base: position 22,094 of record CACYWI010000048.1, read on the forward strand.
AGCGCTTTCCCGGCGTCATCGCCATGCACGACATGCATATTCAGATCAAGCCCGGCGAGATTCACGGCCTGATTGGCGAGAACGGCGCGGGCAAATCCACGCTGATCAAAGTGCTGACCGGCGTGTACATTCCCGAAGAGGGTGAAATCTACGTCGACGGAAACAAGGTTTCCTTCTCCAATCCGGTGCAGGCCCGCGAGGCCGGCATCGCCTGCGTGTATCAGGAGCTGAACATCGTGCCGATGCTGCCGGTGGTGGACAACGTGTTCATGGGCCGCAACGAGAAAAAGGCCAACGGGCTCCTGGACTATCCGAAAATGCACAAGGAGGCCCACGAGGCGCTGACCATGCTGGGCCATCCCGAAATCGATACCAAGACGGAGTGCGGCAAGCTGGGCATGGGCCTGCAGCAGATGGTGGAGATCGCCAAGGCGGTTTCGTTGAAGGCCAAGCTGCTGATCATGGACGAGCCCACCTCTTCCCTGGGCGAGCAGGAGGTCAAGCAGCTGATGACCACCGTGCGCAAGCTGAAGGATCAGGGCATCGCCATACTGTTCGTCTCTCATAAATTGGAAGAGCTGTTCGAGCTGTGCGACCG
>CACYWI010000049.1 GCA_902778045.1 uncultured Eubacteriales bacterium
CGCCGGGCCCGCCTGTTCGATCACGACGATCTCATCCCCCTCGCCGATCCTGCCGCCGCGCAGCACCCTGGCGAAGATGCCCTCGTGGGGCATGATGCAGTAGCCCACGCGCTGGCGTATCGCGCAGCCGTGGTGACACTCCTTGCCGATCTGTGTCACCTCCAACAGCACGTCGCCGCAGCGAAGCCGTGTGCCCACGGGCAGGCGCGCCAGGTCGATGCCGTCCACCAGCAGGTTTTCGCCAAAGGCCCCTTCAGATACCGCCGCGCCCTGCAAATTGAAATCCCGTACCTTCTGCCAGCTCAGCAGGCTGACCTGGCGGTGCCACTGCCCCGCGTGGGCGTCGCCCTCCAGGCCCCAATCCTGCCTGACCGTGGCCGCGTGGACATTCGTCTTTTCCGTTCCCTTCGCCGGGCTGATGCAAACGGCCCTGATGATCCCCTTCAACACGTCTCACTCCTCCATCAATGCGCCAGGTTCGCCGCGCTGCCGCCATAGACCTCGGGATAGGGATCGAAGCTGCCGTCCCAGAAGGTCTGCAGCGCGTCGGCGTTCATGACCCGCGTCTGCGGGGCATCGTCGGTATGGGCCAGCAGCACCACGGCCACCGGCGTCATGAAGCCCTCGACATAGTCCACGCGGCGCTTCAGCGCCGGGGTGTCGTCCGCCTCGAAATAGGCATAGCCGTCGCCCTTCAGCTGTATGTTTTTGCCGTTCATCACGGTGATCGGCTCGCCGTCGGGGGCCATCGTGTAGTAGTTCTCCTTCGGGATGGCGAACATGCGAAGCCAGTCCTCCCATTCGGTGGCGACGTGCACCGCGTTTTCCGGCGCGGGTTCGTTGCCCGCGTACAGGCTGTAGCCGGATTCGTGGATGCAATCGGTGATCACCCTGAAGCCCAGGCCCTTCAGCTGGGCCGCCACGCAGATCTGCTGCGCCAGCATGCCGCCGGCCACGTAATTGGACATATCCGGCTGGTGATACTGGCCGGACGTGCCCCGGTCCGACGACACGCAGACGATGATCGCCGCGTTCCCCCGCTGCACCAGCCCCGCGGCGGCGTAGGTGGGCAGCAGCTCCTGCAGGAGGTCCAGGTCGGTGATGACGTTCAGGTGCAGCGTCTTTTCGCTGCCCAGCGTCACCACCTGGCAGGCGGCCAGCACCGCCGACAGCTCCTCGTCCGTCACGGGCTCGCCGTTGGTGGAGACCAGGCTGCCGTGATGCTCCGTCAGGGCCGCCAGGGCGTCCTCCTCCGCCAGGGCGAATGCGCCCAGGCACAGCAGCGCCAGGATCAGCGCAACGCATTTCTTCATGTTCACTTACCTCCGTTCAGTCGCTCGCACAGCCGCCAGATCGCGCCCAGCGAGCCGAAATTCTCGCGCCTCAGCGCGTCAGAGGGCACGGCGATGCGGTATTCATCGTATAGCCGGGCGATCGCCACGATCACGTCCAGCGAGGTCAGCGCAGCCGCCGCCTCCGGCCGGGCAACGTCCCATTCCACCGACGGCACGCAATCCGAAAGCAGCCGCGCCAGGTCCTCCATGCTCATCGCTCTTCCTCCTTCGCGGCCGCCTCGCAGCGGTCGCGCTGTATTTTGCCGATGGCGTTCCGGGGCACCGCCCGCAGCGTCACCACCCTGCGGGGCAGCTTGAACGCCTCCAGCTTTTTCGACAGGGCCGCTATGATCGCCGTGGGCTCCGGCGCCGCGCCCGGCCTGGGCACGATATACAGCACCGGCACCTGGCCCAGCACCGCGTCCGGCGCGCCGCAGCAGGCGCATTCCGCCAGCAGGCCCGTGGCCATGGCGGCCTCCTCCACCTCCTGGGGGGCCACCTTGAAGCCGCCCGCGTTGATGATGTCCCCGACGCGGCCCACGAAGCAGAGGCAGCCCTCCCCGTCCAGATAGCCGATATCGCCGGAGATCACATAGCCCTCCGCCATCGTGCGGGCGGTGAGCGCCGGGTCGCCGTCGTAGCCGGTCATGTTCATCGGGCCGAGGCAGGCGATCCGCCCCCAGGCCTCCTCACCGCTGCGGATGGGCCGCCCCGCGTCGTCCACGATCTCGAAGTGGCTGTTCACCGCGGGCCGCCCCACCCGCCGGGAATCCCCGGCGTGGCTGAAATCCTGGATGCAGGCGCAGCCCGCCTCGGTGCTGCTGTAGTACTGGTACAGGCGGCTGTGGGGCAGCAGCGCGCGCAGCTCCCGCTTCATCACGGCGTCCACGCCGGCGGTGCCCAGCTGGATGTAGCGCAGCCGGTCGGCGTAGCGGCCCAGCCGGTCGCCGGAAACCCGCCGCAGCACGTTCACCGCCGCCGGCGTCAGCGACACCGCGTTCACGCCCCACCGGTCCATCAGGCCGAAGAAGTCCCCGGCCATCGTCACGCCGTCGCACAGCACCGCGCTCCTGCCGCCCAGCAGCAGCCCGAACACGTGGCGCAGGCCGTAGGAGTGGCTGATGGGCATGGGGATCAGCTCCACCGTGTCCGGCTCCATCTCCGTGCCGTAGAACACGTTCTGGGCCACGGCGACCTCGGCCCGGTGGCTGAGCACGATGCCCTTGGACTGGCCCGTGGTGCCCGTGGTGTACAGTATCGTGGCGGTATCCCCCGGCTTCGGCATGTCCGGCGGCAGATACGCCCCCGCGCGCTCCAGCCGGCTGTCCTGCAGCAGCAGCACCGGCCGCAGGCGCTCCGCCAGCCCGGCCAGCCCCTCCGGCGGCAGCTGTCGCGCCGCGGGAATGAACACGCCGCCCAGCAGGTGCACGGCGAATTGCAGCGCCAGGAAGTCGCCCCGCTGGACGGTGCGCGCCAGCACCCGGTCCCCCGGGCCGATGCCACGCAGCCGCAGCGCGCCTGCCTTTTCAAGCACGCGCTGCCAGAACGCGCCGTAGGTCATGGCCTCGTCCGGGTCGGCGACGCACAGCCGGTCCGGGGTCTGTTCGGCCCAGCGGCGCACGCAGGCCGCCATGGAATCGGCATACAGCCGCGAGCGCATGTCCCGGCACATCGCCTCCAGGCGGGCCGCGCCGTCCAACCGCGCCTCAATCATGCTCCAGCGCCTCCTTCGCCGCCTGAATCGCCCCGGCCTCCCGGGGCAGGTAATCCGCAAGCGCCGCGTCCCAGCCGGCGCGATCCGCCCCGGCGGCGGGCTGCCTGCGCGCCAGCAGTATCGGGCCGATGTAGTCGCTGCACTTCGCCGCGCCGAGGATATTCACATGCCGGAAATCGGCATAATCGACGTCGAAATCCAGCCCGATCTCCTCGACCCGGCGGTTCAGGTCCAGGAAATCATAGCCGTATACCCGCAGCAGCGCCGCCACCGCGTTGTACTTCTTGGCCTGTTCCCGGGACAGGGCGAAGGGCGTGGCCACGAACAGCACGTCCATGGGCTCGTCGCGCAGCAGCTCCAGCAGGGAGCGCAGCGCCGCCTCGTTCTCCGCCTCCGGCGGGATCAGGGCGTTCACCGTCCGCCAGTCCCGATACTCGATGGACTCGACGCCCGTATCGAAGGTGAAGCCGCCGTTTTCGTCCCGCCTGCCCCAGCTCAGGCGCAGGTCGCCCGGGCGCACGTCCTTCCAGCGATCGTGGTACTTGACCAGGTCCGCGTGCCAGGACAGCCTGTCCCCCGCCGGGGCCAGCGCCTCGATGCACCGGGCGCGGTTCAGCGAATAGGGCATGTTGTCGGTCAGGCGGCGCAGGTCCACCGCGATGCGGGCGTTGTCCTCCGCGGAGGCCAGCATGGGCCGAAGCTCCACCACGTACAGCGCGTCGGGCTGGGTCCTGCGGCACTCCCGAAGGATATAGGGCAGCATGGCCACGGTCTGGTTCGGCGTGGCATACAGCGCCGAGGTCAGGCCGGTCTGCCCGTAGATGCGCAGCGGCGAGAAGAAGGCGTACGCTGCGCTGGAGCCCACGAACACCACGTCGAGCCCGCCCCTCGCCTGGGCATAGAAGTCCTCCAGGCGGGCGCGGGAGCCGTCGTCGTTGGGCCGCAGCGTATAGGAGGCCGCCCAGCCGAAGCCGGCCAGCGCGCAAACCAGGGCGAGCGCCAGAAAGCGGTATCTCCATCTTTTCGCCATAGCCATCTCCTAAAAGCGATTGTAGTAGAACGCCACCGGGTCGTAGCCCGGGCCGTACCGGCCCAGTATGCACACCGCCGCGATGCCCAGCGCGCACAGCGCCAGCGCCGCCGGCACGGAGGGATGGCCCTCGCCATGCCGCTCCGCCCGCCATTCCAGCGCCATGAACAGCGCGGCAAACAGCGCCGCCACGGCGATATCCGCCGCGGCGGGCAGCAGGAGCCAGCCCCCGGCCCCGCCAAAGCCCAGCAGGCCGGCGTAGAACGCGCCCGCGTCCTTCAGGCTGCCCGCGCGGAACAGCACCCGTATGAGGCTGATGATGAAGAACGTCCGCGCGACGCGCAGCCCCCTGGGCAGGGTCGGCTTTCCCGATTCCAGGGCGGTGCCGGCCAGTATCGCCAGGCCGTTCACAAGCCCCCAGGCCAGGTAATGCGGCGCGAAGCCATGCCACAGCCCCACCAGCGCCCAGGTGGCCAGCAGCGGCAGCGCCATGGCGCAGGCCCGGCGCAGGCGGACGCCCCCGCAGCGCTTCGCCAGCCGCCCGCCCAGCGCCAGGGCGGGCCTGGACGCGGCGAGGGGATAGAAGCAGTGTGCCCGGAACCATCCGCCCAGGGTGATGTGCCAGCGCCGCCAGTATTCGGCGCAGCCGGCGGCGAAGTAGGGGCGGCTGAAGTTCTCCGGCAGGTCCACGCCCAGCAGCGCGGACAGGCCCAGCGCCACGTCCATGCAGCCGGAAAAATCCATGTAGATCTGCATCCCGTAGGCCAGCAGCGCCAGCCACAGCACCCCTGCGCAGCACGCCCCCGGCGCGGCGAAGGCGGCCTCCACAAACCCGGCCAGCCTGTCCGCGACGATCAGCTTTTTCGCCAGCCCCGTCACCACGCGCAGCAGTGCCCGGGAGCCGCGCTCCCAGGTCAAAGGCTCCGGCGCAAGCAGCTGCCCGGCGAGGGCGGAGGCATCGACGATCGGCCCCTCCCGCAGGCTCGGGAAGTACGTCAGCGCCGCGGCGCGTGCCGCGAGGGGCGCGTCAGCCCCACCCCGGCGGGCATCCAGCAGGTATCCGATGTGCACCAGCGCCGCGCAGGAAAAGCCGCCCCACCGGCGCAGCAGCGGGATCAGCGCGCATTCCAGCAGCACGGCGGCCCACAGCAGCGCCCGCCCCCTGCCCTGCCGCCGGCGAAGCGGTATGGCCAGCAGCAGCGTCAGCGCCGTGTGGCCGGCGTGCAGCGCCAGCGCCACGGGCGTCCCCGCGAGGAACAGCAGGCTGCCCGCCAGCAGCGCCGTCGGCCCGGCCTTCGCGGGCAGGCGGCGCAGCAGCAGGCACAGGCCCAGCGCCACCGCCGCGGCCCGCAGCGAGATCAGGCTCATTGCGCCGGCGTCAGGTGGGTGAAGTCGATGTCGAAGAATTCGACGCCGCCGAAGCGGTACAGGCCATCGCCGGAATCATCGGAGGCGATGGGCACCGAGTGCCCGCCGTTGTAGCTCCAGTAACCGCCCACGTTGACGATCAGGCCCTCGTCCCAGCCCAGGCCGACCAGCAGGCTCTTCGTCATGCCCGCGTAGCCGCCCGCGCCGCACATCAGCAGTATGGCCCGGTCCTTCGGGAATACGCGCTCCAGGAGCTGCATGGATTCCGCGTAATTCGCCACATACGCGCCGTCCTCGCCGATGGAGAACAGCGTGGGGCCGTCGTAGCCCTCGCCCAGAGCCTCCGGCATGTTCAGGCAGGGGGCCAGCTTCGGATAGGGAACCAGCGCGAAGCCCTCGATGGTGGCGGAGGCGATGCTGCTGCCGCCGATGGCATCGTAGTCATAGGGATCCACCAGCATGCGCATGTCCCGGTACACCGCGTCGGAAAGGCCCAGGTAGCCGTCGATGGTATCCATGTTCACGTTGATATCGACGCCGAAATCGCTGTCCGGGTTGGGCTCGGGCACGGGCAGCACCTCAAAGGCGGATTGGCCCGGCTCGGCCATGGCGGGCATCGCGGCCAGCAGCATGGCCAGCAGTACGGCGATCAGTATGATGTGCTTCATGGGTCTACCTCCCCGTTTGTCTATCGTTTCAATTATATATCCTGTGACGTGAAAAATCAATACGGCGGGGCCCTTCCGTTCGGAAGAGCCCCGCCTGAAAAGTGCCGTGGATCATGCCTGGCCGATGGCGCCGCCGGCGTTGGTGACCGTGAACACCACGCTGGAGGCCAGCGGGGACACAGTGCCGTCCTCGGCGCGGGCGCGCACGTCCAGCTTGAAGGTGCCGGTGGCCTCGGTGACATAGGCGAAGTGCCAGTACACCCACCTGTCGGCGGAGGCGTTGGACGTCTCGTAGGCCGTCCAGGTCTCGCCGCCGTCCATGGAATACTCGATGGCGGTGATGGCCTTGTCGAAGTCGTCGGCATAGCCCTCGAACTCGATCTGGTCGCCCACCTTGAAGGCCATGTCGTCAAAGCGGTTCATCACGCTGATCTTGGCCCGCTGGGAGGCGTCCGCCTCGATGATCTCGGGGGTCTGGGCCTCGTTGGTGAACTCGATGTCCACCACGTTGCGGGCGAAATAGCGCGCCACGCTCTTGGGCATCCACAGCTGCACGCCGGAGGGCACGGGGGTCTGGCCCACCTGGTACACGAAGATCGCGTCGCGGTCCAGCGCGTAGGTCAGCGGCATGGACACGCCGTAGCCGTCGCCGCCCTTCACGGTGATGGTGTTCACATCGTCGTTCACATCCACCATCTGCATGATGTTCTTCAGCGGCACGCCCACCACCTGGGCGTTCGCCACGGCGGAGCCGGTGGCGCAGGAGCACTTCATCACGCGGGTCTCGCCGTCCTGGCCCTTCAGCTCGTCCAGCGAGATGGTCTGGTACTTCTGCACCGAGCCGCCCACGTTGATGAAGTACTGCTCCTCGTTCACCTTGTCGAAGGCGAAGCCGGGGCGCGCGCACATGGCGGTGGCGACGGTACCGAACAGGTTGAACACCTCGTCGGCGGGGGTGATGACGTTCTGGTCGAAGGAGAATTCGCCCTTTACATTGGCGACGGTATCATAGTTTACGGCCTCGCGCTCGGATACCGTGGCGCTGACGGCCTGGGGCGCTTCCTGCTCCGCCACGACCTGGGCGGCGTTGCCGGCCAGCATCGCCACGGCGCCGGTCATCGCGCCCAGCTTTTTCATCGTCTTTTTCTGCATTTTACTGTCCCCCTCATTCCACGTTCATCAGGAAGTCGGTGTTGATGTTCGCCGTGCGCAGCGTGCCGTCGGGCATCCGGCTGGTCGCCCGCATGCGCAGCAGGTACGCGCCGGGAGCCGGCGGATCGAAATCCAGGTACCAGTAGGTCCACTTCCAGCTGTCGTTTTCCGGGGTATCGATCTTGATCCAGGTGTTGCCGTGGTCCATGGAGTATTCCATGTATTCGATCGGCTCGTCCCAAGCGTCGGCGTAGCCCTCCAGGTGGATGGTTTCCCCCGCCGGGAAGATGGTGCCGTTGTAGGTGGACAGCACGCCCATGTTGGGTTTGGAGAAGGTCTCGCCGGTGGAGGGATCCACGAAGTAGCCGGTCAGCGGCCAGTGGGCGGGATTCTCCTCCTTGGTGACGATCAGGTCGGTGACATACTTTTCAAAGTTGCCGGCGGAGGTGTGGGCGATCCACACGCAGCAGGGATAGCCCTGGCCCGCAGGCACGGGCTCGCCGTTCATCTCCAGCACCAGCATGCCGCCGTGCTCGACCACATAGTCCCAATTCAGCGGATACTGGTTGGCGCCGGTGCCGTAGCTGTCGATGCAGGCGGTGTTGAAGGTGGTCACGTCGTCGTGCACGCCGGCGTAATCAAAGATGTCCTTCAGCAGAATGCCCTTGACCTCGGCCTGGTAGATCATGGACTGGCCCACGCCGTTGATGCAGCACTGGGAGGACATGACCTCGGTGTGCTGCTCGAAGGTCTCCACCATCTCGGGCAGGGTCATCGTGAAGGGGTTGTCCACGTCGCCGGACACGGTGACGGTCCACTGGTCGAACAGCTCGGGGATGATCTGGCTGTCGTCGGTCAGCCAGTCGCTGGGCTCGTTGACGACCACCTTGGGGGACTTCCAGAACATGTTCTCCTTGTCGGTCAGCACGTCCTGGTCGTAGGTGATCTTCAGGCCGGTATTCTCCGCCGGGATGTCGGTGATGCCCTTCACATGGTCGTACACCACATAATCCCAGCGCTCGAACTCGCCGTCGCCGTTGATGTAGTGGCAGGAGTTGCAGGTGCCGCCCATCGACTGGAACGCGGCGTTGCCCATGTGGGTGGCATGGATGGTGTCGCGCAGGGGCGTCTGGTAGAAGGAGTGGCACATCAGGCAGGTGGCGATCGTCTGGGTGGTGGGATACTTGTAGTACACCACGCCGTGATAGGATTCCATCTGGGTGACGATGTCCTCCAGGTTGTGGCAGGCGTTGCAGCCGCGCATGTCCGCGTCCATGAAGGTGTTGTTCCAGCCGCGGTCGTCATAGGGGGTCAGCTGCACGCGCACGCCGTTGTCCATGGTGGTCACGCGGGGCGCGTAGTCCTCGGCGGCCTTGGCGTTCTTGTCGCTGGCCTTGTACCAGTCCGGCAGGGCCGCTTCCTTGGTGGGATATTCCTTGCCGTTCACGGTGACGCCGGCGGCCTGGGCCTCGGCGCTCTCAGCCGCTTCGTCGGCGGGGGTCAGCGCGTTGCGCACGGCCTCCAGTATGCCGTTGCTGCTCATGGTCGCGCCGGCCACCACGTCCACCTCGGTGCCGTTGGCATCGACGATGGCCTGGGGCAGCGCGTCCAGCGCCAGCTGCACGATCTCGGGCGTTTCGCCCGCGCAATCGGTGACGGTGACCGCCGCGATCGCCCCGCCCTGCAGGGTGACCTCAACCGCGATTTCACCGCCGTTGCCCTGGCCCACGCCCGTATAGACGCCGTCTGCCAGGTCCCATTCCGCGGAGGCGGAACAGACCGTCAGCATGACCAGCGCCAGCACAAGCGCCGCCAGGCAGAGAATCCTTTTCATATACAGTCCTCCTTTATTTATTATCTGAGCTTATTATAACACACGCCCGGAGGCCCGGCGTATCATTTTGCACCAATTTTCTTCAGATTGCAAAAAAACGGGAAGGCGTTTACGCCCTCCCATCATCCGGAAACGATTCAGATCATTGCGTCACGGTGAACACCACGCTGGATTCCAGCGGGCTCACGCCGCCGTTGGCTGTCCTGGCGCGCACGTTCATCTTGAAGGTGCCCGGGGTATCGCAGGTATACCCGAAGTACCAGTACACCCAGCGGTCGGTGGTCGCGCCGCTTGTGGGGCAGCTCGTCCAGGTCTTGCCGTTGTCCAGCGAGAATTCCACGGCGGCGATGGCGACATCGTAGTCGTCGGCATAGCCCTCGAACACGATCTGGTCGCCCACGGTGAAATGGTCCTCCGCCTTGTTCATCACGCGGATCTTCGCCCGCTGGCCAGCCTCGGCGGACATCAGCCGGGGCTCCTCCGCCTCGTGGGTCAGTTCGATCTCGGCCACGCCGCGGGTGAAGTACCGCGCGGT
>CACYWI010000050.1 GCA_902778045.1 uncultured Eubacteriales bacterium
GTCATAACGCATGGCCTCAGCGCCGCCCACCTGCGCCAGCGCCATCGTGATGGCGGCCGTCAGGGTGGTCTTGCCGTGGTCGACGTGACCGATCGTGCCAATATTGACGTGCGGTTTGTTGCGCTCAAATTTTGCCTTTGCCATTGGAAATTACCTCCTGAACGATTCGTTGATCTGAAACGATCTCATCCGACCCGCGTCGCAGGTCACCCTCCCCAAGGGGGAAGGCAAATCAGCTGCGCTTGCCCAGGATCTTCTCCGCGATGTTGTGGGGAACCTCCTCGTAATGGGCGAACTGCATGGTGTAGTTGCCGCGGCCCTGGGTCTTGCTGCGCAGGTCCGTGGCGTAGCCGAACATCTCGGAAAGCGGCACGATGCCGTCGATGGAGTGCATGCCGGCGTGCATGTCCATGCCGGTCACGCGGCCGCGGCGGGCGCTGATATCGCCCAGCACGTCGCCCATGTAGTCGTCGGGCACGACGACCTCCACCTTCATCATCGGCTCCATCAGCGCGGCGTCAGCCTTGCGCAGAGCCTCCTTGAAGGCCATGGAGCCCGCGATCTTGAAGGCCAGCTCGCTGGAGTCGACCTCGTGGTAGCTGCCGTCCAGCAGGTCCACGCCGAAGTCCATGACCTCATAGCCGCCCACGCTGCCGGACAGGGCCGCCTCTCGAATGCCCTGGTCGATGGCGGGGATGAACTCCTTGGGGATCACGCCACCGACGATCTTATTGTTGAATTCGTAGCCGCTGCCGGGCTCGCGGGGATAGATCTCGATCACGCAGTGACCGAACTGGCCGTGGCCGCCGGTCTGGCGCACGTAGCGGCCCTCGGCCTTGGCGCGCTTGCGGATGCACTCGCGATAGGCGACCTGGGGCTTGCCGACAGTGGCCTCCACGCGGAACTCGCGCAGCAGGCGGTCCACGATGATCTCCAGGTGCAATTCACCCATGCCGGCGATGATGGTCTGGCCGGTGGATTCATCGGTATAGGTCTTGAAGGTCGGATCCTCCTCCGCCAGGCGGACCAGCGCCAGGCTCAGCTTGTCCTGGCCGGCCTTGGTCTTGGGCTCGATGGCCACGCGGATGACGGGATCCGGGAACTCCATGGACTCCAGTATGATCGGCTTGCCCTCCACGCAGATGGTGTCGCCGGTGGTGGTCTCCTTCAGGCCCACGATGCCGGCGATGTCGCCCGCGCGGATCTCCTCGATCTCCTCGCGGTGGTTGGCGTGCATCCGCAGGATGCGGCCCACACGCTCGCGCTTGCCCTTGGTGGAGTTATACACATAGCTGCCGGTCTTCAGCGTGCCGGAATACACGCGGGCGAAGGCCAGCTTGCCCACGTAGGGATCGGCCATGATCTTGAACACCAGCGCGGAGAAGGGCGCGTCGTCGTCAGCCTCGCGCTCGACGACCTCGTCCTTGCCGGGGCGGGTGCCCTTCACGGGCGGAATATCGATCGGCGATGGCAGGTAATCCACGATGGCGTCCAGCAGGGGCTGCACGCCCTTGTTGCGATAGGAGGTGCCGCAGAGCACCGGGTTCAGCTTGCCCTCGATGGTGCCCTTGCGCAGGCCCAGCATGATCTCGTCGTGGGTCAGTTCCTCGCCGTCGAGGAACTTCATCATCAGCTCGTCGTCACACTCGGCGGCGGCCTCCACCATCTTCTCCCGGTACTCCTGGGCCATATCCACAAGCTCGGCGGGGATGTCCGTCTCGTCCATGGTGGTGCCCATCTCGTCCACGTAGATCTCGGCCTTCATCTTCACCAGGTCCACCAGGCCCACAAAGTCGGCTTCCTTGCCGATGGGCAGCTGGATGGGCACGGCGTTGGCCTGGAGGCGTTCCTTCATCATATCCACCACGCGGAAGAAATCCGCGCCGGTGATGTCCATCTTGTTCACATAGGCCAATCGCGGCACGTGATACTTGGTGGCCTGACGCCACACGGTTTCGGACTGGGGCTCGACGCCGCCCTTTGCGCAGAATACCGATACCGCGCCGTCCAGCACGCGCAGCGAACGCTCCACCTCGACGGTGAAATCGACGTGACCGGGCGTGTCGATCAGGTTGATCTGATACCCGCGCCATTCACAGGACGTCGCGGCGGACGTGATGGTGATACCACGCTCCTGTTCCTGCACCATCCAGTCCATGGTGGCCATGCCCTCGTGGACCTCGCCGATGCGGTGCGTGCGCCCCGTGTAATACAGAATGCGCTCGGAGGTGGTTGTCTTGCCGGCATCGATATGCGCCATGATGCCGATGTTGCGTACATGATCCAGTGAATGTGTTCTCGCCACAGTCAGTTTCCCACTTTCTATAAATCTTGACGGTTGATGGGTCGAATCTTAACATCGCCCCATAGAACCATCAGCACGCATAGTGCGTGCTGATGATGTTTCTATGATATTGATTGCCTTTCCGAGGACTACCAGCGATAGTGCGCGAAGGCCTTGTTGGCCTCGGCCATCTTGTGCATATCCTCGCGGCGCTTCACGGCGTTGCCGGTGTTGTTCGCGGCATCCATGATCTCGCCGGCCAGGCGATCCGCCATGCTGCGCTCGCCGCGCTTGCGGGCGAACATCACCAGCCAGCGCAGGGCCAGGGTCTGACGGCGCTCGGGACGAATCTCGATAGGCACCTGGTAGGTGGAGCCGCCCACGCGGCGGGCCTTGACTTCCATGGCGGGCATGATGTTCGCAATCGCCTGATTGAAAACCTCCATGGCCTCCTTGCCGGTCTTGGCAGCGACAATATCAAAAGCATCATAGCACACGGCCTGCGCGACACCGCGCTTGCCATCGTACATGACCTGGTTGATCAGCTTGGTGATCACGGTCGTACCGTATACAGGATCCGGAAGCACTTCGCGCTTCGGGATAAAACCACGTCTGGGCATTTTTGTCCCTCCTGACTATATCATCGTATCCAACGGGTTAAAGTGAACGAGAAACAGGTAAAAGCGGGTGCGGAAGTTGGCGCTTCCGCCTTCGCCCGGCCCTTTCGACCCCTTCGCATATTCCCACGTTCCAAATGGACCATGCGTCAAAGCCGATCGCGCCGTTTTCACCAATGAGGCAGTTATTGCTGTCTCTTACTTCTTCGGACGCTTCGCGCCGTAGAGGGAGCGGCCCTGCATGCGCTTGGCAACGCCAGCAGCATCGAGAGCGCCGCGGATGATGTGGTAACGTACGCCAGGGAGATCGCGGACCTTGCCGCCGCGGATCAGCACAACCGAGTGCTCCTGCAGGTTGTGGCCGATATGTTGTTCGTCAGACGAACACGCGCAATTTTACGCAAAGCGGAATTCGGCTTCTTGGGGGTCTGCGTCTTAACGGACATGCAGACACCGCGCTTCTGCGGACAGGACTGCAGAATCGGGGAATTCGACTTGCTGGTTACCTTTTCTCTACCCTTGCGGATCAACTGGTTGATCGTCGGCATTGAAGAAAAGCACCTCCTGAACTAATATGGATCTTATTGAGCCTCTATATACACTTCCGCAACCCTGGAAGGCTATAAAGCGTTGTCGCCCCGCATGCTCGCTTTCAGCGGCCCGCGGGTTTCGCCGTACGCTTGTGTCACCGTGCTACTTCCGGATCCCGGCGGAGGCGGTCTTGACCTCCACACCGCAGGCCTCGCCCAGCAGCTTCATGCTGTCCACCTCCACCATGCGCACCCCGGCCTCGTTGCAGGCCTGGCGCACCTGGCGCACGATGAACAGATCGGCATCGCGGGCAATGTAAGCCTCGGCGATTTCACCGGCCTGGATGGCCCGGACGAGCCTGCGGGTGCCCACGACCTTATCGGCCTCCTTCAGCCTTTCAAGCATCGGCACACGCCCCCTCTCCCGAGTTATCCACGACATACGCGCACTTGTAAATCATACCACTAACCCCCTTCACTGTCAAGGGAAAAAGCGGCGTTTTACCCCCGTTCCAACACAATTTTAACCTGCTTTTGCCGGGTAACGGCGCATGCCGTCACTTCCTGTAGAACAGGCCGAAGCTGCTTCCGGAGGGATAGACCTGCACATGCTGCTGGAACTCATCGCCCTCATAATAGAACACCTTGTTCTCGGCCTGGTTCCGAACGTATTTGTACAGCTCGTTCAGGGTGGTCACGCTGTTGTTATTGGCGTCGGCCGGCATGTCGCCCGATGTAGCGACGCCGTCCGTCAGCCACTTGGTGAAGTAGCTGTAATTCGAGCTGGAGGACCAGCTGGTCTCCAGGTAGGCGGTGGAGGTCATCACATAGAACTTGTTGCGCACCACGAACGCGCCGCTTTCGGTGCTGGCGGCCAGCACGCCGCGATCCTGGGAGGCAAAGGCCTCCACCACGGCCTCGTTGAACACCTGGCCGTCGTCCATCGCGGGCGCGGCCATGACCGCCCTCCCCTTGGGGGTATAGATCGCCGCGCCGGAGCCGCAGCTGTCGATGAACACGATCACCTGACCGGGGACATCCTTCAGCCACTCGGCCAGCTGCGACAGCGTGAGCGTATTGCGGTCATACCAGTCGGAAAAGCTCGTGTCGGGATAGGTGTACAGACAGCCGGCATATTCGCCGTAGAAGCCGTCCATCGTCTCCAGCTCGTCGCCGTGGGAGGAAATGTAGAACAGCGACACATCGCCCTCCTGCGCGCCGGCAAAGGCGGTCACGATATCGCTCTTGATCTTCTTGGACATCCGGTTGTAGCGGATGGTCACCGCCCAGTCGCCACCCGCGGGGCCCTTGACGCTGGTCAGCATCTTCTTCATGCGGTCGGCGTCCTTCCTGCCGGGCAGCACGGGCAGGCCCGTACCCGGGAAATTCGATTCCCCGATCAACAGCGCGCGGTACACAGGCTTTCTGGACACGGTGACCTTCAGCTTGGTCTTCACGCCGTTGTAGGCGGTCACGGTAACCGTGGCGGTGCCCGCGGCCTTCGCCTTCAGCTTCTTGCCGCTGACGGTCACGATCTTCTTGTCGCTGGACTTGATCGTGTACGTGCCGGCGCTGCCGCTGCTGAGCACCGGCTTCAGCTTGTAGGAATCCCCCTCCCACAGCGCCAGCTTCGACAGGCCCAGCGATATGGACTTCGGCTCCTTTTTCACCGTGAGCTTGAAGGTGGCCTTCTTCCCGTTGAACGTGGTGGCGGTGATCTTCGCGGAGCCCTTCTTCACCGCGGTGATGACACCCTTCTTGCTCACCTTGGCGATCTTTGTATCGCTGCTCTTGTAGGTGATGATGGAGGAGGTCCCCTTGGGCAGCTTGGCGGTCAGGGCAAAGGTCTCCCCCACGCCCAGCGTCGCCTTCTTGACGGCGAGCGTCACCTTCTTGGGGGCCTTCTTTACCGTCACCTTGCAGGTGCGCTTCACGCCGCCCTTCAGCTTTGCGGTAATGGTGGCCTCACCGACGTCCTTTGCCTTCAGCTTTCCGGTGGCCTTGTCCACCGTGACGACCTTCTTGTTGGAGGAGCTGAACTTCGCGCCGACGCTCTTGGCCTTGACGCCGTCCTTGAAGGTGAGGGTATAGGTCTCCTTCACGCCCAGCGTCAGCTTGGTCTTCGACAGCTTCGCGGGCTCCGGCGTCGGCGAAGGTGTGGGCGAAGGCGTCGGTGTGGCGGTGGGTTCGGCCGTGGGCTCCGGGGCAAGGGTCTGCTGCGGCGCCTCGGTCTGATCCGGGGCCGCCGTCTGCTGCGGCGCTTCGGTCGCCTCCGCCGGCGCTTCGTCCTCGGTCGCGGCGACGTCTGAAAGCACGATCTCAAAGGACGGATCCGGCAGCTCCGCTTCGCCCGCCTCCGGCACGTCGGCGTCCACGGGCTCGGCCAGCACCGGGTCCGCCGCGTCGGCCAGCGTTGCCCGCGGGCCGAGGCCCGTCAGGGGCAGCGCCGTCAGCAGCGCCAGGACCAGCGCCGCCATTTTCCTTTTAAAGTGCTTATCCATATATCCATATCCCCGGTTCGGTACGGTACTACAGCTTGTGGTTTCACCGCTATTTTACCACAAAATCACGGTTTGCCCAATGTCAGCGGTGTTGATATTCGGCGCTCCGTTTTAATATTCTGTGTCCGTTCTGTGAATTCCGGTTTCAGCCAAAACATCACGAGGGCCGGCACAGGTGTACCGGCCCTCGCGGGGATGGCTTGATCAGATCTGCGGTTCGGTGTCGTTCTCCAGCGTCACGTTCTCCACGCTGCGGATGGCCCAGCGGGCGATCACGATGGTATTCTGCAGCGAGCCCATGGTCAGGGTAACGGTATCGTCCTTCAGGGCGGCGATGGTGCCGTACAGGCCGCCGATGGTGCAGATGCGGTCTCCCACCTTCAGGGCCGCCAGCATGTTCTTGACCTGCTTGTCCTTCTTGCGCTGCGGGCGGATCAGCAGGAAGTAGAATATGGCCACCATAGCCACCATCATCACAAGGGTGGTGATCATCTCGCCGCCCATGGGGGCAGCCGCGGTGGCGGTAGCGGTGCTGTCCGCGGCGACCGCCTCGCCGGCGGTGGCGACGGAAACGGCCTCTTCGGCCAGGATGTTCGCAAAATTCAGAATCATCTTGAAAATCTCCTTTGCATGCTTATGAAACAATACTATTATAACCGAGTCGCCGGATAATTACAACTTTTGTTGGCGCAATTTCGGGCCGTGTTTGGTAAATTTTTGGTTGCTACCAGTTCCCGCGCCCATGCCGCGCGTAGAAATCGTTGGCCCAGTCCAGCAGGGCGTCCTGCTCGATGGCCGCGCGCATCTGCTCCATCATCTTGGTCAGAAAGTAGATGTTGTGGATGCTGTTCAGCCGCAGGGCAAGGATCTCCCCCGCCTTGAACAGGTGTCGGATGTAGGCACGGGTATAGTTCTTGCAGGCGTAGCAGTCGCAATCCGGGTCCAGCGGCGTAAAATCCTCAGCATATTTCGCGTTGCGCACCACCAGACGCCCGTCATGGGTGAACACGGTGCCGTTGCGGGCCACGCGGGTGGCCAGCACACAATCGAACATGTCCACGCCCCGCAGCACGCCCTCGATCAGGCAATCCGGCGAACCCACGCCCATCAGGTACCGGGGCTTGCCCTCGGGCATGTACGGCATCATGCGCTCCAGCATGTCGTACATGACCTCCTTCGGCTCGCCCACGGACAGGCCGCCGATGCCGAAGCCCGGCAGGTCCAGCTGTGCCATCTCCTTGGCGCATTCCACCCGCAGGTCGGCGTAGGACGCGCCCTGCACGATGCCGAACAGCGCCTGGTTCTCACTTGTCCACGCCTTCATGCAGCGCTCCAGCCAGCGCAGCGTACGGTGCATCGCGCCCTTGGCCCGGTCGTAGTCGCAGGGATAGGGCGAGCATTCGTCAAACTGCATCATTATGTCGGAGCCCAGGGCCTGCTGTATGGCGATGGATTCCTCCGGCCCGATGAACCGGGGCGAGCCGTCCAGGTGGCTGCGGAACTTCACGCCCCGCTCCTCCACTTTCCTGAGGTCCGCCAGCGAGAACACCTGGAACCCGCCGCTGTCGGTGAGGATCGGCCGGTCCCAGTGCATGAAGGTGTGCAGGCCGCCCGCGCGGCGCACCAGCTCCTCACCCGGGCGCAGGTGCAGGTGATAGGTGTTGGAAAGTATGATCTGCGCGCCGCAGTCCTTCAGCTCCTCCGGCGACATGGTCTTCACGCTGGCCTGGGTACCCACGGGCATGAACACCGGCGTCTCGATCACGCCGTGGGGCGTGTGCAGCCGGCCCCGGCGCGCGCCGGTCTGCTTGCACACATGCAAAAGCTCAAATTCAAAGGGCTTGTCCATGTTACCTCCCCGCGCTGACAAGCGCTGACGACATAAAAACAGCGACCGGCGAATCAGGCCGGTCACTGTCGGATTCTGTTCGTTACGCCATGAGGCTGCGACGCCGGATCGCCACCGCCAGCAGCGCTCCGCAGGCGACCAAGCCCGCGATGGCGATGCCAACCGGCATCGAGCCGTCGCCCGCCTTGGGCACCTCGTCCACCAGCACGCGGGCCGACACATCCATGCTGACCACCATCGCACCGCCTTCATCAAAGGCGTCGAGGCGGTACACGCCGGTGTGCTCCGGCTGGGCATTGACGATGTTGTAGACCTTCTGGGTCGCGCCGTCAATGGGGGCGTCATTGAAGTACCACTGATACTGCGCGGGCTGCACGCCGTCGATGCCGACCTCGATCGAAAGATCCTCGCCGGCGTTGACCACGGCGTTCTGCGTCATGCGGGACACCCGCATCAAAACGGTGGTGGATATCGCGCCATCGGCAACGGCAGAGACCGACAGCATCATGATAATCAGAATTGCGGCCAGTAGGGCAACCCATCTTTTCACGCCGCATCCCTCCATACATCAAGGCATTTGTAATTGTCATTATTCTACCGCATGAAGCGTTGAATTTCAATAGAATTCCGCATATATGCACACATTCATCTAATTTTGGTCACAGATACATTTGCACTTTCAACAAATTATAAAAGATTCGTAATATTTATCAATATTGGTGATATATTTGTATTCTCCTTGAAATGAATTCAAGTTTTGCCTCCCCAGCTTTACAGTTCACGGAATATGGTGTTATAATGGTTGCAATGCGGCGCGCCTCGGGACAGGACTCCTCCACCGCGCCGCGCGGAGGTGAAAGAATGCTTGGATATGTGGTGCTGGCGGGATACCTTGCGTGCGGCGTTGTGGCGACGGACGGCCTGCTGCCGCGCGCTTACCGGCTGACGCGGCTCTGGATCGGGCTGTGCGCGGGGCTGGTCATGATGATGTGGCTGCCGGCACTGTTCGCGTTCTTTATGCGCTTTACCCGGGCCGCCCAGCTGTTGGGTCTGGCCGCCGGGGCCGGGCTGGCCGGCGGCTGCGCCTGGGCGGGCCGCAAAACGCCCCGGGAGCGCCGCTGGACGGACATGCCCGTATGGCTGCCGCTGGTGCTGCTGGTGCCGCTGGTGCTGCTGGGCGGATACCTGCAATACACCCACACGCTGCGCGGCGTGGACGGCGCCCTGAACGTGGGCCAGTCCACCTACGGCGATCTTTGCCTGCACCTGGGTATTGCCACCAGCCTGCGCAATTCCCCCTTCCCCCCGGATTATTCGCTGCTGCCCGGCGCGCTGCTGGGATATCCCTTCCTGGGCGACAGCATGGTGACCACAATGCTGCTGTTCGGCAGCCGCCTGGCCCCGGCCTTCGTGGTGACCGGCACGCTGATGATGGCGCTGGTCTACACCGGCTTCGTGATCTTCTGCCACGAGCTGACCCACAGCCCTGCCGCAACCGTGCTGGCCACAGTGCTGATGTTCATCAACGGCGGACTGGGCTTCCTGTATTCGCTGGACGGCGTTGCCAGGGATGCCTCGGCCTTCCGGGAGATCTTCACCGGCTTCTACATGACGCCCACCAACCAGCCCGCGCTGAACCTGCGCTGGGTGAACGTGATCTGCGACATGATGATCCCCCAGCGCACGCTGCTGACCGGCTGGATGGCGCTGCTGCCGGCGCTGTGGCTGCTGGTGACCGCCGCCCGGGACGGGGATGCCCGCCGGTTCGCGCTGCTGGGCGTATGGGCTGGCGCCATGCCGATGATCCACACCCATTCGTTCCTGGCCCTCGGCCTGATCAGCGTGGGGGCGGTTGCCTATTGCGTGATCCACGCCTCTGCCGATGCGCGCAGGGACACCTTCCTGCGCTTCGCGCTGTACGGCGTGATCGCGCTGGTCCTCGCCCTGCCCCAGCTGCTGACCTGGGCCGTGCCCCAGACGGTAAAGGGCGGATCGCTGCGGCTGCGCTTCAACTGGGTGAACAACCAGGGCAACGGCCGCCTGATCGACGGCTATTGCTGGTTCTGGATCAAGAACGTGGGCCTGATCTGGCTGATGATGGTGCCCGCGGCGCTGCACGGCAGGCACGGTAAGGGCGAAGCCGGCCCGGACCTGATCCGCATGCTGGGCCTGGGCGCGCTGATCATCTATGTGGTAGCGGAGCTGATCCAGTTCCAGCCCAACGAATACGACAACAACAAGCTGTTCTACGTGGCCTACATGGCCATGATGCCGGCCATCGGGCTGTACCTGACGGCGCTGTGGGAGCGGCTGAGGGGCTTCAGGGGCCGCGCGCTGCTGGCCGCGGCGTTCGTATTGAGCGCCACGCTTTCCGGCGCGCTGACCATCGGGCGCGAGGTGGTCTCGGACTACCAGCTGTTCGGTAGCGCGGAGGTCCAGGCCGCCGATTATATCGAGCACAATACCCCCCAGGACGCCGTGGTGCTCACCGGCGACCAGCACAACAACGCCGTGGCGGCACTGACGGGCCGGGACATCGTTTGCGGCACCGGCAGCTACCTGTACTTCCACGGGCTGGACTACGGGCAGCAGCAGGCGGACGAGCGCGCAATGTTCGAGGATCCACAGGGCAACGCCGCGCTGTTTGAGGAATACGGCGTGGATTATGTCTACGTCTCCAGCCACGAGCGGGGCAGGTTCGACGTGGATGAGGAATGGTTTGAGGACAACTGCGCGCTCGTCTTTGCCGAGGGCGACGTGTGCGTGTACGCCACGGAGGGATAATATACGTTCATTTGAAATCCACGCAATCTTAGTGTGGATGTCATTGTCATTTTGCGGATATTGATATATAATAGAATTGTAATAGTGTGTAATGAATTCGGGCACATCCCGTAGCGGAGGATTTGACATGCGAAGCTGGAAGACCGTAACGCTGACCATCATGGCGGCAGGCACATGCCTGCTGCTGTCCGGCTGCGTCACGATCGACGAGGAGATACTGAATACGCAGGCCAATACCTCTGTGGAGATCAACATGCCCTACGCGACGGCCACGCCGCTGCCTGGCAACCAGGGCGCGCCGGAGGCCATCGTGATCGACGCCGACGGCAACGTGACGCTGAACGATTCCTCCGTGATCGAGGGCGACTTCCAGTCCGCCCGCGACCAGGAACAGCAGACCGAGTACCGCAGCCTGAGCCTGGGCAACACGGGCATCGCCGTGCAGGCGCTGCAGCTGCGCCTGAGGGACCTGGGCTACTTCACCGGGGACGTTTCCGGCCTGTTCGATTCCGACACCGAGGCCGCGGTGAAGCGCTTCGAGCAGACCTATGGCACCATGCAGACCGGTGTCGCCACGGCCAAGTTGCAGCTGAAGCTGTTCGCGGCCAACGCCCCGGCCTACGGCACCGAGGAATACAACGCCGCCGTCGTCTCCCAGTACACGGTGCTGCGCCCCGGCACGGTGGGCAGCTCGGTGTACGCGCTGCAGCAGCGCCTGAAGAACCTGGAATACCCCATCAGCGAGTTGACGGGCGTGTTTGACGAGCAGACCGCCGAATGCGTGCGCCTGTTCTACGCCGCCTATGGCCTGGCCTCCAGCGAGGTGGCCAACGTGGCCATGCAGCGCGAGCTGTACGCCGACACCGCCAAGGTATACGATCCCACGGTCAAGGTGATGGTCACCCTGTCCCCCGAGGAGGAGGCCCAGCAGGCCGCCATCGCCATTCCCGAGGACGGCGGCGAGATCGATGAATCCACCGCCATCGCCCTGGGCAATTCCGGCACCCGCGTGTCGATGATCCAGCGCCGGCTGATCGAGCTGGGCTACATGGCGGACGGCGACGATTCCGGTGTGTTCGACCAGGCCACCCAGGAGGGCGTGAACCGCTTCCTGTCCGCCATCGGCCGCACGCCCAACGGCATGCTGACCCTGGATATGCAGGAGTTCCTGCTGTCCGACGGCGCGCCCGCCTATGCCGGCGTGGTCACCCTGGCGGACTTCACGAACCTGAATGTGGGCGACAGCGGCGAGGCCGTGATGAACCTGCAGCGCCGCCTGGTGGAGCTGGGCTATGCCAACGGCACGCCCAACGGCGAATATGGCCAGGCCACCATCAACGCCGTGGCCTTCTACCAGCAGTGCAACGGGCTGGAGCCGGACGGCCTGGCCACCGCGTGGCTGCAGTCGATGCTGTTCAGCCGCAACGCGCTGACCTACGAGCAGACCCAGCAGGGCATGGAGGATTTCGGCAGCCCCACCGCCGCGCCGGAGGACGAAGCCGCCCAGAAGGACGGCGAGGGCGACGATCAGGGCGAGGGCGAAAACGCCCCTGCCAACGATACCGACACGCTGTTCTTCAACCTGGTGGTCGGATCCACGGGCAACGCGGTCACCGCGCTGCAGAACCGGCTGGTGGAGCTGGGCTATCTTGAAATGCCCAGCACCGTATACGACGAAGCCACCCGCGACGCCGTCAGCGCCTTCCAGAGCGCCATCGGCGTGCCCGTGACCGGCGAGGCCTCCGCGTCGATGCAGCGCTATATCTACAGCAAGGCCGCCCCCAGCACCGCCGTGCGCTTCGACGCCACCGGCGACAGCTACGAATCCCTGCGCTCCGGCGACACCGGCGATGCCGTCACCGCGCTGCAAAAGCGGCTGTGGGAGCTGGGCTTCCTGGAGAAGGAGGACGTGCAGGACAGCGTGGGCACCTTTAACGAGGCCACCCGCCAGGCGGTGATCAGCGCCCAGCTGAAGATGGGCTATGGCAGCGCCGACGGCACTGCCGGCATCGAGTTCCAGAATTTCCTGTTCTCCAAGTATGGGGAGATGCTGAAGGAAAAGAAGAAGCGGTAGAGCAACGGAAAGGCGAATGAATCGCGCCTGCCTTATGCGCCGCAGGCGCGATTCAT
>CACYWI010000051.1:0-1130 GCA_902778045.1 uncultured Eubacteriales bacterium
ATTCCCCTTGATTTACCGCCAGTAAACCTGCGGGAAATCGCCTTGAAATGCAGTCAAATCCACTCGAAACTGCATCTCCCGGCATTTGGAAACACACTCCAGGAATCGACGAATATCCTTCTGTCTGATCGAACGGATGTGTATAAACGCCCCCTCGCCGTCAATGCTTACAGCAGTGACGACGAGGGGGCGTTTTTATGGGCAAGCATATCGACCGGGCGGCGCTGTGGGCGCTGGCGGCCACGGGGTATTACCTGTACTTCCTGAACGCCTGGGGCAGCATACCGCTGGCGTGCCTGCTGGCCTTCATATGCTGTGAACTGACGCGCCGCCTGACAGGCCGGCTCCGCCTGCCCCGCCGCGCCGGCCGCGCGCAGGCAAGATCTGCGCTGCTGCGCGTGGCCGCCATGACGGACGACGACGCCCGAGAAGTCCTGGAACCGCTGGTCCGCAGGCGCTGGCCCGACGAGGCGTTCTGCCTGGTACCCATATTGAAGCACCCCGAGGCGACCCTGTCCTCCGGCGACGTGATGAACGCCTGGAAGGCCAACCGGGACGCCGACCGCCTGGTGATCGCGGCCACCTGCCCCACAGAGCCCAGGGCCGCGCTGTACGCCGGGCAGCTGGAAGCGCCGAGGGTCACCGTGCTGGACAGCCGCGCGCTGGCCAGGCTGCTGCGCGCGCCGGGGACGCTGCCGCCGGAGGACGCGCCGCACAGGCCGCTGCGCGATCGCCTCCGGGACGCGATCGCCGCCGCCTGTGCCCAGCGCTTCTCACTGAAAAACGCCGCGGTGGCCGCGGCGCTGTTGGCGTTGTACTGGGTCCGGGGCAATCCCCTTGGGCTGTTTGCCGCCGCGGCGCTGCTGTGGCAGCTGGTCGCGGCGCTCCTCAGGGGCCGAATCGGAAAAAAGCTGTTCGATTAGGGCGATATAGCCCTTTACCCGTCCCCTCCGTAGGGGCGCTCTCCGAGCGCCCGGGTTCTTCTCAACACACAAGGAACGGGCGATTGGAAATCGTTTGATCCATTCCGCTCACGCGGGGATTCATGGTGCGGGCGATTGGAAATCGTTTGATCCATTCCGCTCACGCGGGGATTCATGGTGCGGGCGATTGGAAATCGCCCCTACGGG
>CACYWI010000051.1:1199-3699 GCA_902778045.1 uncultured Eubacteriales bacterium
TTCCCTACTCCCTATTCCCTACTCCCTCACAAATCCTCCAGCCGGATCTTTGAATTCTCCCGCGCCTGGCGGTAGATGCAGAAGCGGCTGCCGATGGTCTGCACCGGCTCGGCGTGCACCCGCGCGCACAGCACGTCGCAGGCCTCGCGGGCGCTGTCGAAGGGGGCGTTCTTCTGCACGGTCACCTTGATCAGCTCCCGGGCCTCCAGGGCGTCCCAGCACTGCTTGACCAGGTTGTCGGTGATGCCGTCCTTGCCGATGTGCAGCACCGGCTCCATCGTATTGCACATGGCGCGCAGGGCCGCGCGCTGTCTGGTAGTCATCATATATTCCTCCAATCATTCCTGTGATCAGGAAAACGGAACGTTTTCCGGGTCGGCGGGCACGCAAGCGCGGCACGCCGACGATCACTCCACAAAGTCGAACTCCATATCCCCGACGACCACGCTGTCGCCCTCCTTCGCGCCCTTCTCGCGCAGCGCGTCGATCACGCCCAGGCGGCGCAGCGAGCGGTGGAACCAGTTCAGCGATTCCTCGTTGTCGAAGTTCACGGAGCTGATCAGGCGGTCCATCTCCCGGCCGGAGACGAAGTACACGCCCTTGTCCACCTCGATCTCGAAGGGCACGCCCGCGGCGATGGCGTCGGCGTCGAAGAGCTCCTCCTCGGCGAAGGGCTCGGCGGGCGGGCAGCTGTCCAGCATGCGCACCGTGGCGTACAGCAGCGCGTCGAAGTTCTGGCGCGTGGCCGCCGACACCGGGTAGATCTCGATGCCCGTGCCGGCCAGCTTCTCCCGCAGGCGCGCCAGGTTCTCCTCGGCCCCCGGCAGGTCCGTCTTGTTGGCCACCACGATCATCGGGCGGTTCTTCAAATCGCCGTAGGCCTCCAGCTCGGCCATGATGGCGTCGTAGTCCTGAAGCGGGTCCCGGCCCTCGCTGCCCGCGATGTCCAATACGTGCAGCAGCATCCGCGTGCGCTCCACGTGCCGCAGGAACGCGTGCCCCAGGCCCACGCCCTGGGACGCGCCCTCCACCAGGCCGGGGATGTCCGCCAGCACGAAGCTGCTTTCGCCGTGCTTCACGATGCCCAGGTTCGGCTGGAGGGTGGTAAAGTGATAGTTCGCGATCTTGGGCCGCGCCGCGGTGACCACAGACAGTATCGTGGATTTGCCCACGTTGGGGAAGCCCACCAGGCCCACGTCGGCGATGGACTTCAGCTCCAGGGTCAGCTCGATCACGTCCCGCTTCTCGCCGGGCTTGGCGAACTGGGGGGCCTGGCGCGTGGGCGTGGCGAAGCGATGGTTGCCGAAGCCGCCGTTGCCGCCCTTCACCAGCGTCTTGCGCTCGCCCGCGGTGTACAGGTCCAATAACAGCCGGCCCGTGGCCTTCTCCCGCACCACCGTTCCCGGGGGCACCTGGATCACCACCGGCTCGCCGGACTTGCCCGTGCGCCGGTTGGCCATGCCGTCGCCGCCCCGCGCCCGCCGTCGCCGCCGTCCGGCCCGCCGGCCTGCACGAATTTCTCCCGGTGAAAGGACACGCAGCCATTGCCGCCGTCGCCAGCCTTCACTGTGATGGTTACCACATCAACAAACAATGCCATATCAATTCTCCAAATGCTTTTCGCAAAGTCCTTCGTTCAGGGGGCAGCGTTCGCACTCCGGCTTCCGGGCGTGGCAGCAGCGCCGCCCGTGCCAGATGATCAGGTGGTGCCCCAGCGACCAGATGTCCCTGTCCAGCAGGTCCCGCAGCTGGGCCTCCACCTTCTCCGGCGTGTTGCTGTCCGCAAGCCCGATGCGCCTGGACACCCGGAACACGTGGGTGTCCACCGGGATCTGGTCGTCCCCGAAGGCGGCCAGCAGCACCACGCCCGCGGTCTTCTGCCCCACCCCGGGCAGTGCCATCAGCTCGGCGCGGGTGCCCGGCACCTTGCCGTCGTGCCGCTCCACCAGCGCGCGGCTGGCAGCCACGATGTTCTTCGCCTTGTTGTGGTACAGCCCACACTCCCGGATCAGCGGCTCCAGCTCCTCGGGCGTCAGCTTCGCCATGGCGAAGGCGTCCGGGTACTTGGGGAACAGCCGGGCCGTGACCATGTTCACCCGCTTGTCGGTGCACTGGGCGGACAGGATCGTGGCGATCAGCGTCTCGTAGGGATTGGCGAAGTGCAGCTCCGGCTTCGCCTCCGGGTACAGCGCTTGAAGTGCCTCCATCACCTGCGCGGCCCGCTTCGCGTCCATGCCGATCCCTCCCGCTTTTGTATTGTCCTGATTATACCCTGAGTCCGGCCCGCCGGTCAAGCACGAACGCGTTAGAAATTGTACCTGTACCAACAGTATAAAAATAATTATTCCAATGGTATTGCCGGTGTCTTCACTTGGAGGTCGATACAGGTTATAATGATCTCACAAGCCGCGAAGGGAGGCACGACGATGAAGACGCAGTTATCCGAAAACATCCGCGCGTTCAGGAAGGCGCGGAGCCTGACCCAGGAGCAGCTGGCCGA
>CACYWI010000051.1:3721-13271 GCA_902778045.1 uncultured Eubacteriales bacterium
TGCTCGGTGGACGCGCTGCTGGGCTATTCGATGAAGGACAACCGGCTGGCGGCCACCGAGGCGCGCATCTGGCGATACCACAGCGAGAAAAACCGCGACGGCCTCGCGGAGGTGGAGAAGGCGCTCAAGCGGTATCCCAACGCCTTCAGCATCGCCTACGCCGGGGCCATGCTCCATCACGGCATCGGCTTCGAGGCCCAGGACAAGGCCCTGCTGCGGCGGGCGCTGGAGCTGTACGAGAAGGCGCGCCAGCTGCTGCCCCAGAACCGGGACAGCGGCATCAGCGAGCAGACCCTCTGCGGGTCGATCGCCCAGGTGTACTTCGCCCTGGGCGAAAAGGAGAAGGCCATCAACATGGCCAAGGAGCACAACGCAGGGCATCTCTACAGCGCTATGATCGGCGAGGTCCTGGCCGTGGAGATGGGGCGGATGGACGAGGCGGTCCCTTACCTGTCCCACGGAATCGTAATGACCTTCAACGGCATCATCTACACCGTGATCGGCTATGCGGCCGTCTACCTTGCCTGCCGGGACACGGAGAACGGCATGGCGGTGCTGCGATGGGGCATCCAGTCCCTCCGCGCTCTGAAGTGCACCGAGCAGCCGGATTTTATCGATAAGCTATGCGCGGTATTCCACGCCTGGATCGCAGGCTTCCAGCTGGCATCAGGAGACGATGCCGCCGCCGGAGCTTCCCTGGCCAAAGCCGTCGACCTGGCCCGCGTCTTCGACGCCAGCCCGGACTACAGCTGCCGGAACCTGCGGTTCATCCATGAAGTTCACCGAAACGACAGCATTTACGACAGCCTCGGCAAAACCGCCCTGGAGGCCGTGGAGAACGCCCTGAAGGATGCCGGCGGCGAAGCGCTTTTAACGATGTACGGGGAATTGACAAACGACCCTGAAAAGGAGGTATGAACCATGTTCGGATGGATGACGCTCGGGACGCGATGGACCACGGAGCAGGTCTGGCGGGCGCTCGAAATACTGAAGGAAAACCATATCCCCGCCCGGATGCCCTCGGACGACATGTTCTTCGTCGGGCCCTTCCACCTGCCCCACCCCGATCGGCGCTGGCAGATCTGCGTGCGGCGGCGGGATGCCCTGAGGGCAAGGGCGCTGCTGGAAAAGGAGGGGTTGATAAGCGGCGCGACCCCGCAGGACCGCGCCGAAGAGGACGACCCCGACCCTACACCGGCGTCACCCGCAGCCGACGCCCGTCGTATTCCGCGCGGTACAGCCCGATCAGGTTGCCGGGGTTTGAAGCCGCCAGCGCGCCGCGCACCTGTGTGAGATATGCCATGGGAAAGCGCACGGACAGCCCGCAGCCCATGGAGATCGCCCTGGGCGTGGACACCACCTGCGCGGGCACGCCCATGCGCCGCAGCACAGCCTCGAACCGCATCACCTGCTGGCGCGAGCGGAAGGCCGCCACGCCGTAGATATCCAGCATGCCGCTTCCCTCCTTCCAACCGATTCACGCGCCCCGGCACATAAAAGCGCCGGGGCGCATGTATTCTATACTACGCGCGACCGCGAAGGAGGGTTCGACCATGCCGATCTATTTTGACAACGCCGCCACCAGCCACCCGAAGCCGCCCGCCGTGGTGGAGGCCGTGAAGCAGGCGCTGACGGAATACAACGCCAACCCCGGCCGCTCCGGCCACAGCGCAGCGCTTCGGGCGGCGCGGGTGGTACTGGACACCCGGGAAAAGCTGGCGGCGCTGATCGGCGCGGCGGACGCCATGCGCGTGATCCACTGCTTCAACTGCACCGACGCGCTGAACCTGGCCATCAAGGGCCGCCTGCGGGCGGGCGACCACGTGATCGCCACGGCGCTCGAGCACAACGCCGTGCTGCGGGTGCTGGGCACGCTGGCCGCGCGGGGCCGCATCTCCTATACGCTGATCGATCCCCGGCCTGACGGATTTGTGGACCCGGCGGACCTCCGCGCCGCCGCCACGGGCAGCACCGCGCTGATCGTGTGCACCCACGCCTCAAACGTCACCGGCGCGATACAGCCCGTGGCCGCCATAGGACAGGTGGCGCGTGAAATTGGCGTGCGCTATTTGATCGACGGCGCGCAGGCCCTGGGCGCGATACCTGTGAACGTGAACGCGCTGGGCTGCGACCTGTACGCCTTTCCCGGCCACAAGGCGCTGCTGGGCCCCCAGGGCACCGGCGGGCTGTATATATCGCCCGACATCTCCCTGCTGCCCGTCCGGGAGGGCGGCACCGGCACCGAGAGCGCGAACCCGCTGCAGCCCGCCGAGCCGCCGGAGCGCTTCGAGGCCGGCACGGTGAACCTGCCCGGCATCGCGGGCCTGGGGGCGGGCGTTCAATACGTTTCCGAAAACCTGGCCCGCATCATGATGCACGAGCGCGAGCTGACCACCGCGCTGGTCGAGGGCCTGTCAAGGCTGCCCGGCGTGAAGGTCTATTCCCCCGACCAGGAGGCCGGGCGCGCCGGCATCGCCTGCTTCAACGTGGGCGATTTGTCCAGCGCCCAGGTGGCGGACGCGCTGGCCCGCCGGGGCATCGCCGTGCGGGGCGGGCTGCACTGCGCGCCAGGCGCCCACCGCTTCCTGGGCACGCTGGACCGCGGCGCGGTCCGCGCCAGCGTGGGGTACGCCAATACCTTCGAGGAGGTTGAGCGATTTCTCGCCGCCGTGCGCAATATCGCGCATCAATGAGGCTGCCGCCGGGCATACTGAGGGCAAAGGAGGTCGATCCCATGCCCATGGCCGAATGCCGAAGCTGTCACAAAACAGCCGATTCCCGTGCCTTCCGGCGCTGCAACGACTGCGGCGCGCCCCTGTGCGACGACTGCGCCAACGAATACGCGGGCCTGTGCCCCGACTGCGACCAGGCGGAGCCCGGCTGGGTGCTGCACGGACTGTATTGAGGATGAGGGATCGGGGAACGGCAAGGCCGGGAACCGGGTTGCCTGTTCCCTATTGCCTATTCCCTCTCCCATGCTGTATAATTCTTACAAAAGCTGAAAAGGAGCGATCACCATGCACACCACCCACATCTACGCCTTTGCGGACGAGGCCTCCCCCACCCTGGCCGGGCAGATCGAAGCGCTGCGGCGCAACGGCATGCAGGGCCTGGAGCTGCGGGGTCTGGACGGGGAGAACGTTTCCGGGATGAGCCTGAAGAAGGCGGCCGAGGTCCGTCAAAGTCTCGAGGACGCGGGCCTGGTCGTATGGTCGGCGGGCTCGCCCATCGGCAAGATCGACATCGTAAAGGACGACTTCGCCGCCCACATGGACCTGCTGAAGCACACCGTGGACGTGGCCCGGGCGCTCGGCGCGGGCAAGCTGCGCATGTTCTCGTTCTACATCCCCGGCGGCGACGATCCCGCCCGATACCGGGACGAGGTGATGGAGCGCCTGACGCGCATGGCCGACGCGGCGGTGGGCTCGGGCGTGACGCTGTGCCACGAGAACGAGAAGGGCATCTACGGCGACCTGGCCGCCCGTTGCCTGGACATCCACAGGAGCGTGCCGGCGCTGGGCGGCGTGTTCGACCCGGCCAACTTCATACAGTGCGGCCAGGATACCGCCAAAGCCTGGGAAATGCTGAAGCCCCATACCACCTACATGCACGTGAAGGACGCGCTGTGGGACGGCAGCGTGGTGCCCGCCGGCCACGGCGAGGGCCGCGTGGCGGAGATCATCGGCGATTACATTGCCTCCGGCGGCACCGCCCTGACGCTGGAGCCGCACCTGCGGGTGTTCGAGGGTCTCTCCGCGCTGGAGCGCGAGGGCGGGCGCAGCGGCGTGGGCGAGTTCGTATATGAAAGCAGCGACGCCGCTTTCGACGCCGCTGCCATGGCATTAAGAGAAATTCTGGACCGGCTGTGACCTACTGCGCCTGCACGGCGGTGATGCTGATCGTGTTCACGATGTCCTCCACCGAGCAGCCCCGGGACAGGTCGTTGCAGGGCGCGGCCAGCCCCTGCAGCACGGCGAAGCACTCCGCGCCGCCGATGCGCTGGGTGATCTTGTAGCCGATATTGCCCGCCTGCAGGTCGGGGAAGATCAGCACGTTGGCCCGCCCGGCCACGGGGCTGCCCTTCGCCTTGGAGGCGCCGATCTCCGGCACCAGCGCGGCGTCAAACTGCAGCTCGCCGTCCAGCAGCAGCTCCGGGGCCAGCCGGTGGGCGATCTCGGTGGCTTCGCGCACCTTGTCCACCAGCGGGTGCTTCGCGCTGCCCTTCGTGGAGAAGGACAGCAGCGCCACCCGGGGCTCTTCGACGCCGCACAGCGTCCTGGCGGTGTCCGCGGCGGCCACGGCGATGTGGGCCAGCTCCTCGGCGGTCGGGCAGGGCATGACCACGCAGTCGGCGTACACCAGCAGGCCGTCCTCCCCCAGGCTCTTGTTGGGACAATCCATCAGGAAGCTGGAGGACACCACCTTCATGCCCGGCCTGGTCCTGATGATCTGCAGCGCCGGGCGCAGCATATCGCCGGTGGTGTGCACCGCGCCGGACACCAGCCCGTCGGCGTCGCCGGTCTTCACCATCATGATGCCGAAGTACATCGGGTCCGTGACCAGCTTCGCGGCGTCTTCCTCGCTGACGCCCTTGGCCTTGCGCAATTCATACAGCGCCGCCGCGTACTCCACCGCCTTCGGGCTGGTCACGGGATCGACGATCCCGATGCCGCCGATGTCCGCGCCGACCTTTTGCGCCG
This sequence comes from uncultured Eubacteriales bacterium, assembly GCA_902778045.1. GTDB lineage: Bacteria > Bacillota > Clostridia > Christensenellales > Aristaeellaceae > UBA2862. Next base: position 8,422 of record CACYWI010000051.1, read on the forward strand.
CCGCGCGGACCGCTTCGGCGCTGCCGATCAGCACCGGCTCCGCCAGGCCCTCGGCCCTGACGATGGCCGCCGCCCTGACGGTCCGGGGCTCGTCCCCCTCCGGCAGCACCACGCGCTTGACGTTCCCCTTCGCCTTCTCCTTGATCCTCTCTATCAGACTCACAGCGAACCCTCCTCAGGCTGTCCCAATCCATTCCCAAACAGGAAACGGAAAAGATCCTTCGACTCCGCTTCGCTTCGCTCAGGATGACAGGCGCATCGGCGTCCCCTCGGGCAAAGCGATATTTTATTATTTCAAATTGAAAACTGCATCAACTCTCACTCAAACCCCTCAAACCCCTCCCACACCGGCTTGCCGGCATAGGTCATGGGCTCGACCTCGCCCCGCATGGCCCGCAGCGCGCCGTCGGCCAGGGCCTCCTGCTCCAGCTCGCCGGGGTACACGCTGATGGGCGCGATCCAGCCGCAGCGCTGCCGGATGCCCTCGGCCACGTCGTCAAAGCGCATCAGGCCGCCGGTGAGCAGTATCGCCTCCGCCCGGCCGCACAGCACGGCGCTCATCTCGCCGATCATCTTGCACACCTGGTAGATCATCGTGTTCCACACCAGCCGGGCCTTTTTGTCGCCCTGTTCGGCCAGGTCGTGGATCGTATCGGAATTGGAGGTGCCGAACAGGCTGACGAAGCCGCCCGCGCGGGAGCACATCAGCCGCGCCTCCTCCACGGAGTGGGCCTCGACGTAGTCCAGCAGCGACAGCACCGGCACGCTGCCGATGCGGGTGGGCGTGAAGGCGCCCTCGCCGTCCGCGCCCATGTTGCCGTCCACCATGCGGCCGTGGTCGTGGGCGCTGACGGTGATGCCGCCGTCGATGTGGGCCACAATGAAGTCGCAGTCCTCATAGCGCTTGCCCAGCTTCCGGGCGTGGAACCGGGCCACGGCCTTCTGGTTCAGCACGTGGGAATGGGACACGCGGTACACGCCCCTGATGCCCGTCAGGCGGGCGTAGTCGCCGTATTCGTCCACGTTGGTGGGGTCCATCGTGAAGGCGGGCTTGCCGTATTCGCAGGCGAACTTCCAGGCCAGCATCACGCCCAGCTTCGCGGGGTGCTCGCTGCCGCCCACGGCGGCCTCGGTGTCGTCGTACAGACGCTGGTCGATCCGGGTGACGCCGCCGGGCTGGGTGTGGGCGCTGCCGCCCCGGCCCACGAACACGTCGATGCTCTCCGGCGCCACGCCCTCCTGGCGCAGCATGTCCAGGATCACCCCGTAGCGGAAGGACATCTGGCCGTTCACATGGGGATAGCGCAGCAGCTCGGGCGCGTCGTGGAACAGGCTGTGCTCGAACACGCGTCGCTCGTTATCAAACAGGCTCACCTTCGTGCTGGTGGAGCCGGGGTTGATCACCAGTATCCTGTACACCTTTTCAGCTTCAGACATCTCATTCACCTCGTCGCGGATGTGCCCCGTCCTTCAACGTTTTATTGTATTATAGCGGTAAAGTGTGAAGTATTCCACCCTCTTTTACGGCTGCGGGGCGGAGATAAGATTAACAGTTTGAAAAGGGGCTACGCGTCGATCCGCTCAAATCGCGGGAAGCTGCGCCCGTCGCGGGTGATGAACTCGTTCCACATTTCCGCGGGGCGCACCCATATGCCGCACTCGCCGTACAGGGCACGATAGACCACCATCACTTCCTCCGTTTCGCTGTGCCGGGCGATGGCAAGCACCTCGTACTCCCGGCCCTTGAAGTGGCGGTAGCGCCCCGGCGGGATCGCGGCCACCGCCTGCGCCAGCGTCATGCCGCCATGCGAACGAACGTCTTCCATATGCGCTTCTCCTTTCCTGTGCCCACAATGTGACGATGCTATGATTTTGTAGTTTTTGTAAAACTATTGAAAAGCAAAAACCCGATTCCCGTCACCACAGCCGCCCCGAAAACATGGTATACTATGAATCCACCCGCCCGACCGGGCATCAACAAGGAGGCGAAACCCATGATCACCTACAAGAAGCTCTGGGTCCTCCTGAACCGACGCGGCTATGCCCAGCGGGATATCATCTCCATGGCCGGCATCAGCGAATCGACATATCAGAAGCTGGTCAAGAGCGAGGCCGTGCGCCTGGACGTGCTGGAACGGCTGTGCGACGCCCTGTCCGTGGACATCGGCGACGTGTGCTCCTTCCGGGGGTTCCGGCGGAGATAATTCCATATCGACAGGGCGGGTTCGATAACGAGCCCGCCCGTTTTTATACCTTCTCCTTCACCATGCTCAGCGCGATGCGCTTCTTTTTTTCGTCGACCTCGACCACCCATACCTTCACCACGTCGCCCACCTTCACCACCTCGGAGGGGTGGCGGACGAAGCGGTCCGCCAGGCGGGAAATGTGCACCAGGCCATCCTGGTGCACGCCGATATCCACGAACGCGCCGAAGTCGATCACATTGCGCACAGTGCCGGTCAGCTCCATGCCCGGCTTCAGATCCTTGATGTCCAGCACGTCGGTGCGCAGCAACGGCTTGGGCAGGTCATCGCGTGGGTCGCGGCCCGGCTTCTGCAGCTCGGAGAGTATGTCATTCAGCGTGGGCAGCCCCACGCCAGCCTCCTTCGCCAGCTTCTCCGCGCCGTACAGCTTCGCCCGCTGCATCGCGTCCGGGATGCCGCCTCGCACCGCCTTCGCGTCGCAGCCCAGGGCGGCAATGATGATCTTCGCCGCGTCATAGCTCTCCGGGTGCACCGCGGTGGCGTCCAGCGGGTTTTTGCTGTCCCGCACCCGCAAAAAGCCGGCGCACTGCTCGAAGGCCTTCGGCCCCAGCTTGGGCACCTTCTTCAGCGCCGCCCGGCTGGGGATGCCGTTCTCCTCGCGATAGGCCACGATGTTCTTCGCCAGCGCCGGGCCGATGCCCGACACGTGGGAAAGCAGCGCCGCCGAGGCCGTGGACACCTCCACGCCCACGTCGTTCACGCAGCGCTCCACCACGCCGTCCAGCGCGGCGGTCAGCTCGTTCTGCTTCAGGTCGTGCTGGTACTGGCCCACGCCGATGGCCTTCGGCTCGATCTTCACCAGCTCGGCCAGCGGGTCCTGCATCCTGCGGGCGATGGACACCGCGCTGCGCTGGGTCACGTCGAAGTCCGGGAACTCCTCGGCGGCCAGCTTGCTGGCGGAATACACCGAGGCCCCGGCTTCGCTGACGATGATATAGGCCACCCCGGGCAGCTCCGGCAGCAGCGACACGATGAACTGCTCGCTCTCCCGGCTGGCGGTGCCGTTGCCGATGGCGATGGCGGTCACGCCGTACTTCTTCACAAAGCCCTTGATCAGCCGCGCGGCGGCCGCCTTGCCCGCGTCGTTGCCCGGCAGGGTGAAGTGGCCCACGCCGGTGTCCAGCACCTTGCCGTTCTCATCCACCACCGCCAGCTTGCAGCCGGTGCGAAAGCCGGGATCGACGCCCAGCGTCACCTTGCCCTTGATGGGCGGCTGCATCAGCAGCTGGTGCAGGTTGTCGGAAAACACCCGGATGGCCGAATCGTTGGCCCGGTCGGTGAGCAGATTGCGGACCTCCCGCTCCAGCGCCGGGAACAGCAGTCGGTCCCAGGCGTCCTCGCACGCCAGGGCCACCTGTTCCGCCGCGGGGGAAGCGCCCCGCACGAAGGCGCGCTTCACCTCGCCCACCATGCGCTCCTCCTGCGTCTCCACCGACACCTTCAGGAATTCCTCCCGCTCGCCCCGGTTCACCGCCAATATCCTGTGGGCGGCGATGCTCCGCACCGGCTCGCGATAGTCATAGTAGTTGCGGTACACGCTGTCCTCGTCCTTCGCGGCGCGGGAGACCAGCACGCCCTCCCGGGTCACCAGCTCCCGCAGGCGCTTGCGCAGGGCGGCGTCGTCGCTGACCGTTTCGGCGATGATGTCCCGCGCGCCGGCCAGCGCCGCCTCGGCGTCCTCCACGCCCTTTTCGGGATCGACGAATTCCGCCGCCTTCGCCAGGGGATCGGCCTTCTCCGGCTGCACCAGCAGCCAGGCCGCCAGTGGCTCCAGGCCCTTCTCCCGGGCCACGGTGGCGCGGGTGCGGCGCTTGGACCGGAAGGGCCGGTAGATATCCTCCAGCTCGGCAAGGGTGGCCGCGGCGGCGATCTGCGCCGACAGCGCATCCGTCAGCACGCCCTGCTCGTCAAGGGCCCTGATGATCTCGTCCCGCCGCTTGTCCAGCCCCCGCAGATACTCCAGCCGCTCGGCCAGCGCGCGCAGCACCTGGTCGTCCAGCGAGCCGGTGGCCTCCTTGCGGTAGCGCGCGATAAAGGGGATCGTGTTGCCGGCGTCCAGCAGCTCGATCACGGCCTGCACCTGCCCGGGCCTCAGGGAAAACTCCTTTGAGAGTATGGAAACATAGTCGCTCGTCATGGAAAGAAACCTCGCATTTGTTTTCGTCCATCATACCACGAAACGCGCGGTGATTCAATCCCATGAAATGAGACAGGGAACCGTCACCGTATCTCATTCCCTATCCCCTGTTTCCCGTATGGACTTCCCGCCCCGGCTGTGGTATGATGGTGCAAAGGAGTGATTGCCATGATGAACCCCATCCCGGAGCGCTATATTGCGGCCTGCGATACCCCCGGCAGCATCGAATCGATTGCCTACCGCGACAAGTACGCGCTGCTGTACACGCCCGCGAAGCCCGCGGATCGCATACTATACCTGATCCACGGCGGCGGGGGCGACCAGCACGCCTTTATGTGCCCGGCCTTCGTGAACATGATCGACCACATGATCGCCGAGGATGCGCTCGCGCCGCTGTACATCGTCGCCCCCTGCTTCTACGACCCGGCGGAGACGGACAAGACCCCGGG
>CACYWI010000052.1 GCA_902778045.1 uncultured Eubacteriales bacterium
GGCACGGTGAGCCCCGGCAGGTACAGCGAGGTGCCCCGGCGATAGGCGTCCTCGTCGATGGCGCTGCCTGGGCGCACGTAGTGGCTGACGTCGGCGATGTGCACGCCCAGCCGCCAGCCCCCTTCGATGGACCCGATGGACACGGCGTCGTCGAAGTCCTTGGCCGTCGCGCCGTCGATGGTGAAGGCGAGGAGGTCGCGCAGGTCCTCCCGGCCCGCGATATCCTCCGGCCGCACGTCGGCGGGCATGGCGTCGGATTCGGCCAGCACGGCGTCACTGAGCTCGGTGGCGAAGCCCTGATCCTCGGCGACGGCCTTCATCAGGGCCGGAAGGCTGCCCTCGTTGCCCAGAACCCGCTCCACGCTGGCGTAGATGGGCCGGCTCATCTCCGGGTACTTTTCGATCTTCAGCAGCGCGATCTGGTCGTTGCGCACGAAGCTGAGATCGCCCGTCAGCACCACGTCGTAGGGGATGCGCACGTCGCAGGGCACGGCGGTGGCCATGGTTTTGAGCTCCGCCCGGTTCCGCGGCGCGCCCTTGGGGGCCTTGCGCTCGATGCGCACATAGGCGGGGAAGGTGTCCCGGCCCCGGCGCAGTATCGTTTTCAGCTGGCAGCGCTCGCCTTCGGGCCGCACCAGGATCAGGTCCCCGGGCAGCACCCGGGCCGCCCCGCCGGGAATGATGGGCATGGCGGCCCCGCCGGAAACCGGCTGGGCCAGCGGCGTGCCGTTGCGCTGAAAGGCGGCCTTCGCCAGCGCCAGGCCCACGGCCTCGGGCACGGCCCAGCCGCCCTTGCGGGTCTGTACGGCAAGGCCCTCGACTGAAAGATCGTCAAGGGCCTTCTGTATCTCGTCGATGGGCGCGTCCAGCGCCGATGAAAGCTGCCGGTCCGTGCGGGTGCCGCCGGCCTTGCGCAGCAGCTCAAGAATCCTTTCCTTCATCCTGTTTCTCCTGTGGCTTTTCGATGCGGATCTGCTCCACCTTGCGGCGGGCGGCCCGCTCCACCGTCACATGCAATCCCTGATAGTCGAAGGTGTCCCCGGGCTGGGGAAAGTGGCCCAGCACCTCCAGCACCCAGCCGTTTACAGTCACGGAATCAAATTCCTCGCCGATGGGGAAAAGCTCCCGCAGATCCTCCAGGCTCGCGCCGCCGGACACGCGCCAGGCGGTGTCCGAAAGCTGCACCACGTCCTGAACGACCTCGTCGTGCTCGTCCCAGATCTCGCCCACCAGCTCCTCCAGGATATCCTCCATCGTCACGATGCCCACCACGCCGCCGTATTCGTCCACCACCACGGCCATGTGGTTCTTGGTGCTCTGCAGCAGCTTCAGCAGCACGCCCAGCTGGGTGGAGGGCACCACGCACAGCGGCGCGGTCATCATCTTGCGGATGGAGGCCTTGCCCCGCAGGCGGTAGAAGTCCTTTTCGTGAAGGATGCCCACGATGGTGTCGATGTCGTCCTCGTACACCGGCACGCGGGAGCGGCCGCTGCGCTCGAAGGCGCGGGCCACATCGTCGGCGCTGTCGTCCACCTCCACGGCGGTCACGTCCACCCGGGGGGTCAGTATGTCCTCGGCGGTCAGGTCGTTGAACTCGATGGCGGAGCGGATCAGCTCGCTCTCGTGCTCGTCGATCTCGCCCTCGTTTTCGGCCTCCTCGACGATGGTGATCAGCTCCTCCTCGGTGATGCCCCGGTCCTCGCCGGGCTTGAACACCCGGTACACCAGCTTTTGCCAGCAGCCGGTCAGGAAGATGATCGGGGCCAACACCACCAGTATCGCGCTCAGCGCCGGATAGAAGGCCAGGGCCAGCTTTTCCGGCCGCTCCTTGGCGATGCTCTTGGGGGCGATCTCGCCGAACATCAGCACGAACACCGTCATCACCGCGGTGGATACGGATACCCCCGCGCCGCCCAGCAGCCGCACGAACAGCACCGTCGCCAGCGACGCGGACAGTATGTTCACGATGTTGTTGCCCACCAGTATGCCCGAAAGCAGCCGGTCATAATCCTCGGAGAGCTTCAGGGCCCTGGCCGCGCGCCGATCGCCGTTGTTGGCCATGCTCTTCAGCCGCGCCTTGTTGAGGCTGGTATAGGCCGTCTCCGACGCGGAGAAGAATGCGGAGAGCGCCACCAGCGCGATCAGCGCCAGTATCAATGTACCGTTGTCGTCCATGAAGGACAGTCACACTCCTTTGGGTCAGTCCAGAAGCCCCGCCACGTTTTCGGCGCGGTAGCCCAGCTCCTCGATCAGCCTGGGCCGGTCGGGCAGGCTGGACATCAGCACCTTCGTCTCACCCACCAGCGCCACGCCCTGCAGGGCCGCGGGCACCAGCACGCTGTCGAAGGGGTTCAGCGTCATCTCGCCGCCGTCCCAGCGCAGGATACAGTCGCTCATCGGGGTCAAAAAGAGCATCCTGCCGCTCTCCAGCGGCATCGTGCCCGCCAGGTTCAGGCGGCACAGCTCGAAGTTGGTGTCGGAGATGTAATAGGTGCGGCTGCCGCCCTTGCAAAGCGCCGTGGTGCCCTCGATGCGGTCCAGGTCCAGCTCCGGCTTGCACACGTCCAGGCCCTTTTCGATGTGCAGCTCTCTCGGCTGGCCGTTCGCGCCCACCCGGCCCCAATCGTAGAAGCGGTAGGTGACGTCGCTGGACTGCTGGATCTCATAGCACAGCACGCCTTCGCCCAGCGCGTGCAGCATGCCGCTGGGGATGTAGTACACGTCGCCGGGGCGCACCACGCGCCAGCGCAGGTAGTCCTCGATCCTGCCTTCGGCCACGATGTCCCGCAGCGATTCGCCTTTGGTATCCACGCCGTACACGATCTTCGCGCCGGGCTCGGCGTTCAGTATGATCCAGGCCTCGGTCTTGCCGCGCTTGCCCTCGTGCTCGGCGGCGTAGGCGTCGCCGGGATGCACCTGCACGGAAAGGGCCGTCTGGGAGTCCAGCAGCTTCAGCAGCAGCGGGAAGTCGCCCTCCACGCCGGTCAGGTCCTTGCCCCACAGCTCCACCATGCGGGAAAGGGATTTGCCTGCGTGCTCGCCGTTGGCCACCATGCTCTCGTGCCCCGGCAGGGTGGAGATCTCAAGGCTCTCGCCGGTGGCGTCCTCAGGGGCGTCCTTCATCAGCGTGTCCCGCAGCATGTGCCCGCCCCAGGGGGTCTCCTCGCCGTGCCGGAAGGACGGCGCCATCAAAAGTGGATATAAATTCATGTTCACATCCTCCTTCTTTTTTGCGCGCTTGCAAAAGCTGCCTTTGTGCATTATACTGGATAGCGGATGGATAAACCCACCCATTCATAATGTAACATGACAAAGCCGCAATGTCAATATGAGAGGGGAACTGCCAGTGCCAAAAATTCATTCGGTAAGCGTGCGCGCGCTGGCGGAGTTCGCCTTTGAAAAGGGCGATCTGATTCCCGCCGCCCGGGCCGCGGCCCGCATGCGCGACGGCACCCGGGGCCACCAGGCGCTGCAGGAGCTGCTGCCGGTCAGCTGGCGGGCGGAGGTGCCCGTGTCCCGGGATATCGCGGTGGACGGACACATCCTGCGGGTGCACGGCCGGGCCGACGCGATGTTTACCGACGGGGAGACCGTGAAGGTGCTGGAGATCAAGACCACCGTGAAGGATCCGGCCTCCATATTGAAATACGACTATCCGGCCCACTGGGCCCAGGGCGAGATCTACGCGGCGCTGTTCTGCCTGAACGACGGCGCGCCACGGGCCGAGGTCCACCTGACCTACGCGCGGCTGGACGGCAAAAAGCGGGAATACAGCGAGGAGAGCGAGGCCTGGGAACTGGTGGAGCGCCTGACGGCCTACGCCCGGCAGTATCTTTCCTGGATCGTGACCGTGGACGACTGGAAGGACAAGTCCCGTCCCACGCTGGAAGCGCTGCCCTTTCCCTTCGACACCTATCGCGACGGCCAGCGGGAGATGGCCCTGGCCGTGTACAACGCCATGAAGGGCCACGCCAACGCGCTGATCGAGGCCCCCACCGGCATCGGCAAGACGGCGGCCTCGCTGTTCGGCGCGCTGAAGGCGCTGGGGCGCGGCTATGTGACCGCCATATTCTACCTGACCGCCCGCACCACCGGGCGGCGCGCCGCCGAGGACGCGCTGCAGCTGATGCGCGAAAAGGGCCTGTATGTGCGCGGCGTGACCATCACCGCCAAGGAGAAGATCTGCCCGATGCAGCAGAAGGAATGCATGGGCTGTCCGCTGGCCACCGGCTACTATGACCGGCGTCGGGACGCGCTGAAGGAGGCCATGGCCATACAGCGCCTGGACGCCGAAGCCATCGCCGACCTGGCGAAGGAGCACGAGCTCTGCCCCTTTGAGCTGTCGCTGGACATCTCCGAGACGGCGGACGTGATCATCTGCGACTACAACTACGCCTTCGACCCGAAGGTGCGCCTGAAGCGCTATTTCGACGGCAAGTCCGGCGCGGGACTGCTGGTGGACGAGGCCCACAACCTGGCGGACCGGGCCAGGGACATGCTGTCCGCCGGGCTGTCGGGAGGCCGGATCGCGCAGCTTCAGAAGCAGGTGCTGCAGTTTGAGGGCCCGGAGAGCCCCATGGCCCGGCTGATGGGCGAGCTGCTTGCGGCCTTTGACGACCCGGAGGCGGAGCAGGAGTGCTCCTCCAGCCTGCCGGAGGGGATTGTCGAGGCGGTGAAGCGCTTCTGCGATGTGGCCCAGGAGCTGGAGCCGGTGGAGCCGGAGGTCGTGGATTTCGTGTACGACGCCCAGTGGTTCGTGCGCGTGGCGAAGCAGTTCGACGAGGAGAGCTGCCGCGCGCTGATCGAGCCCGGGGAGAAGTACCTGGACCTGCGGCTTTGGCGCTTCGATCCCTCGGGGTATCTGAAGAAGGCGCTTTCCCGGGTGGGCGGCGCGGCGCTGTTCTCCGCCACGCTGGCCCCGATGGAATACTACGCGGCGCTGTTGGGCGCGGACGGCGAGGCAGATTCGTCGCTGCAGCTGGAATCGCCGTTCCCGCGTGAGAACCTGTGTGTGGTGCGAATGCCCGTGGCCGTGGGCATGAAGGACCGGGAGCGCACGCTGAACGCCGTGTGCCAGGTGATCCACGCCATGGCCGCGGCGAAGCCGGGGAACTACTTGGCCTGCTTTCCCTCCTACGCCTACATGACCCAGGCCTTCCGCCGCTACCGGCTGCTGTGGCCCTATGAAGACGTGATCTGCCAGGAGAGCCACATGTCCGAGCGCGCCAGGCTGGAATTCATCGGGCGCTTCCGGCCCGCGCCACGGGACAGCATGGTGGCCTTCATCGTGCTGGGCGGCGTGTTCGCAGAGGGCGTGGACCTGCCCGACGACCGGCTGTCCGGCGCGGCCATCGTGTCCACCGGCATACCGCAGCTTAGCTTCGAACGGGAGCTGCTGCGCGAGCAGATGGACGAGGGCGATGGCGAGGGCTACGACGCGGCCTATGTGTACCCCGGCATACGCAGGGTGCTGCAGGCTGCGGGCCGCGTGATCCGCACCGAGACCGACCGGGGCGTGGTGCTGCTGATGGATATGCGCTATCGCCAGGAGAAGGTCGGCGCCCTGATGCCGCCCCACTGGGACGTGCGGGACGCGCGGAAGATGAGCGAGCTGAATGGGATATTGAAGGGCTTTTGGGGATCAGGCAATCGGGAATAGGCAATAGGGATGGTGGCTGGCGCGTTTTCTGTAGGGGGCAATGTGCCGCCTGCCGGGAACAACATGACGAGAAGATCCTTCGCTGCGCTCGGGATGATAACGAAACAAGCCTGTCATCCTGAGCACAGCGAAGGATCTTCAATGCTGCTCTGTCACAGCGCCTTTGATAGGACGATCATGTCCTTCAATGCCGCGCCGTCCTCGATGATGGGCTCGGGATAGTTGTCGGCGAAGAAGCCCGGTATGACGCCTTCCCGCGCAAAACCGAAGCGCTCGTAAAACGTCACGTTGGCGGGGCTGGTGCCCACGGCCATGCGGCTGAAGCGGGGCTGGAGCAGCTTGAACAGGTGCCTGAGCAGCTTTCCGGCATAGCCCTTGCCCCGGGCCTCCGGCGCGGTGGCCAGGTTCTTCAGCTCACACGCGTCGTCCTCTGTCGTGGTGACTACGGCTACGGAAACGGCCTGTCCGTTCGCCAGCAGCAGGTACATCTCGCCCGCGTCCAGGTATTTTTCGATCATTTCCCGGCTGGGGTCGGCCTCCAGCAGCAGGGGCAGATAGGCCTCCTTGCCCGCGGCGATGCGGCGGATCTCCAGCGGGGCCAGCTCGCCCCGGGCCCAGTGCTTGCGGCACAGCGCCACGTAGCTCTCGTTGCCGCCCAGCACGATCTGCTCGCCGGCCTTGACCACCTTGCCGCCGGAGATGCGGGCGTTCATGATGGCCTTCCGGCCGCACCAGCACACGGTCTTGATCTCCTCGATGGTGTCCGCCCAGGCCATCAGCCAGTGGCTGCCCTCGAACAGATTGCCCATGAAATCCGCCCGCAGGCCGTAGCAGATCACCGGTATGTCCATGTCGTCAACGATGTCCACCAGGCGCTGCACCTGCGCCTTCGTCAGGAACTGGGCCTCATCCACGATTACGCAGTCGTACACGGACAGGTCGATCCCGTCCAGCTCCTCCACGAAGCGGCAGGGGGCGCTGAGCCCGGATCGGGAGCCCACGGTGCGCACGCCGTCACGGTTGTCCAGGCGCGGCTTGAGCATCAGCGCGTTCTGCCCGCGCTCCTGGTAGTTGTATTGCACCATGATGGCGTTGGCCGTTTTGGACGAGCCCATCGCGCCATATCGGAAGTACAGCTTGGCCATGAAAAAAATCCCCTCTCAGGTTGTCAACGTCCATTATAGGACAAACCGACGCCGACTTCCAGAGCGGGGAGATTAATTCTTCTACGATCCGGCGGATTTGTACTTGCGGATGCCCACCCGCCACAGCGCGACGCTCAGCGCCAGGAACAGGGGCGTCAGCAGCGGCAGGAGGCCCCATTGCCACCTGTCTGACCGGCCAAGCAGCAGCATCAGCGGATAGTACTGGAACAGCGCGTAGGGGATCACGAAGGTGCTGAGCTTCAGCAGCCATTCGCCGTATATGTCCAGCGGGTAAACGCCGTATGTCCGCATGCCGTCGGTGAATATGTTGATGAATTCCAGCCCCTCCAGCGTGAAGAAGCACAGCGAAGCGTACACGATGAACAGCGCGGCGAACACGGTAAGCCCGCCCGCGATCATCAGGAAAAGCAGCGCCACGCGCCAGGGCGTCCAGACCACCGGAGCGACGGCGACGCCCCAGATCAGCATGCCCACGCCCTGGATCAGCTTGCCCAGGCGGGTAAATTCGATCTGTTCGCACAGCACCTGCAGCATGGCGTTCCGGGGCCGCAGCAGTATCCGGTCGAACCCGGCGCCCCGCACGATGCCTGAGAAGCGGTCGAAGCCGCGGAAAAAGCATTCCGCCAGCGAATAGGAGGACAGTACAACCCCCGCGCACAGCATGCACTCGCCCAGGGTATAGTCGCCCACGCTGTCAAACCGCGACAGCAAAAACCACATGCCCAGCAGCGATGTGAACGACACCAGGAATTGGCCGAACATCGTCATGAAGAAGGACTGCCGGTAGGCCATGGACCGCTTCAGGTGCATCGACACGAATTTCAGATACAGCCTCATCGGATCACCCCCCTTGCAGGCTCAGCCGCTTCAGGCCCCTGTGCTGCAAAAACCAGCCGAAGCCGCCCAGCGCCAGCAGCCAGAAAACCTGAAGCAGCAGCGTTTCCGCCAAAGCGCCGCCCGATATGTCGCCGGAGTAGATGCGCAGCGGCGCGTTCAGCATAGCCCCGAAGGGCGAATAGCGCAGCAACGTCGACATCCAGAGGGGCATGAAGGGCAGGGGAATGATGCTGCCGCTCAGCAGGTCCGCTACCGGGCCCATGACCATGCGGATGCCCTCGTGGGACAGCGTGTAGAAGCAGGTGAAGTAGACGATCAGCGTCAATGCCGCGGTGACGCCCAGGCACAGCGCCATCGACAGCAAGAACAGCGCGAACGTGCCGACGCCCGCGGGCGGCCGCAGTCCCCAGGGGGCGGGCAGCAGCGCCGAGACGATCAGTATCGGCCCGCAGCGCAGCGCCGCGCGGCTGACGCGCAGGGCCACGTTGCGGGCGAACCACATGCCGTAGATGCCCACCGGCCGGCACAGCTCGTAGGCCACGTTGCCGGACAGTATCATCTCGAACAGCTCGTTTTCGTAGCTCCAGGTGTTGAACAGCGCAAGGAACGCCTGGCGCAGCCATATGTAGCACACCAGGCTGCCCAGGGTCATTGGAAAGCGATCGGGATGGGCGGCGTACAGCGTCCGGTACAGCTGGATCTCCATGAAGCCCCAGAAGAACTGGGTGAACACCCCGGCCCAGGCGGCGGTGCGGTACTGCAGACCCTTGGCCAGCTGCATCCGGAAGAAGGACAGCAGGGATCTCACGTCTGCCACCCCCCCTATACGCCGTAGCGCCTGTACAGCGCCGCGGCCATCTCGTCCAGCGAGCCGGTGTCCGGCAGCGAGGCGCGTACGTCCTCGAAGCCGCCGTCCAGCAGCAGCCTGCCCTTGCCGATCAGCAGCACCCGGTGGGCCAGTGCCTCGATGTCCTGCATGTCGTGGGTGGTCAGCAGCACCGTGGTGCCCCGGGTGCGGTTGCGCTCCAGTATGAAGCCGCGCAGGGCCAGCTTGCTGACCGCGTCCAGGCCGATGGTGGGCTCATCCAGGAACAGTATGTCGGGGTCGTGCAGCAGCGACGCCGCCAGCTCGCAGCGCATCCGCTGGCCCAGGCTCAGCTGCCGGGCGGGGGTGCGCAGCAGCGTTTCAAGATCGAGCAGCGCGGTCAGCTCGTCCAGGTCCCGCCTGTAATGGGCCGGGTCCACCCGGTAGATGTCCTTCAACAGGTCGAAGGAATCGATCACCGGCACGTCCCACCACAGCTGCGAGCGCTGGCCGAACACCACGCCGATTCGGGCCACGTGCTGCTTGCGCTGCTTCCATGGCACGTGCCCGTTTACCAGGCAGGTGCCGGAATCCGGGGTCAGTATGCCGCTTAAGATCTTGATGGTGGTGGATTTTCCCGCGCCGTTGGGACCGATGTAGCCCACCAGCTCGCCGTCTGAAATGGTGAAGGAGATGTCGTTCAGCGCCATCACGCGCTCCGTGTCCCGCCTGCCCAGCGCGGCCACGGCCTTCAATAGCCCGCCGCCCCGGCGGGATACATAATAGGTCTTCGTAAGGTGCTCCACTTGGATCATAGGTTGGTGCCCTCCTTGGTAGTCATACGGGTCGATGCGGTCGTATCTTGCCAGGCGGTGGAGGCGGGTAACGACGCCGCCCCCGGCTCCCGCGTGCCGCGCGGGATACCGTTATGATGCGTTCTGAGAGGTGAAGGGTATTCTATCACAAAAGAAGTTGATTGTCAATCGGAATGGGTTGTGTTATAATCGCAATAACAACAGGTAAGGAGGGGTACCATGAAACTGGTTCAGGATACGCTGCGCCGCTTTGT
>CACYWI010000053.1:0-9386 GCA_902778045.1 uncultured Eubacteriales bacterium
TCCGGCTTGTAGCGGGAAAAGCGCTTGTCCGCCTTGTGGTACAGGCCGTTCCTGCCGCGGAAGTCGGGGATGCCGCTCTCGGTGGACACGCCCGCGCCGCCCAGGAACACGGCGCTCTCCGCCCAGGCGAGCATCGTGGCAAAGGCATCCAGCCGCTGCGCGTCGCTCATGCGGTTGAAATAGTTGCGCTTTTCGCGCTCTGTCGAAAAATCCGTCTTCATGGACCCAGCATACCACAACGGGAATGTTTTTTCAACCGCGGGGGAGAACCCCGGGTGCATGTGGCAGACGCTGTAAATACGTATGGACAAGCCCCGCAGCGATGGGTTATAATGGGACAGGCGACCGAAGGCGCGCTTGCGCCTGGCGCGAGAGGGGAGGGGAGACGCATGCTTTCCTATTTGATCGTGGGCTCGGGCTACCGGGCGGAGTATTTCGGACGCGTCACGCAGATCTGGTCCGGGCTGTTCCGGGCGCTGTACCTGTGCCGGTCCGCTGAGAAGGCCGACCATTTGAAGCGGCAGACGGGCGTGGACGCGGTGCTGACGGCGGACGAGGCGCTGGCCTTCCGACCCGATTTTGTCGTCGTGGCGGTGGACCGCGGCCATGTGGCCGAGGTCGCGGAGGAATGGGCGGCGCGGGGCCTTCCCGTGATGACGGAGACGCCGGTCGGCGATACGGAGGAAAAGCTGCGGCGCCTGTGCAGGTTGCAGCAGGGCGGCGCGCGGATCACGTGCTGCGAGCAGTACCACCGCTATCCCATACTGGCCGCGGGCATCGAGGCCGTTCAAAGCGGCGAGATCGGAACGCCGCAGTCCATGTACATCTCCCTTGCCCACGACTATCACGCCGCGAGCCTGATCCGGCGGGCGCTGGGCACGGGGGACGAGCCGTATACCGTGCAAGGCGCTTGCAGCCGGTATACCACGGCGGCGACGGATTCCCGCTACGGGGCGATACTGGACGGCAGCGCCGCCGAGGAGGCCAGGGACGCCGCCCTACTGCGCTTTGAATCCGGCAAGACCGCGATCTATGATTTCTCCCCGCTGCAATACCGCTCCTACATCCGCGCCCGCCACATCACGGTGCGGGGCGACAGGGGCGAGTGGAGCGACACGACCCTGTACGGCCTCGACAGCCGGAATCGGCCCGTGCGGAGGAGCCTGATGCCCGACATCCCCGAAAAATACAGCTGCCTGGACACGCAGTACCTCCGCGATCTGCGCAAGACCTGGCGGCCGGAGCTGTTCCTGGACACCCAGCAGGACGAATACGCCATAGCCACCCTTTTGCTGGACATGGCGGCGTATCTGGAGGGCGGGCCGTCGCCCTATCCGCTGTGGGAGGCTGTGGAGGACGCGCGCTTCTGGTTCAGGCTGGAGGCGTCGCGCCGGTGACCGGCCACAAAGAAAACGGGCCAAGGAGCCATGAAAGGAAACAGAATATGAAGGATTTGACGCGATACACCGATTACATCATGAGCAGCACCGAGGCGGTGCTGAACATCGATTCGCCCACCGGCTACACCGAGGACGCGGCGGCGTGGGTCAGGGCGGAATTTGAAAAGCTGGGCTTTGAGGCGAAGACCACCAACAAGGGCGGCGTCATCGTATTCCTGGGCGGCGAGGACCGGGAGAACGGCCTGCTGCTGGAGGCCCATGTGGACACCCTGGGCGGCATGGTGGCGGAGATCAAGTCCAGCGGCCGGCTGAGGCTGACCAACCTGGGCGGCATGAACCCCAACAATGCCGAGACGGAGAACGTGCGCGTCGTCACGAAGTTCAACGGCGTGTACGAGGGCACCTTCCAGCTGTGCAACGCGTCCATCCACGTCAACGGCGAATACAACGACACCAAGCGCGGCTGGGACACCTGCGAGGTGGTGCTGGACGAGGACGTGAAGAGCCGGGAGGACGCGGAGAAGCTGGGCATTGCCGTGGGCGACTTCGTGTGCTTCGAGCCGAACGTCAGGATCACGAAGACCGGCTACATCAAATCCCGCTTCCTGGACGACAAGCTGAGCGTGGGCATACTGCTGGGCCTGGCGAAGTACATCCGCCGGGAGGGCATCGTGCCGAAGCGGGCCCTCTACGCCCACATCACCGTGTACGAGGAGGTGGGCCACGGCGGGTCCGGCAACGTGCCCGCGGGCTGCACCGAGGCGATCTCGGTGGACATGGGCTGCGTGGGCGAGGGGCTGCAATGCACGGAGCGCCAGGTCTCCATCTGCGCGAAGGACAGCGGCGGACCCTACAGCTATCCCGTCGTCAAGGGGCTGATCGAGGCGGCGAAGCGCAGCGGCGCGGACTATGCCGTGGATATCTATCCCCACTACGGCAGCGACGTCGAAGCGACGCTGGACGCGGGCCACGACCTGAGGCACGGCCTGATCGGCGCGGGCGTCTACGCCTCCCATGGCTACGAGCGCAGCCACCGGGACGGCGCGGAGAACACGCTGAAGCTGCTGATCGCCTACGCGCTGGAGCGGGAATAAAGTATAATAAACGCGGCCCGAGCGGCGGGATCACCGCTTCAGGCCGACGATGGAGGCTGCGACCCAGCCTCTTTTTGATTTACCGTTTTTCCCGTGCTCGATGGGCGCTACGCCTCGTCCTCCATCGCCCAGTTGAGCTCGTCCAGCTCGGCGTGGGTGTATTCCGCCCAGCTGTACTGGTTCATGTAATCGCCCATGTAGCGGTACTTGGATTGCGACCTCTGCGACAGCCAGTCGTACAGGTCGCATTCGATCCGGTCCGCGGCGATGGCCATGCTGCCCCGCTGCTTGATGATGATGCCGTTGAGCTTCAGCCGGGTCATCGTGTTTTGCAGGTCCTGCCGCAGGTTGCTGAGGTACGATGCCTTCTTGTCCGGGTCGCCGTCGTCCTCCCACAGGCTGCCGATGATCTCGCCGTTGGTGGTCTGCGCGCCGCGGTTGTTGACCAGCAGGGCCACGATTTCCTTGGTGCGGGTGTACTTGAAGGCCACGGGCTCGCCGTCCACGAACAGCTCGAAGTTGCCGAAGGTTTGGGCGAACACCCGCTTGCCGGCCTGCCGGCCGATGGGGTGGCGCAGGTCGTCCAGCTCCCGGCGCAGGGCGGCCTCGCCGGCGGGCTTCAGTATGTAGCCGCTGGCATGCAGCGCCAGGGCCTCGAGGGCATGCCCCGGGCCGTCGGAGAGGAACACCAGGTTCACCTGCGGGTACATCTCCTTCAGGTAGCGCCCAAGGTCAAGGCCGGTCAGCTCCGGCATGTCGGCCTCCAGGAAGGCGACGTCGATTTCCTGCTGCCTTGCGGCGGCCAGGGCCTCCGGGCTGCCCGTGAAGCCCAGCAGCGCCGCCTCGGGCAGCAGCGCGGCCAGCAGCGCCTTCAGCCCCTCGAGATCGCGGGCGCTTTTCACAACCGAAAGTATGGTCATAGCATGGCTCCTTCAAGGTCGACGGGCTGTACGCGCTGGCGGCGGCGCTGCTCCGGGGTCATGTGCAGAGGGTCGGGCTCGCCCAGCAGCAGCATGTCGCCGCCCCGCACCATGGCGTCGTGCAGGGGGCCCGCGCTGAGATCGGAGATCACCAGGGCGGCGAAGCGATCGTAGTTGTCCTCGTCGATGATGGGGAAGTGGTGCCCCATGCGGTACCAGTGGGTCGGGTCGAAGCCAGGCCCTCCGATGTACAGGCGGTCGGCGGTGGCCTCCACCTCGTCGGGGCCGGCCGCCTGGCCGGGCGCGAGGTTGAAGTCGTCGCAGAACAGCATGGCGTAGGCGCGCAGCACCTGCTCGCGCACGGTCATGGGCCTGCCGCCGCGCTCGACGGTGGAGGCCATGATGCGGTAATAGGTCTCCTGGGCCGCCTCGTCCGCGTCAAAGCGGGCGATCGCGTCGTACAGCGCGCGGTTGATCAGCGGGTGAGCCATGGTCATTCCCTCCTGTTTCAGTTTTCGCCGGCGTCCAGCCGCTGGCGGGCGACCAGCCCGGCGAAGGCGCCGCCCTTTTCGATCAGCTGGTCATAGGTGCCGTCCTCGATGATCCGGCCCTCATCCATCACCAGTATGCGGTCGCAGTTGCGGATGGTGGAAAGGCGGTGCGCGATCACGATGCGGGTGCAATTCAGCCGGTCCAGCGCCTCGGAGACCCGCTTCTGGGTCACGTTGTCCAGGGCGCTGGTGGCCTCGTCCAGGATCAGTATGCGGGGCTTGGGCGCGATGGCGCGGGCGATCAGCAGCCGCTGCTTCTGGCCGCCGGAGATGCCGCCCTGGCCCTCGGAGATCAGGGTATGCATGCCCATGGGCATATCCCTGATGTCCTGGGCGATGCCCGCGATCTCCGCGGCCTGCCAGGCCTCGTCCAGTGTCAGCCACGGCGCGGACAGCGTGATGTTGGAGAAGATGTCGCCCTGCATCAGCTGCCCGTTCTGTATGACCACGCCCATGTTGCGGCGCACGGACCGGGGATCGATGCGCGCCAGGTCCCGCCCGTCATAGAGCACCGAGCCCCGCCGAGGCTTTTCGAAGCCCAGCAGCAGCCGCACCAGCGTGGATTTGCCGCAGCCCGTGCGGCCCACGATGGCCACATATTCCCCGGCCTTGATCTGCAGGGACAGGTCGCTGAGCACATCCGGGGTGTCCGGCTCGTAGCGGAAGGTGACGTGGCTCAATTCGATGCCGCCGGACAGCTGCTGCGCCTGCTCCTTGTCCGCGGCGATCTCCGGCTCGGTCTTCAGGATCGGCTCCGCCATCTCCAGGATCGGCGGGATCGAGGCGACGGACACGGCGATGCCCGCCAGGGCGGAGAACGCGCCCATCACGCGCCCGTAGGCGGCCGTGAAGCCCCAGTACTGGCTGGGGCCGACGCCGGAGCGCACCGCCAGGTAGTACAGCGCGATGTTGCCCACCAGGGATATGGCGGTGGTGATCACGCCGCTCAGCTTGATGAAGGCCGGGGGATTGTATTCCAGCTTTGTGCCCTGGGCGTACAGCCGCGCCCACCGGGCAAAGGCCCGCTTTTCAGACCCGGACAGCTTGATCTTCTGGATGCCGCTGACCATGGCGTAGCTCATGCCGCTCTCCTGGGCGGCCAGCTTCATCTTCCTTCGGGAAATGCCGATCTGTGACAGCGATACGGCCAGGCTCGTGCCTACGGTGACGGCCATGATCAGTATGGAGGGCCACACCAGCAGCGGCGCGAAGCGGAAGATCTCGCCCACGTAGATCAGCGACAGCACGCTGGTCAGCCCCGTGGACATCACGCTGCTGAGCATCATGTCGCACAGCGAGCCCACGGAATCCGCGCGGCTGGACAGCTCGCCGGAGGAATATTTGCGGAAGAAGCTGACCGGCAGCGACAGTATCCGCATCATCACCGCGGATTCCACCGCCAGCGAGGTCTTGGTGGTCAGGCGCTCCATCAGCAGGTTGCTCACCACGCTGATCAGCTCCGAGGCCACGGCGGCGCTCAGCAGGAACACCGCCATGCCCAGCAGCATCGAGACGCTCCTGCTCTCCAGCACCGGACCGGTGACGGCCTGGTACACCCTCGGCTGGATCAGGCCCACCACCATCACGGCCAGCGTGGCCAGCAGGATCATCGCGAAATCGCCGAGGGAGATGCACTTGTGCATGTACAGCAGCAGGTGGCGGATGCCCAGCTTCTTCATGGGCAGCGGCTCGTAGAAGCAGACGGCCTGTGCGTCCAGCAGCCGGGCGGTCCGGCGGTTCACGCGCACCTTCGCCCCGGTTTCGGGGTCGCGGAAGGAATACCCGTACAGCGCGTCGGGGAGCAGGGCCACCGCCGCACCGCCCTGCTTCATAAAGCCCAGCATGGGGCCGTAGGCGTCCCTGTACCAGCCCCCGGTGAGCTCCACGTCCCGGGTCATCATGCCCAAGGGTCTCAGCGCATACTCCAGCTGTCCGCCGATATCCGCGATATCTGCGGGGATATCCACGGGCTTCTGGTGATAATACTTCAGGATCTCGTCCAGTGCCTGCCGGGCGATCAGCCGCTCGTCCTGCAGCCGCGACGCGGCGCGGCTGCCCAGCACCGATCCGGCGACCTGCTGGAAGGCATCTTCGAAGGTGCGCTCGTCGTTGCGCATCCTTTCCCGGATCTGTTCGTCAAACCAACCCATGTGCTTTCTCCCTTCGGTCGAAAGAGTTTGGAGTGAGGAGTTAGAGCGTGTTTCCAAAATACCAACTCCTCACTCCTAACTCCCAACTCCTAACTTCCAACTTCTACTCGCTCGTCACCAGCTCCGCGTACTTGCCGCCCAAGGCGTACAGCGCTTCGTGGGTGCCGTGCTCCACGATCTCGCCCCTGTCCAGCACGATGATCTGATCGCAGTCGCGTATGGTGGACAGCCTGTGGGCGATCACGATGCAGGTGATGCCCCTGTCCTGTATGGCCCGCACCACGTCGTATTCGGTCTTGGCGTCCAGGGCACTGGTGGCCTCGTCCAGTATGATGATGGAGGGGTCCTGGGCCAGCACGCGGGCGATCTCCATCCGCTGGCGCTGGCCGCCGGACAGGTCCTTGCCGTTTTCGGTGAGCCTGCCCTGGTAGCCGCCGGGCCGCTGCAGTATGTCGTCGTGCAGCTGGGCGTCCCGGGCGGCGAGTATGACCTCGAAGTCGGCGATGGTATCATCCCACATGCGGATGTTGTTGGCGATGGTGTCCTCAAACAGTATGATATCCTGGTCCACCACGGCCAGGGATCCGGTGAACACGGGGCGGGGGATCTGGCAGATGGGCTTCCCGTCGAACAGTATCTCGCCGCTCCAGGGCTGGTAGAGCCCTGAGATCAGCTTGCTGAGCGTGCTCTTGCCGCAGCCGCTGGCCCCCACGATGGCCACGCGCTGGCCGGGGCGGATGTCCAGCGAGAAGTCCTTGATGATCGGCTTGCCCAGGGGCGAGTAGCCGAAGGTGACGTTTTTCAGCGTCACGGCGCCCTTCAGCTTGGCGCAGCGCCCGTCGTCGCCGATGGCGTCAAAGCGCACGTTGGGGTCGGAGGGATACTGCATCACGTCCTCGACGCGCTCCATTTCCGTGCGCATCTCCTGGATGGTCTGGCCCGCGCCGATCAGCGTTGTGGCCGGGCCGGTGAAGGAGCTCAGCAGACCCTGGAACAGCGCGATGGCGCCCAGGGTGAACCGGCCCTCCATGGCCAGGCGCACGCCGAAGAACAGCACCGTGTAGTTGGCCGCGGTGTTGATCAGCGAGGGAATGAGGCCCACCCGGGCGTTCATCCTGGCGTATTTGACCCTCTGGGCATTGACCGAAGCCTGGTAGCCGGACCACTTGCGGAAGAAGCCGTTCTCGGCGCCGCTGGCCTTGATGGTTTCCGTCATGCTGATGCCCGCCAGGGTGGCGGAGGCCAGCTTGCCCTCGTCGCGCACCTGTACCCGGGTCATGTTCACCCGCCTTGAGGACATGTACCGGGCCACCATCAGGTTGGCGAGTATGGAGATGAGCCCGATCAGCGTCAGCAGGGGGCTCTGGCGCAGCATCAGCAGCAGGTAGAACACCATCATCACGGTGTTCAGCAGCAGCGGGGCGAAGGTCCCTACCAGCGTGCCGGCGATGGAGGCGTTGGTCGCCTGCCGCTGCAGTATGTCGCCGGCCATCCGCTGGGAGAAGAAGCTCATGGGCAGGCCCAGCACCTTCCACATGTACGAGGTGCTGCCCACCACGGCCAGCTTGCCGTTGATCTTCAGGGAATACACGGTCCGCGCCCACTCCACCACCAGCTGTACGGCGCACAGCAGCGCCATCAGGCCGATGAAGGGGTGCAGCCAATCGGGGCTCCTGCCGGTCAGCAGACGGTCGAAGAACACCCGGCTCATGGCGGGGTTGATGATCTGAA
This sequence comes from uncultured Eubacteriales bacterium, assembly GCA_902778045.1. GTDB lineage: Bacteria > Bacillota > Clostridia > Christensenellales > Aristaeellaceae > UBA2862. Next base: position 7,847 of record CACYWI010000053.1, read on the forward strand.
ACAGATAGGAGATCACCGTGGTCAGCGCCACGAAGGCCACGGCGGACCCGGCGCCGCGCAGCCGATTGCGGGCAAAGGCCAGGGTGCTCTTGCGCTTGCCGGAGGGCGCGAAGCCGGCGGAGGGGGCCAGCGTGATGACGATGCCCGTGAAGGATTCGTCGAACCGCTCCATGGGGACCTTCACGATGCCCCGGGCGGGATCGTTGATCACGGCCCTGCCGCCCCTGAAGCCGTCCAGCACCACGAAGTGATCCAGATCCCAGTGGATGATGCAGGGAAAGGTCGCTTCCCTTTTCAGCGCCTCGACCTCCATGCGGTAGCCGTGCACCTCGAAGCCGTAATGCCTGGCGGCCAGCATCATATTCTTCGCGTTGGAGCCGTCTCTGGATACGCCGCAATCCACGCGCACGACCTCCAGCGGCACCCACTTGCGGTACCAGGCCATCACCATGGCAAGGCACGCCGCGCCGCACTCCAGCGCCTCCATCTGCATCACGATGGGCACCCGGGCCACGCCCTTTTTCAGGGGCGGCCTGATGTTGCTGTTGTTGGAAGGCAATCCGCTCACCCCCGATCAGTTCAGCAGGAAGCTGATGGGGCTCAGGACCTCGGTGACGATCTGAACGTCATACGTCCCGTCGGGGAGCGCTTCTGCAGAGCTGTCCAGGGAGGCGTTGACCACGATCCTGCCGTCCGCTTCATACACATAGTCCACGCGCCCGGTCTGCCCGGCCAGCCGCACGGCCATGCCCTCGCGGATGTTCTCCCCCTCGGCCCGGGGCAGCTCCATTACCACGGTGCTGTCCGCCGCGGCGATCTCGCCCCTGGCGGAGACGGTGGTTTCCACCCGCACCAGTGCCGAGGCCACCAGCAGGCCGGCCAGCAGCGCGATCACCGCCGCCAGCACCATCCAGATGCCGGGGTTGGTGACCCGCATGTAGTCCTGCAGCTGCTCCGGGGAGGATATGCGTTCCACGGTCTTCTTTCTGAACAGATGGCTTTGCATCTTCTGCCTCCATAAACAATACTGCCTTTATACGCCAACAGGTGGCGAGGCATGAGCCCCGCCACTGTTCGGCGACATGATTCCCGTTCTGCGATCAGAAACGCACGTACTTGGCGTCTACGTAGCCGTACTTGTCGAAGGTGTAGGAGTAGGCCAGCAGGTAGCCCTTCTCCATGAAGTTCTCGTTGACCTCGATGGCGTCGCCGTCCGAGTACTTGACGGACATGAACGCGCCGCCCGCGGTCTTCTGCATCACCAGGTAGGTGCCCTTGGGAACGCTCACCCTGGCGGTGACGAAGTTCCTCAGGTCGTGCACGGAATCGGTCCTCTTGCCGCCCGCTACGTTTTCAAGCTCTTCCAGGTTCAGTTCGTTGATCTCGTTGCTCATTTTCAGTTTCCTCCCGAATTCAATGCGGTTTTGCTTGTTTACGCGCCTATTATATCACGGCTTTTGTCACAGAACCATCACACGCATCAAAATGCCCAATAAGATTCATAATCCGGATGCATTGACACCGGGATGGAGACGGCATA
>CACYWI010000053.1:9400-11085 GCA_902778045.1 uncultured Eubacteriales bacterium
ATACAGCATTAAAAGGGAGGATAAGGACGTGGATAACAACAACTTTTTCGAGCAGCTCGAGCAGGGCATTGAGGAACTGAACCTGGACGATATGGAACAGGTGACCGGCGGCAAGAAGCGCCCCTTCGTGCGCTCGCTGGGCAGGAATGTGAATGTGCGCAAGGGTCCGGGTACGGAATATGAAGTCGTCGCCCAGCTGGGCTACCTGGACGAGGTGGCCGTGGTCAGCAGGAAGATCGTAAAGGACGGCAAGTATTACTGGGCCAAGGTGATCGTAGGCGTCAGCCAGTCGCAGTATGTGGAGGGCTGGGTCTGCAACAAGTACTGCGAGGGCTGCTGGAACTGATCCGGGAGGGGAACGCCCGGATATATGAATGCGGGGCCGCCTGAAAATGCGCTTCAGGTATTTTGGAAACACACTCTAACGCGTTTTTTTACCCCCGACACCGCGAAGATCATCAGCGCCGCGCCGAGGATGATCAGGTTCGCCCGGAGCATCTGGTTCCGCAGGTGGATCAGCGCGTAGTCGGTGGCCCGGTACTGTCCGTTGAAGTGATACTTCAGCAGCGGCTCGATCAGCGCCGTCTGCTGGGGCAGCGGGTCGGATCCCATGCGGATGTCGTCGCCCAGGATCATCGTGCGCCGCGATACGCCGTCGTAGGGCTCCCAGCTGATCCGGCTGGCGGAGGGGTCGCCCGTCCTGGCGAAGCTGACCCACATGTCCTGGACCGCCGCCGCCAGGTCCGGGTCTGCGGGCTCGCCGGTGTAGATGGTGTCCTCCAGGTTGTTGAAGACATACGCCAGCTCCACCGCGTGGCACGCGCCGTAGTGCTCGATGGCGGAGGGCTTGGTCCAGTAGTATAGGAAACGTTCCTTCCGGATGAGGGAGCGGAAATGACAGGAGAGTGAAGCGCATGAGCAAGAGGATCATCGCCGTGAACGCCGGCCCCAGGCGGAACTGGAACACGGATACCCTGATCACCGAGGCCGCGAAGGGGGCCGAATCCGCCGGGGCGAGCGTCGAGCGGTTCGACCTGTTCCGGCTGGAAAGGTACACCGGCTGCATCTCCTGCTTCGGCTGCAAGCGGGAGAAGAACAAGGGGCGCTGCGTCTGCCGGGACGGTCTGACGCCGGTGCTGGACGCCATACGGGAATCGGACGGGCTGATCATCGGCTCGCCGAACTACCTGTCGGAGCTGACGGCATCCTTCCGGGCGCTGTACGAACGCCTGATCTTCCAGAGCCTGACCTACAACCTCGAGACGCCCTGCTGCAACACGCGCCTTGTGCCCGTGCTGCTGATCATGACCAGCAACGCGCCGGACACCGGCTACCGGGACCTGCTGCAGGGCTACCGGCAGACGCTGTCCCGTTTCGTGGGCCCGACGGAGGTCCTTGTCAGCGGGAACACGCTGCAGCTGAAGGACTACGGCAAGACCGACTGGCCGTGGACGATGTTCGACCCGGAGGAGAAGCTGCGCCGCCGCGAGACCGTGTTCCCGCAGGAATGCAGGCGGGCCTTCGACATGGGCGCGGCGCTGGCGAGGTGACGGGCCTGCGGTTTCGCGAGACGAAAAAAGCCCCGTCCGGCATCTGTTCCGGGCGGGGCGAGGGGGCTTCAGGCCCCGGCGCCGATCACATTTCCGTTCACGCTGTAGCGGCAGCCGGCGAGCAGGCCGGCGACC
>CACYWI010000054.1 GCA_902778045.1 uncultured Eubacteriales bacterium
TCGATGTGGCCCTCCGGCGAGCCGCCCACGGCGATGGTGAACCGGTCGCCGTACGCCCCGCGCACGAAGTTTACCAGCTGGGAAGCATAGCGGAAGTCGCCGCCGGTGCCCGTCCAGCCGAAGGGAATGTCACCCCGCAGGGCAAGCAGATGGTTGATTCCATGGGCCAGGTACTCGTCCAGCTGCCTGCGGATATCCTCCCGGGTGTTGGAGATACAGGTGAAGTGGGTCAGCGGCAGGGTCCTGCCATCCCTGTGGATCTTGTCAAGCACCTCCAGGTTCCGGCCCACGTTGGTGCCGCCCGCACCGTAGGTGCAGGAGATGTAATCCGGCTTCAGATCGTACAGCTTCTCCAGCACGCCGCCCTCGCCGCACAACTTGTCCATGCCGGCGTTCGTCCTGGGCGGGAACACCTCCAGTGAAAACACCTTGCGCGCCTTCAGGATCTCCGCAACGTTCAATTCGACTCCTCCTCAGGTAAACGACGGTCGCGTCTAAACGGATACAGTCAATAATCCGACTGTTTTGATGTATTATAACAGCATCCGGCGCAAAGTTCAAGGACATTGCTTGCTCATTTTACAGGATTGCAATTTTTGTTGAACTGCTGTAAAATAATGGAGAGGTGACTGCGATGCATCACGATGACAGGCCAAACGCCCCCCACACCCACGAATACATGCACGAGCACGGCATTCCCCACGAACACGGACACAGCCACACCCATAGCCACGAGCATACCCGGGCCGTATTGAACCGGCTTTCCAGGGCCATCGGCCACCTGCAATCGGTGCGCGCCATGGTGGAGGAGGGCCGGGATTGCAGCGAGGTGCTGATCCAGCTGTCCGCTGTGCGCTCCGCCATCGACAACACCGGCAAGCTGATCCTCCAGGATCACCTGAAGCACTGCATCGTCGAAGCCGCCGCCGAAGGCGACAACAAGGCCATCGACGACCTCTGCCAGGCCATCGAAAAGTATATGTAACAGACAGCGGGCGAAGGAAATCCCTTCGCCCGCTGTCTGTTCCTGTTGCCAGTCTGTATTTTTGCAATAAACAAGCGATCGGAGATTGCCCCTCCGGCAATCCCCCTGTTCCCTGTTCCCTAATCCCTGTTCCCTACACGATCCTCCTGATCGGCGCGTGCCTCTGCCCGGTGATCCAGTCCACATCGTCGGTGAGCCAGTCCATGATCTCCAGCTGCCGGGTCTCCCAGGCGATGGTGTCCCGGCGCTCCTGTTCGGTCATCTCGTGGTCAAAGGCCCTGACCTTTTCGCAGTAGCCGAAGATGTACCCCGCGCCGTACCATATGGTGAAATTGCTGTCCGGGCCCTCGGAGATCGAATCGCCCCGGGCTTCGACCAGCGCGTCGTGGCGGCGCTTGTACTCTCCGGCGCAGCCGGGCTTCAGCTTCGTGGCGAACACCCGGTGGCGGATCAGGGACTTGTCCTCGCGCACGATGCCTATGTCATGGTACATCAGCCGCATGGAACCGGTGGGACACAGCAGCTGGGCCCTGCCGTCGATCACGGCCTCCAGACTGGCCCGCAGCGCCGGTTCGTCATTCTGGTCCACGTCCCGGCCGTACTCGCCATAGCCGAACAGCAGGTTCTCCGCCGCCCAAAGGGAATAGTTCCGAACGTCCAGGCGCATTGCAGCTTCCCGGATGTCCGGAGCCAGGGCACGCAGAGTGCTTTCCACCCGTTCCAGCTGATCCGGGTCCACCTGCAGCAGCGAGGTCCTGCGCAGCATATCAATCATCTCTCCTGTCGTGAAGATCGTAGAGCATCGGCACCGCCCGGTCGCCATCCAGGGTCAGCTCGGCATAGCGGCCGTCCATCAGCGCGCCGGGATTGATCAACAGCACGCCGCCCACAAAGCCCGCGTAGGCCCGGTGGGTATGCCCGAACAGGGCGATGGTGGCGTTGTTCTCCTCTGCGTAGTAGGACAGGCGCTCGTAGCCGTATTTCACATCCTGCATGTGGCCGTGAACGGCAACGATGCGGTGCTTCCCATAGTTCGCCCTGGCCATGCGTGCCTTGTCGGAGTAGTAGTCGCAGTTGCCCGCCACCGAGATCAGCGGGATATCCAGCCGCCGCTCCAGCCAGCGGGCGTCCGAGCACAGGTCGCCCAGGTGGAACACGGCGTCGTAGCGGCGCTTTTTACACTCGTCCAGGTACCGCTCCAGCCAGACGCCGCGATCATGGCTGTCGGAGATGATGCCCAGCCGGGTCATGTGCCGGCCTCCAGCTTGTCCAGCAGGGCTTTGATGGCCCGCGCCCGGTGGGACACGCCGTTCTTCGCCGCCGCGTCGGCCTCGGCGAAGGTGACGCCCAGGTCGTCCGACAGGAACAGCGGGTCGTAGCCGAAGCCGCCCTCGCCCCGGTACTCGCCGATGATCTCGCCGTCACAGCGCCCGTAGGCCGTCACCGGCTCGCGTCCAGGCCGGCACAGCGCCACCGCCGCGCCGTAGTGGGCGTGGTGCGGCGCGGGCTTGTCCGCAAGCTCCTTCAGCAGCAGCTGGTTGTTGGCCTCGTCGTCGCCGTGCACGCCGCAGTAGCGGGCCGAATGCACGCCGGGACGGCCGTCCAGCTGGTCCACGCACAGGCCGGAATCGTCGGCCAGCGTGGCGCAGCGGCAGACCTCCATCAGCGCCTTCGCCTTGATCAGGGCGTTCTCCTCGAAGGTTTCGCCGTTCTCGTCCACATCCATCTCGACGCCCATCTCCCGCATGGAGCGCACGTCGTACAGGTCTCCCAGCAGCTGCTTCAGCTCCCGCAGCTTGCCGAAGTTGTTGCTGGCCAGCACCAGCCTGGGCTTTCTGCAGATCACCTCGGCCCGCTGGCCCAGCGCCACGGTCTGCGCCTTCATCAGCTCCGCGCAGCCCTGCTCGCCCAGCGCCAGCAGCCGGTCCAGCTCACTGCGGGTATAGCTGCGGCCCTCGCCGGTGCCCTGGACCTCCACATAGCCCGTCTCGCCCGCGGCGTTTCGGGTCATCACGATGTTCATGTCCACCTGGGCGCGGCTGTCCTGGGCGTACTCCAGGTCCAGCGTGCACACGTCGTCCACCACGCCTACGGACACCGCCGCCACCTGGTTGATGATCGGTGAATCCACGATCACGCCCTCCTGGATCAGCCTGTCCACGGCGATGCACAGCGCCACGAAGCCGCCGGTGATGCTGGCCGTGCGGGTGCCGCCGTCGGCCTGGATCACGTCGCAGTCGATGGTGATCGTGCGCTCGCCCAGGCGCGTCAGATCACAGGCGGCGCGCAGCGACCTGCCGATCAGGCGCTGGATCTCCACGCCGCGGCCATCCTTCTTCACGCCGTCCCGGGCCTTGCGCTGGGGCGTGGAGCCGGGCAGCATGGCGTATTCCGCCGTCAGCCAGCCCTTGCCCTTGCCCTTCAAAAACGGGGGCACCCCCTCCTGCACCGAGGCTGTGCAGATCACGCGGGTCCTGCCGCAGCAGATCAGCACGGAGCCCGCCGCCATCTCGGTATAGTCCGGCACGATGCGCACCATGCGCAGCTCGTCCGAAGCGCGATCGTTTATCATCGATATTTCCTCCTTTGTATCGCGATGGGCAGGCGGCGCAACGCCGCCCCTGTAATGGAGGCGGCAGCCGCCATTCCTGTTCCCTATTCTCTACTCGAAATCAAACAGCATCGCCGATTGGGTCTGGATGTAGTCGTACACGATGGAATCGGCCACATTCATGAAGCTGGGTACGCCCAGTTCACCCTGTGCGGCGTCGTACTTCTGTCCGTCCACATAGATCTCCACAGACCTGATGCCCTCGAACTGGGTGCAGGTCAGCACCAGCGCCTTCAGCGCCATGCGCCCGCCGTCGGAATTCTGCACCAGGTTCACGAACTCGCCGGTGAAGTTCAACTTTGCCACGCCGTCCTCCACCTTCACGTCGATCAGGCCGCAGCCTGCGGGCACCACGCTCTCCAGCATGTCCTGGCGGGTGGGTCCCTTGGCCAGCTCCATCACCGCGGTGTTGATGTCCGGCTTGGAATACACCATGCGCGTCACCGGCACGATCACCGCCCCGGAATCCGCCGGGAAGTACAGCGTCACCGGCGCGCAGGCAGACAGGCTCAGCGTAGGCTCGGCGCTCTCCAGGTTGATGTCGCCCCGGGTGAACGCGCCGGAGACCTTCGTGCCGTGGGTCAACGTATCCCGCTTCTGGCCGTCGATCAAAAACTCCACCCGATCAACGCTGTCAAACTCCGTCAGCGTCTGCACGATGGCGCTGATCATGTTGCTCTCCGCCGCGGCGTCGGCCATGTCCAGCACCTCCTTGCTCAGGTCGATGCGGGCCAGGCCGTTTGAGATGTCCAGGTCGATCCGCGTGTTCTCCGGCAGCACCGTGCGCAGCCCCAGCCGCGCCGCCTGCATGTCGTTGCCCACGCTCTGCACCATCAGGTTCAGCGTGGCCTTGGCGATGCCATCCTCCATGGGCACGGAGCACATTACCGGCACCAGATAGCCGTAGTTGTCCTGGTAATACACGATGGTGGACACCTTGGACGCGCTCTCTGCCGAAGCGCCGGCTGGGCTCGCGCCGGTCTGGGCGTCGTCCGGCGCCGGCGTTCCGATCGGCCGGTCGGAGGGCTCTGCGCCCCTGTCGCCCGACGAGCTCGCGGCGTCCACAGGGCCGCGCCACAGCGACCACGCGCACGCCAGCGCAACGGCGATGACCATCAGCGCCAGCGCCAGCAGGTACATCCTGCGCTGATTCCCGGATAAATTCATGTGGAACCCTCCTTGCTTCATCCGTTTCGGTTCAATGTATTCGGTGAATCGGAGGGCTATGCCCATTCATTTTACCACAAATCCAGCGGTTGCGCAATCGGCCAAAGTGCGCTATAATGGTTTCATTCATGAGCTGAGATAATTTGGAGGAACAGGTATGCCCTTTGACGGATTCACGCTGGGACTGGTGGCCCGGGAGCTGGATGCCGCCCTGGCCGGCGGCAGGATCAACAAGATCATACAGCCGGAGCGGGACGAGATCATACTGACCATCCGCAGCGGCGGCGCGAACCGCCAGCTGCTGCTTTCCGCCACGGCCAACTGCGCCCGCGCCCACCTGACCACCACCCACAAGAACAACCCTCTGGAGCCCCCTGCCCTTTGCATGCTGATGCGCAAGCACATCACCGGCGGGCGGGTGTGCGGCGTGCGGGCGCTGGAGTGCGACCGCATCCTGGAGATCGAGATCGAGCACTTCGATGAGCTTGGCGACAGGGCCCGCAAGCGGATCATCTGCGAATTCATGGGCAAGCACTCCAACCTGATCTTCGTGGGCGGCGACGGGCGCATCATCGACAGCGCACGCCGGGTGAACGAGCAGATCTCCTCGGTGCGGGAGGTGCTTCCCGGCCTGCGCTACGAGCTGCCCCCGGCCCACGGCAAGCTGCCCTACGACCGCGTGACCGCCGAAGCGCTGCTTTCCGCCATGGCCGGCATGAACGGACCTCTGCACAAGCTGATCGCCCAGTGCGTCAGCGGCATGTCGTCCCAGACGGCCCGGGAGCTGGCCTTCCGGGCCGCCGGCAACGAGGACGCCCACGCTGAGGAGGTCGACCTGGCCGCCGCCTGTCAGAGCGTCGCGGACAACCTTTCCTCAATTCCCGATCGGATCTCCCCCGCCATACTCTACAGCGAGGACGGCGCGCCGGTGGACGCCGTGGCCTTCGACTATCTTAGCCGCGCCTATCTGAAATCGGAAGCGTTTCCCACGATCAGCGAGGCGCTGGACGCCTTTTACCGCGGGCGGGACATGGCCGAGCGCATCAAGCAGAAGAGCGCCGCGCTGCACCGCACGCTGAAGAAGAACATCGAGCGCTGCGAGCGCAAGCTGGCGCTGCAGCGGGAGGCCCTGCTGGGCAGCGAGCGCATGGAGGAATACCGCCTGAAGGGCGAGCTGCTGACCGCCAACCTGCACCTGGCCCAGAAGGGCGCGAAGGCCGTGGAGGTGCCCAACTACTACGAGCCCGACATGCCCATGCTGAAGGTGGAGCTGGACGAGAAGCTGTCGCCCGGGCAGAATGCCCAGCGCTATTTCAAGCTGTACCAGAAGGCCCGCAACGCCAAGACGCTGGCCGCCGACCAGATCGAAAAGACGGAATCGGAGCTGAACTACCTGGAAGGCCAGCTGGACAACCTTTCCAAGTGCGAGGAGGAGGCCGAGCTTTCCGAGCTGCGCGAGGAACTGGAGCGCTTCGGCTATGTGCGGCCCAACCGCAGCCGCAGGCAGATGAAGCAACTGCCGCCCTCCAGTCCCATGCGGTTCACCGCGCCTTCGGGCCGGGTGATCCTTGTGGGCAAGAACAACCTGCAAAACGACAAGCTGACCGGCACTGCCCAACCCAACGAGGTATGGCTGCACGCCAAGGACATGCCCGGCTCCCACGTGATCATCGTGGGCGAAGCGCCGGACGAGGACACCATACGCTTCGCCGCGCGGCTGGCGGCGCTGTATTCCAAGGGCCGCGCCTCCAGCCGCGTGCCGGTGGACTATACGCTGCGCCGGTTCGTGAAGAAGCCCGGCGGCGCGAAGCCCGGCTTCGTGATCTACACCAACCAGCACACGCTGTACGTCCAGCCGGCCGAAGAGCCGACCACGGTCTGATAATGACAGGAGGGATCGATCATGAGCCGCGACATCCAAAGCGTCATTTCGCCCATCGGACGCTATCGTCCCATTCCCTGGGATCAAATTCCGGACCTTGGTCTGTATATGGACCAGGTGGTCACCTTTATCGCCCGGGCCTATGAACCGCTGTACGGCTCCGGCGAGCACGGCAGCCTTTCGCCGTCGATGATCAACAACTATGTCAAGAGCAAACTGATCCCCCGTCCCGTGGGCAAGAAGTACAGCCGGGAGCAGATCGCCCTGCTGCTGATGATCGTTTCCCTGAAGCAGACCTGTACCATGGAGGAGATCCGCAGGCTGCTGGTTCCCCCCGAGGGCGACACGGTGCAAGCGCTGTACGACGCCTTCTGCCTGCGCTTCAGCCATGTGATCCAGAGCATGTGCGGCGAAGCCGCGCCTATCGGCGCGCCGCAATCGGCGCTGGATTTCGCGATACTCTCCTCCGGCTATTCCGCCGGCTGCGCCGCGGCGCTGGCCTACGCGCAGGAAGAGGGAAAGTAGCGCCGCGGACGCGCATACAATGAGCAACGGGCCGCCCGTTCTGTACCAAGGACAGAGCGGGCGGCCCGTTGCTCATTGTTTGTATATCGGAGGCCGCCTATGAAACGCTTGCTGGCAATGCTGGTTGTCCTGGTCCTCGTCCCCCTGTCCGCCGCCGCTTCGGAGCCGTTCACCGTGGCGGCCAAGGGCGCGGTGCTGATCGACGCCGACTCCGGTCTGGTTTTGTTTGGGCAGAACGAGAACCGCATGCTGCCCATGGCCTCCACCACCAAGGTGATGACGGCGCTGATCGCGCTGGAGCGCTCGACCCTGGACGAGAAGGTCACCGCGGGCAAAAATGCCAGCGGCGTGCCCGGGACCTCGCTGTACCTGTCTGAGGGCGAGACCCTGACCATGGAGCAGATGCTGTACGGGCTGATGCTGCGCAGCGGGAACGACGCCGCGGTGGCCATCGCCGAGCATGTGGCGGGCAGTGTGTCCGCCTTCGCGGCGCTGATGAACGCGAGGGCGGAACAGCTGAACGCTACGGCCCACTATCTCAACCCCCACGGGCTGGACGAGGAGGGCCACGGCATCACCGCCCTGGGGCTTGCCCGGGTGATGCGCGCGGCCATGCGGAATCCGGACTTCCGCCGGATCACCGGCACGAAGCGCAAGATCATCCCCTGGGTCGGAAATGAATACAGCCGCGTCCTTGAGAACAAGAACCGGCTGCTCAGGACCTATGAAGGCGCCACCGGCGGCAAGACCGGCTATACCGGCAGGGCGGGGCGCTGCCTGGTATTCAGCGCCGAGCGGGACGGCCTTTCGCTGATCGGGGCGGTGCTGAACTGCCCCGCCTGGTTCGACACGGCCACGCTGCTGCTGGACTATGGCTTTGAGAATTACAGACCGGAGTCTGCCCTTGAGACAGGCGCGCGCGTGACCGAGCTGCCGGTGAAGGGCGGTACCGGCGAAAGGGTCACCGTCGTCGCCGCGGGGCCCCTGCGCGCGGCTGTGCGGGTGGGCAGCGCCGTCGAGACGGGAATCACCCTGCCCGAGCGCATTGAAGCGCCGGTATCCGCCGGTCAGGTGGTGGGCTTCGCGCGCCTGCTGTGCGGCGGCGCGGAACTCGCCCGCTGCGACCTGGTCGCGGCCTCGGACGTGCCCCGGCGCGACTTCATCCAGTCCGTCAGGGGGCTGCTTCGCCGCTGGGTGCTTCGCCTTCAGCCGTGACCCACTCCCGAAGCACCGCGCCGTTCAGGTCGGCAAGCCGCACGATGCCATCGGAAACGAGCGCCAGCCGGTCCTCGCCAACGGCGATGATCTCCCGGTACGCCGCGTCGGTCAGCGGCGTTCCGGACCTGTCCATCAGTCCGTAGCGCGCGCTGTCGTAGTTCCAGGAACGCTGCAGGTCCCCCAGCTCCTCGCTGTAGTAGGTCGCGCCGTCCATCACCAGCCAGGCGTAGCGATCGGCGCAGAGCGGCAGGATCTGCTGGAACCGGCCCGAGGCCGTGCCGCCGTCCGGGTCCATGAGCCACTGACAGGTCTCGCCCCACGCGCCGTCCATGGCGATCAGCTGGCCCCGCAGCCCCGGCGCGAAGCGCAGGGCCGCGTCGCCCTCCGCCAGTACCGCGCCCTCCGGGCCGTACAGCGCGCTCCGGCCTTCCCGGACCACCCACAGGCAATGATCGATCAGCGCGGCCTCGATGCCCTCTCCCTCGACGGTGAACACCCGGGTCCTGCCGTCCGGGGCGAACACGTCCAGCCGGTCGTCCGTTTGAGCCGCGATCATCGAAGGAGCGCGCCTCAGCCACCCGTACGCCGCCGGGATCACCTCCCGGCCCGCGGCGTCGATCAGCCCTGCGCCACCGATCCCCCAGGCCACGGCCAGGCCGTCCTCAAAGGGGCCGATCCAGTTCCATTCAGCGGGCACGGCCGCGTCGCCCGCGCCATCCACCGCGCCGTATTTTCCCTGCTGGCTCATGTAGGGCATGCGGTCGCAGCACACCGGCTGCAGGCCGTTCGCGACCATCACGCCTGTGGGCCGCGCCTCGCCCGCGGCATCCAGATGGATCAGCGCGTCGGCGACCTCGTCCAGCGGGTCACCGGACAGCGCCAGCCAGCCGCCCATGCCATCCGAGGACAGCTGGGTCCATTCGGGCTCGACGACGACGCGGCCCTCCGCGTCCATCGCGCCGTAGCGCTC
>CACYWI010000055.1 GCA_902778045.1 uncultured Eubacteriales bacterium
GACGCCCTGGGCGCTGGCGATGCGCTGGATCAGGTACGGCTTCATCATGGTGCCGCCGTTGGCCACGCTGCCGGCGATCATGGCCATGTGCAGCGGGGTGACCAGCACCTCGCCCTGGCCGATGCCCGCCCACACCAGGCCGTTCATGTTGCTGACGGATTGGGGGAAGGCGGAGTTGTATACCACGAAATCGCCGAACTTGAAGTTCTCGTTGAAGCCGAGGCGCTCGGCGGTGTCCTTCAGCCGGTCCAGGCCCAGCTGGAAGGCCAGCTTGCCGAAGGTGACGTTGCAGCTGCGCTTGAAGGCGGATTTCAGGTCCAGTCCCATTCGCCGGAGCAGCTGAACGTCTGGCCCACCACGTTCGCGTCGTTGCTGAGCGCCGAGGCCAGCGTGACGATCTTGAACACCGAGCCGGGGGTGTACAGCCCCTGCAGGCAGCGGTTCAGGTAGGCGGTATCCTCCACCTCCACGTCCGAACGCACGGCCAGGTCGCCGGGGTCGTAGTCGGGCAGGGACACCATGGCCAGGATCTCGCCGGTCTTGTAATTGATGACGCACACCGCCCCGTGATAGCCCTCGGGGAACACGCTGGCGATGTAGGCCTGCAGCCGTCCGTCCACGGTGATCTGCACGCTGCTGCCCACGCGGCGGGCGCTGTTGAACAGCTCGCCCAGCCGGTCCGCCAGCGAAGAGGAGATGTCCAGCAGCGTCGCCGAGTAGAAGGTTTCGATGCCGGTGCCGCTCATGCCGGCGATGTCGCCCACGGTCTGGGACAGGGCCCGCCGCGCGGTTTCGTTGGAGACGTATTGCCGGGTGCCGTCCTCGGCGGTGGTGGCCAGCAGGTTGCCGTCCCGGTCCAGTATGTCGCCCCGCAGGCTGCTGGTGGCCCGCAGGCGGCTGTTGCGCACGTCCGAGGCCCATATGCTGCCCTGGGTGAACACCGTCATGGCGAACCAGGCGGCCAGGCCCACGAACAGCACCACCACGATCATGCCCACCAGGCGCATGTTGCGTCGCAGCTCCTTCAATCAGGCCACCTCCCGGATCTCCAGCTGCTCGATGTCCCGGGCCTCATCCTCGGCGTTCATCGAGGAAAGCCCCAGCAGCAGGCCCATCGAAAAGAACGTGGACACCAGCGACGAGCCGCCGTAGCACACCAGCGGCAGCGTGACGCCGGACAGGGGCAGCAGCTTCGTGTTGCCGCCCACGATCAGCATGGTCTGCAGGCCCAGCATGATCACCAGCCCAAAGGCGGTCAGCGAGTGGAAGGACGTGCGGGCGTTGAAGGCCACGATCAGTCCCCGCATGATGATCATCACATACACGACCAGCAGGCACACGGCGAAGATCAGCCCGAATTCCTCGGTGATGGAGGCGAATATGAAATCGGAGTGGTACAGCGGTATGTCCCTGGGCATGCCCATGCCCAGGCCCATGCCAAACAGGCCGCCGGAGCCGATGGCGATCAGCGACTGGATCAGCTGGAAGCCGCTGTCCTGGGGGTCGATCCAGGGGTTCTGCCAGATGGCAACGCGGTCCTGCACATAGGGCAGCGCGTTGTAGGCGATCACCGCCGCCGCAGCGCCCATGCCCAGCCCGGACAGGGTGATGAAGGCGTTGGAGGTGGCCGCATAGTACATCAGCACCGTGGTCAGAAAGTACAGCAGCACCGCGCCCAGGTCCTTTTCCGCCAGCAGTATGCCGCAGCACAGCGCCGCGAAGGCAATGGTGGGCACGCACTTGGCAAAGCGGGGCCGGTTGGAAAAGCCGCTAGCCAGGCACAGTATCAGCACAGGCTTCATGAATTCGCTGGGCTGCACCGAGAAGCCGGCCAGGCCCACCCAGTTGCGCGCGCCGTATTTGTAGATGCCGATCACCGGCAGGAAGGGGGAGGCCAGCGCCGCGAGGCAAAGGCACATCAACAGGGGCGTGTATTTCTTCCACTGCCTCCAGCCCCGGATGAAGGCCGCGCCGACGAACATCGCCGCGATGCCTGCACAGCAGCAGCACCAGGATCAGTATCGCCCGGTCCACCGGCCACACCCTTCCCATCAGGTTCGTGACCAGCCAGGTGACCAGCGGCAGCGCCGCCGCAAGGATCAGCGCCTGGGGGTTCACCGTCTGCTTCTGGAAGGCGATCAGCAGCATCGCCGCCGCCTGGAACAGCATCACCGCCGACAGCAGCAGGTGGGTATTGGAGCGCATCAGCGCCTTTTTCATCTTTTCAACCTTGTTCTGCATGTGGGTCACCAGTCCTCGCCGTCGTCCACGTCGAAGTATTCATCCACGTCGATGGGCTTTCCCAGCCGCTTTTCCCGGAGGGGCCGGGCCGGGGCCTCCGTCACATGGCGCAGCACCGGCTGTTCGGCGAACAGGTCGTCCGGCGCGTCCTCGTCCGTGGCGGCATCGTCCTCCCGGCGCCTGGCGCGGTGGATCTCCGCGGGCTGGGGGGCCTGGGTCAGGATCAGCATCAGCGCCACCCGGCCCAGCGTGAACTCGTCGCCGTCGGCCAGCAACAGGGACCGCGCGGGGTTGCCCGCGCCGTCCGCCATCGGCGCGCCGGCGTGGGTGCGAATCCGCAGGCCCTCCTCCGTCAGCTGGAAGTAGGCGTGCCTGCGCCGGACGCTGCTGTGGCGTATGCGGATGTCCGCCCGGCGGGAGGCGCCGATCATGCCCTCCTTGATCACCGGGTACTTCATGCCCCGGCGGGCCTTCTCGTCGCCCTCCAGCACCATCAGCTCGCCGCTGATGCCGGTCTGGGGCGACATGCGCCGCAGCGTGGCGGCCCGGCGGCTGTCGACCAGGGTGATCCGCCACGCCCGAAGCACGATCAGCAGCATCAGCCCCGCGAACACATACCGCGCGCCCAGGGCCAGCAGCTCGTACACGGATTGGGACATGGCGTTCACCTCCTTATAACCATGGGATAAATCCAACCATTTTATATTATAGCCCTCCGCTTTTAACGGCGCAAGCAGCGGAATGGGCGCGCTGTTACTTCATTGTGACGAAATATGTACATTATCTGGCGAAATGTCCCGATTTCTCCTCACATGAAAGGCACATACGTGCTATAATAACATGGGTGTATATTTCCGGACAGGGAAATGGACGGCGATTGTATATTTCCGACCGGGATTGGCAATATTTGGAAACAAAGGAAACAGCGGGCACAGCCCGCCGATGGAGGAAGTATGAGAAACAACTTATATAAAACGGCCGCGCTGATGCTGGCGCTGATGCTGGCGACCGGCGCGCCTGCCCGCGCGGCGGGACTGTTCGACTGGCTGACCGGCGGCCCGAAGGCCACCGAGGCCGCCGCGGTGGTGACGCTGCCCCCGGCGGAGCAGCTGCTGCCGAACGAGACGCTGCCCCCGGCGGAGACGCTCGCCCCGGAGGCGACGTTTGCACCGGAGGCGACGCCCGCTCCAGAGGTGACGCTCGCCCCGGTGCCGGAGGCGGTCATCGAGGATGACGGCGTGCTGCGCGTGGCGCTGGCCTCGCTTTCGGAGCCCCAGCAGCTGCACCTGACGCTGGCGGGCGTGTACGCGGTGGACGGCGACCCCGGCTTCCGCTTCGACCGGGACGCCCGGGTGGCGCTCTCGGCGGTGGAGGGCCGGGTGTACCTCAGCGTGGGCGGCCTGACCATCGACATGGGCACCTCCGTGACGCTGACCCGCCACAGGGCGGGGGAGGGCGAACAGAACGGCCTGTTCATCGACGAATCGGAGAAGGAGACGCTGTACTGCGGCGACCTGCGGGTCTCCGCCGAGCAGGACTGCCTGCACCCGGTGCTGAACATCAGCGTCGAGGAGTACCTGCTGGGCGTGGTGGCCTATGAGATGAGCGATTCCTTTCCCATCGAGGCGCTGAAGGCCCAGGCCGTGGCCGCCCGCACCTATGCCCTGCAGCGCAAGTGGGCGGCGGGCAAGCGGGACTACGACCTGGTGGATACCACCGCCGACCAGGTGTTCAAGGGCTTCGATCCCACCTATCAGAACGTGATCCGGGCCGTGGAGGACACCCGGGGCGTGGTGGGCCTGTACAACGGCGGCTTTGCCGTGTGCTACTACACCGCCAGCAACGGCGGGCAGACGGCCCTGGCCAGCCAGCTGTGGGCCGGCATCGGCGACGACGGCTACCTGGCCGTGGTGGACGATCCCTACGACCTGGAGAATCCCCGCAGCCTGCAAAACGACCTGACCGTCACCGCCACGTGCGAGGGCAGTGCCGCGCTGAAGGCCATGCTGGAATCGGCGCTGAGCGAGCGGCTCTCCAGAGACGGCTTCGGCGAGGGCGAGTGGGAATTCGATTCCATCGCCTCCATCGCGCCGGCGGACCCCCGCTTCGAGGGCAGCCGGATGTATGAAAGCCTGGCCTTCGGGCTGAAGGCGCGGCTGCTGGTGCCGGTGGCAACGCCCACGCCCGAGCCCACCGAAGCGCCTGCGACCGTGCCCACGGACGTGCCGACGCCCGGGCCCACGGAAGCGCCGACAGCCGGCGCCGCGGGCGAGCTGGCCGCGATCTTCATCGGCGGCGGGGCGACCGATGCGCCCGAGACCCCGGAAACCCCCGAGCCCACCGAGGTGCCCCGGGAATGGGTGCTGTCGGAGGAGATCTACACCGTGAAGCTCTCGGTGTACGACCAGATCAAGGACGGGCTGTCCCTGGGGCTGAACGGCTCGGACTGCGAGCTGGTTTCGGTGGAAACCCAGGCCGGCCCGGACGGCGCGGCCCAGGCGTTCACGATCATCATGCGCCGCTTCGGCCACGGCGTGGGCATGAGCCAGCGCGGCGCCCAGTGGATGGCCGGACACTACGGCATGAACTGGCAGCAGATCGTCGGCTTCTACTATCCCGGCCTGTCCGTGCAGCGCATGGCCTGGCCTGACGGCGGGCTGACCGAGCTGGACGCGCTGCCCGACAGCGTCGGCGCGGCACGGCCCAAGCCTACGGCCACGCCCACCCCCGCGCCGCTGCCCGAGCTGAAGGAGGGCGAGCGCTATGCCACCGTGAACGCCACCGCCCTGAACCTGCGCGAGCAGCCCACCACCGCCTCCCGGGTCGTCGACCGGCTCTCCAAGGGCAGACGGCTGATCGTGTCCGGCGAGGCCGACGCGGACGGCTGGGTGCCCGTGCACACCGCCGAGCTCGAGGGGTTCGTGAAGGAAGAGTACCTGAATTATTAGTGTGGAGAGTGGAGATACAGTTAGCCAGGGGTCCGAATTGCCAGTAGGAGTGTTCTCGCTTCGTACCGACGCTCCTTTGCGGTAACGGAGACCAGGATTCCAAACGCCATTCCGCGCGCAGCCAACCCATACTCCGCTCTTCACTCTCCACACTCCACACTCGTTTCCGCTCAAGGAGATAACTTATGAAGCGCCTTCTGCTTATCGCGTTGACCCTGGCCGCGATCCTCGCATCGGGGCCCCGGGTTCGCGCGCGCGCGGAGGAGGCGCTCCAGCCGCTCTTGCCCGGCGCCATGGCAGAGGTGGATCTGTCCCGGGGCGAGGCGGCATTCGCCTTCACCGCGCCCAGCGGCAGCGTGTACGAGGTCTGGCTGTTCCCGACGGAGGAGAGGGCCCCGTCGGTCCACGCCGCCCTGTACCTGGACGGCCAGCCGGTGGCAGAGGGGGATGGCCTGATGCCCGCGCTGAGCGCGCGCCTGGTGGCGGGCGGGGAATATGTGCTGCGCCTGCGGGGCGATGGCCGGGTGCGGTTGGAGATCGCCCGCCACGCCCTCAGCCGGTGCTACGACAGCCCGATGCTGCTCGACGCCCGGGGCGACGCCTATTCCAAGGCCTTCGTGCGTCAGGGCGACGCCCACTGGTACGCCGTGGACGCGGAGGAAGCCGGCATGCTGGCCCTGGTGGGGGTGCCCGCGGAGGACAGCGTGAAGCTGACGGCCATGCTGTTTGACGACGGCGGCCGCCTGCTGGCAGAAGCCGCCCGCACCGCCGGCGGCGCTTGCCTGATGGACTTCCTGCCCCAGCCCGGCCGGCGCTACTGTGTGCGGCTGGTGACCGCGGACGGCGCGACGGGCCTGTACGACCTGCGGCTGGTGCGCTTGCCCGGGGTCGAGCCGGCGGACCGCGTGGCGCTGGCCCAACAGGCGCTGACGCTGGAGGGCCGCGCTTCACAGCGCCTGCAGGCAAGGGTGAGCCCGGAGAGCGCGGGCGGCATACTGTACTGGGAGAGCTCCAACCCCGCGGTGGCCCGGGTGGACGCCCTGGGCACGGTGACGGGCGTGGGCGTGGGCGTCGCGGTGGTCACGGGCTATGCCGCCGGCGGCGAGAGCGACCGATGCCGGGTGGAGGTGAAATACGTGCCCGTGGACGCGGTGCGCCTCTTTTCCAATCGCATCGGGTTGAACGTCGGCGACGACGCGGCCATCGAATGCGAGGTACTGCCCGAAAACGCCAGCGATCCGCGGCTGCTGTACGACGCGGAGCCCCGGGGCATCGTGGAGATCGATCGCCGGGGCGTGCTCCGGGCGCTGCAGGAGGGCGAGGCCACGGTGACCGTGCGGTCCCGGGACGGCGCGCTGTACGACGTGCTGACGGTGGCCGTCGGGCCCGCGCCGCGGCGCTGGCGGGCGCTGCTGGTGGGCGAGCAGAACTATGCCTCCACGGTGGCCACGGTGCGCACAGGCTCGGTGAATTCCGTGTCCGCGATGCGCAGCATGCTGGAGAACCTGTCCTTCGGCGGCGCGAAGGTGCAGGTGCAGACCCGGCTGGACGCCTCCCGCGACGGGGTGCTGGCCGCCGTCGCCGATGCCTTTGCCCAGGCCGCCGACGGGGACGTGAGCCTGTTCTACATCACCTGTCACGGCGAATACGCCGGGGGCATGACCCGCTTTCAGATGTACGACGGCTCGGTGCTCACGGCGGCGGAGCTGGCCGCGGCGCTGCGGAATGTGAAGGGCGAGCTGGTGGTGCTGATCGACTGCTGTGGCAGCGGCGGGGCCATCGGCCACTGTGGCGGGACCGGGGACATCCTCAAGGGCATCGACGCCGTGTTCACCGGACAGGTCGGCCCCGCGGTGATGGACACCAGCCGCTTCCACGTGCTGGCCAGCGCCGCGCTGGAGCAGGACAGCTACCGCCTCAGCTTCAGCCGGGAGGCCGCCGAGCCGGACATGGCCACGGTGTTCGCCCGGGCCGTGTGCGAGGCCGGCGGCTGGAGCCTGGACCGCTCGGCCCGCGCCAGCCTGCGCGCCGACGCCGACTACGACGGGCGCGTGACCCTGGACGAGCTGTATGTGTACGCCGCCCGCCGCGTGATGTGGTACCTGCGCCTCGCCGGCCAGGCGGCTGGCGGCCGGGGGGACTATGTGCAAACCGTGCAGGCCTGGCCCGAGGGAGACGGGACTGTGCTGTTCGAAAGATGAAAGGATGAGAGAGCATGAATCGGGATGAAGCGCTGGAACTGCTGAAGGAATACAACAAGGAGCCCTTCCACATCGAGCACGGCGTCACGGTGGGCCATGTGCTGCGCTGGTACGCCGAGAAGCTGGGCTACGGCGACGAGGCGGACTTCTGGGAGACGGTGGGCATACTCCACGACCTGGATTTCGAGCTGTGGCCGGAGCAGCACTGCCTGAAGGAGCAGGAATTGATGGCCGAGCGCGGCCTGGACCCGCGATTGATCCGCGCCTGCGCCAGCCATGGCTACGGGGTCAGCTCGCCCGACCTGCCCCAGCCGGAGCACGAGATGGAAAAGGTGCTCTTCGCCGCTGACGAGCTGACCGGCCTGATCGGCGCGGCGGCCCTGATGCGCCCCTCCAAAAGCTGCGCCGACATGGAGCTGAAGAGCCTGAAGAAGAAGTATAAGGACAAGAGGTTCGCCGCCGGCTGCAGCCGCGAGATCATCGCCCGCGGTGCGGAAAACCTGGGCTGGGAGCTGGACAGGCTGCTGGAGGACACGCTGGAGGCCATGAAGGCATGGGCGGAATAGAATAGGGAATAATATAGGCTGCATCAGAAAGACTTGAAGTCGCTTTGATGCAGCCTTTTGAATACCCGGATTTGCTTGGGCGTGTTTCTAAATCCCTTGATTTACCGCCAGTAAACCTGCGGAAAACCGCCTTGAAATGCAGTCAAATCCACTCGAAACTGCATCTCCCGGCATTTAGAAACACACCCTTATCCTTTCCGCTTTCCCAGCTTCACCCGCACGGCCTTGGGCGGCGGGGTATAGCGGAAGCTGTCCGGGGTGATGGCGGGGACGCCGGGCGCGGTCTCCGTCGCGTTTGCCGGCTCCGCGGGCGTGGCTTCGGGCTCCGGCTCCGGTGTGGGGGAGGGTGTCTCCGCCACAGCCTCTGTCGGCGCTTCGACCGTCGGCGCGGGGATCACGGCAGCCGCTTCCACCGGCGCGTCCGTGCGGGTCTCGCCCAGCAGCACCTCGTCGCCGGTCATGCCGGCGGCCTCCTTGATCATCTGGATCTCCCGGGCCTTCATGGTCTTGCCGTTGAAGATGTCGTAGAGTACCGGCACCACGAACAGTGTCATCAGCGTGGCGTAGGCCAGGCCGCCGATGGACACCACGGCCATGGGCTGCATCATCTCCGCGCCCATGCCCTGGCCGATGGCCATGGTGGACATGCCCAGTATGGTGGTCAGCGCCGTCATCAGGATCGGGCGCAGGCGGATGCGGCCGGTTTCGATCAGCGCCTCCCGCTTCTCCATGCCGCCGATGCGCAGCTGGTTCACGCAGTCGATGAACACGATGCCGTTGTTCACCACCACGCCGGAGAGCACCAGGAAGCCCAGCATGCTGACGATGGACAGGTCCATGCCCGTGGCGATCAGCGCCAGCAGGCCGCCGGTGAAGGCCAGCGGGATCGTGAACATGACGATGATCGGGGACTTGAAGCTCTGGAACTGGGCCACCATGATCAGGAAGATCAGCAGTATGGCCACCAGCACCATCCACACCAGATCCTCCATGATGCCCATGACGGTCTCGTTCTCGCCGGCCAGGTCGGCGCTGTAGCCCGCGGGCACGGCGTAATTCTTCAGCTTCGCCTCGAAGGCGTCGCTGACCAGGTTGGCGCTGTAGCCCTCCGCGATGGCGAAGGACACGGTCACCATGCGCCGCTGGCTGGCGCGGTTGATGGTGGAAAGGCTCTGGGTCTCGCGCACGGTGGCGATATCGCCGATGCGCACGCGCTTGTTCTCGTTTTCGGCGTCCACCTCGATTTCCAGGTCCTCCAGGTCGCCGGGCTTCAGCTGGCGGTTCGCGGCGTCGGCGATGTACACGCTCAGCTCCTTGCCGTCCAGGGTGACCTTCGTGATCTCCACGCGACCCGATACCTTCTGGGCGATGAACTGGAACACCTGGGCGGTGGTCAGCCCCTCGTCGATGGCCTTTTCCTTGTCCACCTGGATGCGCATCTCGGGCACGGTGTCCTCCAGGCCGTCGTCCACGTCGGTCACGCCCTCGGTCTGCCGGGCCAGCTCCGCCACGTCCAGGGCGATGCGCTGCAGCGTTTCGATATCGTCGCCGGTGATCTCCACGCTGATGCCGCTGCCCGTGAGCATGGAGATATCCATGGTGCTGGCGCTGACGGACAGGTCCGCGCCGCGCTTTTCGCCGATGGCGGACATTTCGCGGGCGATGTCGGCGTTCTTTCTGCCGGAATCCTCGTCGATCATGATGTAGTAGGACATGCCGCCGCCCCCGGACAGCCCGCCCATCAGGCCGCCGTTGCCACCCATCAGGCCCACGGTCTCCACGCCGTCCACGGCCATCATATCGTCCATGATGGCGATGGCCAGATCCTTCTGTTCGCGGTCGGTCATCTCCGGGTCGAGGGCCAGGTCCGCGCTCATCTGACGGGAATTGACCTCCGGCATGAAGGAGATGCCCATCTTTGGCACCTGCATGGCGGCAAAGGCCAGCAGACCCAGCGCCGCGACGATCACCAGCAGCTTGGCCCGCAGCGCGCCGCGCAGCAGCATCGTGTAGAACCGCTGGATCGCGCCGAAGATGCGGTGCTTGTGGGGCTTGGAGTGGCGCATCAGGAACGAGCACATGGCGGGCACCACCGTCATGGCCACCAGCAGCGAGGCCAGCAGCGAGAAGGCGATGGTCAGACCCATGTCGCTGAACAGGTCGCGGGCCATGCCCTGTACGAACACGATGGGCAGGAACACGCAGATCGTGGTCAGCGTGGAGGCGAACAGCGCACCGGATACCGAACGGACGCCCTCCACGCAGGCGCGCAGCAGCGGCACGCCCTCCTCGTCGTGCAGGCGGTAGATGTTTTCGATGGCCACGATGGAATTATCCACCAGCATGCCGATGCCCAGGCTGAGGCCGGACAGGGACAGCACGTTCAGGGTGATGCCGGAGAAGTACATGCACACAAAGGCGATGACCACGCTGATGGGGATGGAGAAGGCCACCGTGATCGTGGGCCGGAAGTCCATCAGGAACAGCAGCAGTATCAGTATCGCCAGGCCGCCGCCGGAGATCAGGTTGTTCAGCACCGAATCCACGATGATGCTGATGTACTCGCCCTGGTTCATCAGGTCCACGATGTGCAGGCCCGGATCCGCGGCCATCAGCGCGTCGGCGCGGGCGAGTATGGTCTTGGCCACGTCGGCGGTGGAATAGGTGGATTGCTTGTCCAGCGACAGCAGTATGCCGTCCGCGCCGTCCAGCTTGGTGAACACCTCGTCCCGGTTGTCTGCCAGCTCCACGCTGGCCACGTCCAGCAGGCGCACGTCGTCGATGGTGTCCAGCCCCAGGCTGAACAGCTTCATACGGCGCAGGGCGTCCAGGCTGTCAAACTTGTCGCCCACGCGCACCAGCACCTGTTCGTTGTCCGCGTCGTACACATAGCCGGCGGGCATGGCAAAGTTCTGCGCGCCGATCAGGCCGGAGACCATCTGCATGGTGATCACGCCGTCCAGCCCCGCGTTCTCCAGCGCCTCATCCCGCTTTTCGTTGAATTCCTTGCGGGCCTTGTTCAGCTCGGCCTCGCCCTTGCTGATCTGCGCGGCGGCGTCGGCAAAGCCGCTTTCGGCCTGCTTGCGGGCGGCCACCAGGGCGTCCCGGGCGTCGGCGAGGTTCGTATCCTCGTCGATGCCGTCGATGTAACCGCCGGGGATGATGCCCTGGTTCAGCTTGTCAAGCGTGGCGTCGATCTGGGCAATGCCGTCGTCCAGCTGCTTGAGGCCTTCGCTGGCCTGGGCGTACTGCTCGTTCAGGGCGGTCGGGTCCTGCAGCAGCGCCATGGCCTTGTATTCGTCGCTGTTTTCGATCTCGTTGATCTGCGCGGTGATCAGCCGGATGGCCTCGCGCAGTGCGTCCGGCAGGTTGTCGGCGCTGATGCTGCGCAGCTCCTCGTCCAGCTGGGCGATGCGCTGGGTCAGCGAATCGATCACGGCCTGGGCCGCCTCCGAACGGCTCTGCACATCCTCGCCGTCGCCGTTCGATATGGCCGCGAGATCGTCGAGCAGCCGCTGGAGGGTGGCGCGATCCACGTTCAGCGCTTCGGAAAGGGCGTCGATCAGCCCGGACTGTTCCGCGATGGCCGTGACCAGCTGGGCCAGGCTCTCCCGCGCGGCTTCGAGCTGCTTGTTCAGCTCTTCGACGCTGGCCTCCTCTGCCAGGGCCGCGCCGCCGAAGGGCAGCCGGGCCATGCCCTCGGGCTTGGGCTCCTCGGTGGGCTCAGAGGCTTCCACGGCCCCGGGCGCCTCGGTGGGCTCGGGCGTCGCGGTGGGCTCGGGTGTTTCGGTGGGCTCGGGCGTCGCAGTGGGCTTGGGTTCCTCGGTGGGCTTGGGCTCCTTGGTGGGCTCGGGCTTTTCGGTAGGCTCGGGCTCCTCGGTGGGCTTGGGTTCCTTGGTGGACTCGGGCTTTTCGGTGGGCTTGGGCTCCTTGGTGGGCTCGGGCTCCTTGGTGGGCTCGGGCTTTTCGGTGGGCTTGGGCTCCTTGGTCGGCTCGGGCTCCCCGAGGCCCTCTCCTTTGGGAGAGGGTGGCACGGCGTCAGCCGCGTCAGGAGAGGTCGTTTCCTCTACCGCATCGGCTTCTTCGTTGTCGGCGGGCTTTTCGGTAATGACCGGCTCTTCGTTGGAGGAGGGTTCCTCGGTATCGACCGGCGCATCGGTGGCGCCCGGCGCATCGGTGACAGCGGGCGCTTCTGTATCGACCGGGGCGTCGGTGACGACGGGCGCGTCGGTGACAACGGGCGCATCGGTAATGACAGGGGCGTCGGTGACAACGGGCGCATCGGCGATGACGGGCGCATCGGTGACAGCAGGCGCATCCGTGACGGCAGGCGCGTCGGTATCGGCGGGGGAATCGATGGTCGCCGGTTCCTCCGCATCGTCCGGGACTTCGGGGCTCACAGGCTCCTCTGCGTCGTCCGGCGCGTCGGTGGCTTCAGGTTCCTCAGTGACTTCCGGCGCGTCGGTGACAGCGGGATCCTCGGTTGAAGCGGGCTCCCCGGTGACTTCCGGCGCATCGGTGACTTCCGGCGCGTCGGTGACAGCGGGATCCTCGGTCGAAGCGGGCTCCCCGGTGACTTCCGGCGCATCGGTGATTTCCGGCGCGTCGGTGACAGCGGGATCCTCGGTCGAAGCGGGCTCCCCGGTGACTTCCGGCGCGTCGGTGACGGTGGGATCCTCGGTCGAAGCAGGCGCATCGGTGGCGTCCGGAGACGCGGTCGGCTCGCTTGTGGTCCCCGCCTCGCTGATCCGGCGGATGAGGTCGTCGATCACGGCCTGGACGTCGTCGCGCCGTCCCTCCAGGCGCTCCAACTCGGCGATGGCGTCGGCCAGCGCGGTCTCGTTGTTTTGGATGCCGGCGGTCAGCGCTTCGATCTGGCTGCGCAGGGTGTCCTCGTCCAGCAGCCCCAGGTCGCTCAGGTACTTTATCTGGTCGTCCAGCTGCTTCTGAAGCGCGTCACGCTGCTGCTGCAGCTGCGCGCGCAGGGCGTTTACCGCATCGTCGCCGCCGGCCTCAGCCGCGTCCAGCTGCTTTTCCAGCTCGGCCAGCTGCGTCTTCAGCGCGGCGAGTCCCTGCTGCATCAAAAGCAGCATGTCGCGGTCGGAGGCATCCATACCCAACAGTCCCTCCAGGGCGGAAAGGGCGTCGGCCACCTGCTTGCGCTGGTCGAGCAGCTGCTCCTTCTGTTCGGTCAGCTGCTGTATGGCGGGTTCGATCTGGTCCGCGCCCTGGTCGATGGCGTCGATGGCGTCGTCGATCTGCTTGAAGGCCTGCTGTCTGGCCCGGGCCAGCGCGTTCTTGCCGTCGGACAGCTTGGCCTGGGCGTCGTTCAGCTGGCGCTCTACCTCGGCAAGCTGCGCGTCGATGTCCTCCAGAATGGCGTTGTTCAGCACGTCGATGCGGCTTTGCTCGATGGTGACGTCCACCCGCTGCTGGATCACGCCCGAAGCACTGGCCGAGGCCACGCCGTTCAAGGACTCGAAGGCGGGCACCAGCTCGTCCTCCACGTAATCGGAGAGGGCCAGTATGTCCATGTCGTCCTTGGTGACGGAGAGTATCGCCACGGGCAGCATGTCCGGGTTCAGCTTCATGGTCACCGGCGCGCCGATCTCGTCGCCCCAGTTGCCCCGCAGCTGGTCCAGCCGGGAGGAGATCTCGATCAGTGCCGTGTCCATGTTCGCGCCGTCGTTGAACTGCATGATCACAACGGATACGTTGTCCCGGGACGAGGAGGTGATCTTCTTCACGTCTGTCAGCGTGGCGAAGGAAGCCTCCATCGGGCGGGTGACCTCCGATTCCACCTGCTCCGGCGTGGCGCCCACATAGCTGGTGTACACCACCACATAGGGCAGGTTCATGCTGGGCAGCAAATCGGTGGTCATCTTCTGGAACGAGATGACCCCCAGCACGATCACCAGTATGATGCCCACGATCACGGTGTAGGGCTTTTTCACGCTGTACTTGGAAAACATGCGTGCCTCCCGGGCGATAACTTACTATTGTATAGTATAGCGTTGGAATATGAATTGAACGTGAATACCGTTCTATAAAAAACGAACATCCGCATAATCTCTGTGCGGATGCTCATTTATCCTTCTTGGCGTTGTCAAAGGGCTTTGGTTTGCTGATCAGGCCGATGATGTAATCGGCGGACACATCGTAATATTCGCACAACAGCTTCAGATCGTCGATCTTCAGCTCTGCACGCCCGTTCTCAATATGGCTGTAGCCCTGCTGTGATTTCTGCAACAGCCGCGCCACCTCGGCCTGCGTCATGTCCTTGTCCTCGCGCAGGCCCCGTATGCGCTCACGATAATCCTTGGTCACTCGATTTCACCCGTACCTATTCTATAACAATCCAGGCGGTGCGCTTTGAAATAGTCAGTCCCTGAGTGCTTGCGTGCAGTAAATTAAGAATTGTGGCTTTTTTGTGTTGACAAATA
Organism: uncultured Eubacteriales bacterium; assembly: GCA_902778045.1. Classification (GTDB taxonomy): domain Bacteria; phylum Bacillota; class Clostridia; order Christensenellales; family Aristaeellaceae; genus UBA2862. The sequence continues at coordinate 14,400 of CACYWI010000055.1, forward strand.
CTCAACACTTGATTATTATATATTTTGGTAAGTTACATTTCTATCAGTATAAATGTTGGGTGTGGCGAATGATTATCAAAACAGAGGAATGGGAGGTTTTTTCTGTGAAAAAGGATTGGCTCAAGGTATTGGTAATGGCGCTGGCGATCGCGCTGCTGGCATCTGTCGGCGCGCTTGCCGAGGGCATGGAGATCGAGGGCGCGGACGTGGTCGCGCCGGAGGTATCCTCGACGGTGGAGGAGCTTGGCGAGGTGGACCTGTTCGCACCGGAGGGTGAAGCCACACTGGCGCTGCCCGGAACAGAGGAAGTGGCGGTCGAAGCGGCCGAGGCCGCGGGCGTGGCCATCGACAGCGCGCATTTCCCGGACAGGGTGTTCCGTGAGTTTATCGCGGGCAGCGATTATGACTGGGACCGGGACGGCTTTCTGTCGGATGACGAGCGCCTGGCGGTGACCTCCTTTGATATCCCTGAGAAGGGGATCGTGAGCCTGCAGGGCATCGAATACTTCGAGGAACTTCAGTGGTTGAATTGCTATGGCAACAAGCTGACCAAGCTGGATCTGAGCAAGAACCGGCAGCTGACCTTTGTGGATTGCGCTTCAAACCACCTGTCCAGCCTCAATGTGTCCAACAGCTATGATCTGACGGAGCTGCGGTGCTACAGCAATCAGCTCAAGTCGCTGAATGTGGCCAACAACATCCACATAGAGATTTTGGATTGCAACAACAATAAGTTGACTGAGCTGGACGTGGGCAACAACGCGGAGCTGAAGATGTTGGATTGCGCGGTCAACGAACTCAAGAAGCTGGATGTCAGCATGAACCCGATGCTGACAGAGTTGACTTGTGTGGACAATAATTTAAAAGCGCTGGAGCTCTATAACAACGAGAAGCTGGAAAGTCTTTACTGCGATTACAACAAGATTAAGGAGCTGTATCTGCAGAGCAACCCCAAGCTGAAGGAACTGAGCTGCTATGGAAATAAGCTGAGCAATCTGGATCTCGGCAATAACAAGAAATTGACCGAACTGTATTGCGGCGGCAATCAACTGACGTGGTTGGATCTAAGCAAAAACAAGAAGCTGGATACGCTCTGGACAGATGGCAATGCCATCGAAAGCATCGATATCAGTGGTATTCCCGGCCTGCAGTCAAGGCTGAAGGGCAAAAAGAATGCAGATCAGGCATCGTATACAACCTGGGAAGTTGATGGTGGAACCAAGATCATCATCGACTGGCGCACCAAGCTGACCGACGGCAGCAAGATCCTGTACCAGCCCCTGGTGGCAAAGATTTCGTCGAAGAACTTCCCGGAGAAGGCCTTCCGCAATTACGTGAAGGCCAATATCGACGCGGATAAGGACGGCTGGGTGTCCCTTGACGAGAGCGAGGGAACCAATGAAATCACGCTGCGCACATGGGACGATTATGCGAACAACAAAAACAAGGTGAATTGCGCCAACCTCAAGGGTATCGAGTATTTTCCCAACCTGACGACACTCGTTTGCCCTGGATGCGGCCTGACTTCATTGGATGTCAGCGCTTGTGTACAATTGGACTACCTGGGTTGTCCAGACAATGCATTGAAGGAATTGAATCTGTTCAGCAATGACGAACTGACTTGGCTTGTGTGCTATGGTAACAAGCTGAAGGAGTTGCAGGTTTACAACAATGTGAAGCTGTTTCATTTGGACTGCGATGGCAATGCTCTGAAAAGCCTCGATGTAAGTAATAATAAGAAACTGTATTCCCTGTCCTGCTCCAACAATACATTGACCTATCTGGATGTGAGCTCGAATAAAAGCTTGGGAGAGCTCGTGTGCGGTGGCAATAAGATCAAGGAACTGGATGTGAGCAAGAACACCAGGCTTGAAAGACTGTTGTGTTATGACAACAAGCTGAAAAAACTGAGCGTGAGCAAGAATACAAAGCTGGTTGATCTTTATTGCTCCGGTAATGCGATCGGCTCTCTCAATGTAAAAAAGAATACAGCGCTGGTAGTCTTGGATTGCTCGAGCAATGCTTTGTCTAAGCTGGATGTAAGCGCGAACAAGAAGTTGAAGCAGCTGTACTGCAACAACAACAAGCTGACGAAGCTGAGCTTGAACACGAATACAAAGCTGAATGAGCTGAACTGCGGCAACAACAAGCTGACGAAGCTGAGCCTGACTAAGAATACCAAGCTGGTCACGCTGTGGTGCAACAATAACAAACTGACAAAGTTGGATCCGACCAAGAATAAAACCTTGAAATATCTGTATTGTTACGACAACAAGCTGACCAAGCTTGACCTGAGAAAAAACAAGAAGCTGAAAGAGCTTTGGACCTATGGGAACAAGATCAAGACCATTGATCTGAAGAATTGCGCGACGCTGCGCGCAAACCTGAAGCTCAAGAAAAACAAGCAGGATGGCGATGTGGTGTGGTACAAGCCGGCGGGCGAATATTGGGATATCAAGCTCTACATCGACGCCACAACCAAGCTGACCTCCGGCAAAAAGGTACTGTACAAGGGGAAATGACCACGCGCCGCGAGGCGGCATCCCGATCATATCGCCTATTTCTCTAAAAAATAACATTCAATTCACACCATTCATTTGATTCGGCCCGGCACATAGGCTATAATAATAAAGCTGTGTGCCGGGCTATCCATGTGCATTTTTGCCGGGAATGCGGGGATGGCGGGGAAGGCGCGCGGTGGAAAATGGGATGAACCGGAAGGTTGCGGTGTAAACGCGGATCGCGTTTACCGAACGCGAGACGCGCAGCCGGTAATTTCCGGGGACTATGTCCGACGATCGGACGACGGAGCTCATGCCCGTCGAATGAAAAAAATACAGAACACGCCCGGCAGCGTGTGCATGAGTTCAACAGGAGGAAAGAACATGGCAAACCAGAAGATCCGCATCAAGCTCAAGGCCTATGAGCATTCCATCA
>CACYWI010000056.1 GCA_902778045.1 uncultured Eubacteriales bacterium
GGGGACCCCCTTGAGATATTCACAGACCACGACGGCGAGGTCGTGTTGAAGAAGTATTCGCCCATTGGGGAGATCGCTTCCATCGCGAAGGATTATACCGATTCGCTGTACCGCACGCTGGGACACGTGGCGCTGATCAGCGACAGGGACGCCATCGTCTCCAGCTCCGGCGCGGCCAAGCGGGAGTATGTGGAAAAGCAGCTGAGCCCGGATGTGGATCAGATCCTGCAGGGCCGGCAGCTGACAGTTCTGAACCTCTCCATGGGCGCCAGGATGATCCCCGTCACCGGCGACGACCGTGCGGAGGCCTACTCCGCGCAGATCGTCGCGCCGATCCTTGCGGACGGCGAGATCGTGGGCGGGCTCATACTGCTCAGCCGGGAATCCGGCCTTCAGATGACGGACATCGATCAGAAGGTCGCCGAGACCACTGCCAGCATCATCGGCAGGCAGATGGAGCAGTGAGCCCCACTTTTCTTGCATGAAGGCCGCGCGTGTGCTATAATAGCCCCTGTCAAAACCGATCGGGAGGGCTGATGACACATGGGCGGTACGATCACCATCGTCGGCACGGGCTGGACCCGGGGCGAGCTGACGCTTCAGATCGCGGATATCCTTTCGGGCGGCGCGCGGATCATTTTGCACACCGATCACTGCGGCTGCGCGGAATGGCTTGCGGAGAAGGGCATCGCCTTCGCCTCGCTGGACGCGCTGTACGAGCGCTGCGAGGATTTTGACGAGCACGCCCGGGCCGCCGCAGGCGCGGTACGCGAAGCGTCCGAAAGCGGAGACGTGGTCTACGCAGTGCCGGATGTGCGCGACAGGAGCGCCCAACTGCTGATGAGCGGCGGCGTCCGTCCCGCGGTTTTTGCGGGCCCTCCGGCGGAAGGCGCGCTGCTGGCCCTCTGCGACGGCGAGACGCGCTTTGTTGAGGCTTCCGATTGGAATGATATCCACCTGACCGCCCGTGAAAACTGCCTGATCCGGGAGCTTGAATCCCGGGAGCTGGCCTGCGAGGTCAAGCTGCGCCTGATGGAGGTCTATCCTGAGGCGGAGGATATTTGGGTGCTGAACGGCGGGGAAGCGCCTGCCGCCTTGCCCCTTTTCGAGCTGGACCGCCTGGAGCGCTATGACCACAGGACCTGCGCGCTGATCCCGGCGCAAAGGGACATAACGAAGCTGGAACGCTATGACGCCGGGCACCTGAACGAAATCATGCGCTTCCTGTGCGGCCCGAAGGGCTGTCCCTGGGACCGCGCGCAGACCCACGAGACGCTGCGCACCTGCATGCTTGAGGAGGCCTACGAGGTCATCGACGCCATCGACGAGGGGGACCCGGATCACCTGTGCGACGAGCTGGGAGACGTGCTGATGCAGGTCGCCATACACGCGGAGATCGCGCGGCTGCACGGCGAATTTGACATGACGGACGTCGCCACGGCCATATGTGAGAAGATGATCCGGCGCCACACCCATATCTTTGGCAGCGACAAGGCCCAAAGCGCCGACGAGGTTCTGGAGCTCTGGAGCAAAAACAAGATGGCGGAGCGGCACCAGACCACGCGCACGCAATCGCTCCGCGAGGTCACGCGAACGCTGCCGGCGCTGCTTCGGGCCGCGAAGGTGATGAAGCGCAGCGCCGAAGCCGGCCTGGGAGACGCGAAGGCCGGCGACGTGCTGGACCGCTGCGCAAGGCGGCTGGCAGTCGCTGCCGAGCCTGGGGAGGCGGAGCTCGGCGCGGCGCTGCTGGACCTCGCGAACGTGGCCCGGCTGCGGGGCATCGATCCCGAAATCGCGCTGAACGGCGCCGTCAACCGCTTCATAGACCGCTTTGAGGCAGCGGAGCGTGAAATCACTGCGGAGGGTGGCAAAATCGGCTCGCTCAATGCCGAATCGTTGAGAAAATATTGGGATTCAGTAAAATTGTGAGTTTTCATCCAAATCTTGCAGGAAATACGCAGGATAACACGAATATTGAAAACATTGCGCTCAATAATGTAAATTTGTTGTGCTCAATGTGCTTACAATATCTGGAGGTGTATTTTCATGAACAAGGCAACACTGATTGCCAAGGTGGCAGAGAAGTCTGAACTGAGCAAGAAGCAGGCGGAGGCGGCCCTGAACGCTTTCACCGATACCATCACCGAGGCGCTCAAGGCTGGCGACAAGGTACAGATGATGGGCTTTGGTACTTTCGAAGTGAAGGAGCGCGCCGCGCGCGTCGGCCGCAAGCCCTCCACCGGCGAGACCATCGAGATTCCCGCCAAGAAGACTCCCTCCTTCAAGGCCGGCAAGGGCTTCAAGGATCAGTTCTGATTCCGGGATCCAACTCAGGGCGCTTCCTTCGGGGGTGCCCTTTGTTTTGCCCGAATGTCAATCGCATTCATGCGGAGGTGAAAGAATGAGCAGAAAAGTCATCGAGGCCAGGAAGCCTGTGGAGCATGTCGCGCCCGAAGCGATCCGGCTCGATAAATTCCTTAAAATATCCCGCATCATCAAGCGCCGCAGCGTCGCCAACGACGCATGCTCCACCGGCCACGTGACGGTGAACGGCAGGGAAGCCAAGCCGGGCACAGACGTGCGCGTGGGGGATGTGCTGGGCATCCGATTCGGCGAGAAGTACAGCGAGTATGAGATCCTTTCCATCGCCGAGCACGCGGCGAAGCAGGACGCGGCATCCATGTACCGCGCAAGGGCATGAGCTGCTGGGCGGTGATCGTCGCCGCCGGGCGCGGCGCGCGGGCGGGGCTCGGACACAACAAGGTGTTTGAGCCGATCGACGGCCGGTCCGTGCTGGCCCGGTGCCTGGATGCCTTCCAGCGCTGCGGCCGGTTCGAAGGCGCCGTGCTGGTGCTGTCAGAAGGCGACGAGGCGGCTTATTCGGCGCTCAAGGACAGGGAAGGGCCCTTTCCGCTGGTCAGTCGGATCGCCCATGGCGGCGCGACCCGGCGTGATTCTGTGTACAACGGGCTGTTGGCTCTGCCGGCGAATGTGGAGCTCGTGGCCATACACGATGCGGCGCGGCCCTTTGTCAGCGGCGCTGTCATCGACGCCACACTCGATTCCGCCAGGGCATACGGCAGCGGCGTCATCTCCACGCCGGTCACAGACACGATCAAGCAGCTGCGGCCGGACGGCACGGTGGTATCGCCGGACCGCGACGCCCTTCGCGCCGTACAGACGCCACAGACCTTCGACGCGCAAAAGATCATCGAGGCCCACAGGCGCGCGCGGGAGGAGGATTTCCCTGCGACCGACGACGCCATGCTGTTTGAACACTATTACGGCGGCGTGCGTCTCGTCACCGCGCCGGGAGCAGAGGAGAACAAAAAGATGACCACCAAGGCGGATTTTGAAGCCTTCGCAACGCGCGTGCCGGATATGCGCGTAGGGCATGGGTACGACGCCCATCGTCTCGCCGAGAACCGCAGGCTGATACTGTGCGGCGTCGAGGTGCCCCATGACCGAGGCCTGGACGGCCATTCCGACGCGGACGTGGCCGTGCACGCGCTGATGGACGCCCTTCTGGGTGCTTTGGGGCTGGGGGATATCGGCGGGCATTTTCCGGACAGCGACCCGGCCTACAAGGGCATATGCTCCATGAAGCTGCTGGAAGCGGTGATGAACGAGGTCCATGACCTTGGCTACGGCGTGGTCAACGCGGATATCACCATTGTGGCCCAAAAGCCAAAGCTGGCCGGTTATATTCCGGAAATGAAGAGGAATGTCGCGCGCGCCCTCGGCGTTACGGAGGACCGTGTGAACGTCAAGGCCACCACCACGGAGCGCATGGGCTTTGAGGGCGAGCAGATCGGCATCTCCGCCCAGGCTGTGGCGCTGCTTTCAAAATAATCAAACGGGAGCGATACCAATGATCGGCATCATCTGCGCGCTGGACGTCGAGGCCCAGCGGTTGAAATCTGAAATCACGGATGCAAACAGCCGGAAAATCGGCAGGCTGGAATTCATGTCCGGCAGGCTGCGGGGCAAGGACGTGGTGATCGGCATGGCCGGCGTTGGCAAGGTGAACGCCGCCATGTGCACCGAAGCCATGATCCTTGAATACGCGCCGTCGCTCATCATCAATTCCGGCGTGGCCGGCAGTCTTTCAAAGCGGCTCGATATCGGCGATATTGCCGTGGGCAGCGGGGTGGTACAACATGACTTTGACACCACCGCCGTGGGGGACGCCCCCGCCTACTTCAACGAGCTGGGCGGCGATACCTTTCCCTGCGACCCGGATGTCGCGAAGGCCATACTCGACGCCGCGGCTGCGGAGGGCATACATGCCGTACCCGCGAAGATCGCCTCCGGCGATCAGTTCATTACGGACGGCGAGACCAAGGCCGGGCTGGTGCGCATCTTCGGCGCGGAGGCCTGCGAGATGGAGGGCGGCGCCATCGCCCACGTGTGCTTCAACAACGGCGTGAGGTGCGCGATCATCCGCGCCATCTCTGACAGCACCGATGGCGAGCACCAGGTGGAATTTTACCAATTCCTGCCCGTCGCCGCGGAAAACTCTGCCCGTATCGTGCTGCGCCTGCTGGACGGCATGCGTTGAAGCCCGAAGGATCGTCCCTGTCTGACAAGCGTGCCGGACGGGGACGATTCTTTCCACCGACAAAAAACGCTTGCATTTCCCGTTGAAGTGCGATATAATAGTCAAAGATGGTCAATAGAAGGTGATTATATGGCACAGCTCAGCGACAGTATCGAGCATTTCATCAAGGATTTGATGCACGAGGACGCCCACATCGAGCTGCGGCGCAACGAGCTTGCGCAGCACTTCGGCTGCGCGCCGTCGCAGATCAACTATGTGCTGGCGACCCGTTTTTCAGTGGACCACGGCTATATCATCGAGTCCCGGCGGGGCGGCGGCGGCTATGTGCGCATCTTGCGCATGCAGGCCGGCGGCGAGAGCAACCTGCTGGACATGCTGTTGAGCCGCGTGGGCAATTCCGTGGACGAGGAAACCGCCAACGCCATCATATCCAACCTGTTTGAGCGGGGTATGATCCAAAAGCGGGAAGCCGCGCTGATGCGCGCCGCGGTTTCCAGGAACGCGCTGGCGCTGCCCATCAGCGCCAAGGACGTGCTGCGCGCGGCGGTATTCAGGAATATGCTGATACAGGTATTCAAGAATTTCGAGGAGGAAAAGCGCAATGATGTGTGAAGATTGCGGCATCCGGCCCGCAAAGTTCCACCTGATGACGATCATCAACGGGGATCGCGTGGAGCGCAACCTGTGTCCGAGTTGCATGGCGCGGCACCAAAAGCAGATCCCCGGCATTGACTTTACAAACCTGGCCGGCATACTGAACAGCATTCTGGAAAGCCGGGGGAACGACGAGCAGGAGCAGATCGACGCCGAGGCCCAGAGCTGCGTGTGCGAGCAGTGCGGCATGACCTACGTGGAGTTCCAGAAATGCGGCATGCTGGGCTGCGCCAACTGCTACCAGGCGTTCAAGACGCCGCTGACGTCGCTTTTGCAGCGGGTGCATGGCAACACCCAGCACGCCGGCCGCGTGCCCGGCGGCGCGCACAACGGCACCTCCATCCGCATGAACATCGACCGGCTGAAGCAAAAGCTGCAGCGGGCCGTGGCCGACGAGGAATACGAGCAGGCCGCCCGCCTGCGCGACGCCATCCGCGCTTTGAACATGCAGCTGGAGCGCAAGGACGCGGACATCAAGGTCCGTCCTCACGAGCGGATAACGACGGACGGGGAAGGGGAGGCGAACGACAATGTATGAATATGTGCTCGCCCCGGAGCAGGACGTGGTGATCTCCAGCCGTGTTCGCCTGTCCCGTAACTACGAGGATCTGCCCTTTTCACCGAAGCTGACCCACGAATACGCCGAAGAGGTCATCGAGCGCACCGCGGACGCCGTGTTCAAAACGGAAAGCGGCGCGGCGTTCACGCTGCTGCGCATGGGCGAGCTGGAGGAGGACGCCCGCTCCCGCCTGGTGGAGCATCACCTGATCAGCTACGACCTGCTGAAGTTCGTGAACCGCTCCGCGGCCATGGTTTCGTCGGCGGGCACGGTGACGGTGATGCTGAACGAGGAGGATCACGTGCGCATACAGGGCCTGCTGCCCGGGCTGCAGCTGGAGCGCTCGGCGGAGATGGCCCTGAAGCTGGACGAGGCGCTCGGCGCGCAGTATCCCTTTGCCTTCGATCATCAGTGGGGCTTTTTGACGGCCTGCCCGGCCAACACCGGCACGGGCCTTCGGGCCAGCGTGATACTGCACCTGCCGGCCATCTCGGCAAGCGGCCAGATGGGCGCTGTGATGCAGACGGTGGCCAAGCTGGGGCTGACCATCCGGGGCCTTTACGGCGAGGGCAGCGAGGCCCAGGGCAATCTTTACCAGCTTTCCAACCAGGCCACCCTCGGCCGCAGCGAGGAGGACGTGATCCGCGCCCTGTCCGCCGCCTCCGGCCAGATCGTGGAGCACGAGCGCGGCATGCGCGAGGAAACCGAGAAGAAGGACATGCTGCAGCTTCAGGATAGGCTGATGCGCTCCTGGGGAGAATTGATGTACGCGCGTCTGATGACGGCCAAGGAATTCATGCGCCGGTATTCGGACATCCGCTACGCGGCCAGCATGGGCTACCTGCACGCGCCGCTGCCGGGTCTGGATACGCTGATGATGGACGTACAGCCCGGTTCGCTGGGCGTGCGCGCCGGAAAGCTGATCAGCCCCAGGGAATCGGAGATCCTGCGCGCAAAGACACTGCGCGAGGAGCTGACAAAGCTGGTGGCGGAGTAAACCCCTATCGCTAACGGGAGGAAATCAATGGCATATTACGCAAAATTCACCGAGCGCGGACAGCGCGCTCTGATCGCCGCGCAGACCGAGGCGGCCCAGCTTGGGCGCACCTATGTGGGCACGGAGCATCTTCTGCTGGGCGTGCTGACAGAGCCCGGCGGCGCGGTGTCGGTGCTCAGGGGCATCACGCTGGACGCCGCGCGCGCGGAGATCATACAGATACTGGGCCGGGGCGACGAAAATGTGCAGGGCAAGCAGATGGTGTTCACCCCGCGCACCAAGAAGGTCATCGAGCAGAGCGTGCGCGAGGCCCGCGACCTGAAGCAGAACTACGTCAGCACCGAGCATCTGCTGCTGGCCCTGATGCGCGAGCGCGAGGGCGTGGCGGCCCACGTGCTGATCAAGATGGGCATGGACCTGTCCAAGGCCCGCGACGAGCTGCTGCGCATACTCACCGGCGCGGAGGACGACGCGCCCGGCGCGCAGGGCACGGCGGACGCGGACACCCCGACGCTGAACCAGTTCTCCCACGACCTGACCGCCGGCGCGCGCAGCGGCGAGCTGGACCCGGTGGTGGGCCGCGCCAACGAGATCGAGCGCATCGTGCAGATACTGTCCCGGCGCAGAAAGAACAACCCGGTGCTCATCGGCGAGCCCGGCGTGGGCAAGTCCGCCATCGTGGAGGGCCTTTCCCAGCTGATCGTGGAGGGCAACATACCGGAGATCCTTCGGGGCAAGCGGGTCGTATCGCTGGATCTGGCCAGCATGCTGGCCGGGGCGAAGTACCGCGGCGAGTTCGAGGAGCGGCTGAAGAACGCCATGGCCGAGATCAAGAAGGCCGGCAACGTGATACTGTTCATCGACGAGCTGCACACCATCTGCGGCGCCGGCGCTTCCGAAGGCGCGATCGACGCGGCGAACATACTCAAGCCCGCGCTGGCCCGTGGCGAGATGCAGTGCATCGGCGCGACCACGCTGAACGAATACCACAAGCACATCGAAAAGGACGCCGCGCTGGAGCGCCGCTTCCAGCCCGTGACGGTGGGCGAGCCGACCCGTGAGGAATCCGTGGAGATCCTGAAGGGCCTTCGGGACCGCTACGAGGCGCACCACCGCGTGCGCATCACCGACGAGGCCATCGTGGCGGCGGTGTACATGTCCGATCGGTACATCTCCGACCGCTGCCTGCCCGACAAGGCCATCGACCTGATCGACGAGGCCGCCTCCCGCGTGCGCATAAAGGCGTTCACCGCGCCGCCGGACATGAAGCAGCAGCAGGCACGCCTGGATGCGCTGAACAAGGAGACCGAGGAGGCCGTGGCCCACGAGGACTTCGAGAAGGCCGCCCACCTGCGGGACAAGAAGAAGGCGCTGCAGAACGAGATGACCGAGCGCCGCACCGCCTGGGAGCAGAGCCGCAACAGCAAGGTGGAGATCGTTGGCGAGGAGGAGGTCGCGCAGATCGTTGGCGCGTGGACCGGTATCCCCGTTTCGCGCATCACCGAGGATGAATCCAGCCGGCTGATCAACCTGGAGGGCATACTGCACGAGCGGGTAGTCGGCCAGGAGGAGGCCGTGAAATCCGTGGCCAGGGCGATCCGCAGGGCGCGGGCTGGCCTGAAGGACCCGAACCGGCCCATCGGCTCCTTCGTGTTCCTGGGGCCCACGGGCGTGGGCAAGACCGAGCTGTGCAAGGCGCTGGCCGAGGCACTGTTTGGCGACGAGGACAGCATGATCCGCATCGACATGTCCGAGTACATGGAGAAGCATAGCGTGTCCCGGATGATCGGCTCGCCCCCCGGCTATGTGGGCCACGAGGAGGGCGGCCAGCTGACCGAGAAGGTGCGCCGCAAGCCCTATGCCGTGATCCTTCTGGACGAGGTGGAGAAGGCCCATCCGGACGTTTTCAACATCCTTCTGCAGATCATGGAGGACGGCCGCCTGACGGACGGCCAGGGCCGCGTGGTGGATTTCAAGAACACCGTGATCGTGATGACCAGCAATGCCGGGGCGCACACGCTGAAGAAGCAGCGCAGCATGGGCTTCGGCGGCTCAGAGAACAGCGAGCGGACCTACGAAAACATGAAGGAAAACATCATGGGCGAGGTCAAGAACATCTTCCGGCCCGAATTCCTGAACCGCGTGGATGAGATCATCGTGTTCCACGCGCTTGAGCAGCCGGAGATCGACGCCATCGCGCGTCTGCTGCTGAAGCAGGTGTGCGCGCGCCTCTCCGATCGCGGCATCGAGCTGGACGTGGAGGAAGACGCCGTCAGCCTGATCAGCCGCGCCGGCTACGACCTGCAATACGGCGCTCGCCCCCTGCGCCGCGCCATACAGCGCATGGTGGAGGACGCGCTCAGCGAGGAGATCCTGCTGGGCAGGATCCGCCTCGGCGACCGCGTGCGCGTATCCGCCGAGGGCGAGAAGCTGCAATTCACCCCCGAAGGCCGGGCAGAGGGGGAACCGGAGCTGATGATCGCCGGTCAGCTGAACAGCGATTGATCGTCATCCA
>CACYWI010000057.1 GCA_902778045.1 uncultured Eubacteriales bacterium
TGCCGGTTGCTTGTGCGCTCATGGATCATTCTCCTTTCTCGGGTCACTGCTTCGATTCGGCTTTGTGCTCGCGATACTGAGTGGGCCCCAGGCCCACGGCGTTCTTGTTGAGGTGAATAGGAGGTCGGGATGGCCCAACTGTCCGGCGACCGCCCTGCCGTTATCCATACCAATTTATACTGCAAAACAGCTATAATGAATACGCGCCAAATGCACCTCTATTGTACATGGCAGATAAAGAATTGTCAATATAATCAGAATGAGGTTTTAATATATGCGATGCGCCATCCGCCGGGATGTTTTAGCCTTGACATTGCATGGCTTTCATGGCATAATTTGGGAGAATACAAAATGCCGTAGAAGGCGTTTCGCGCATTGGCGATTCCCGCGATGCCCCGCCTGACCGAGCGCATATGACAATTTAGTCATATTGTGTCTGGGCGGCCTGGCTATCAACATACTGGGCGTCCATCTTGCCCGTTGGCTGAGCCTGCCCCTGTTCCTGGACAACATCGGCAGCGCTTTGACCGCCGCCCTTGGCGGATACATCCCCGGCATCATCGTCGGCTTCCTGACGAACATCGTCAACGGCATCGGCGACATCGAAACCACCTACTACGGCTCACTGACGGTGCTGATCGCGGTGGCCTCGGCCTACTATGCCTCAAAGCGCTATTACGAAAAGCCGAAAAAGTATCCCATCATCATACTGACCTTCGCGCTGATCGGCGGGGCCATCGGATCGGTGCTGACCTTCCTGCTTTACGGCCTTGGCTTTGGCGAGGGCATATCCGCGCCGCTGGCCCACCGCATCTATGACAGCTGGGGGTGGAGCGTTTTCCTTTCCCAGTTTACGGCGGACATGGCGATCGACATCGTCGACAAGACCATCACGGTGCTGGCCATCGCGCTGATACTGCGGCTGATGCCACGGGACCTGAAGAACAGCTTCTATTTCGCGGACTGGCACCAGACGCCCCTGTCCCGCCAATCCCAGTTTGAGGCCGAGCACCGCCGCACCCGGCGCATGTCCCTGCGCTCCAAGATCATATTCCTCGTGATCGCCGGGATGATCATCACCGCGGTGGTTGTCACGGGCATCAGCTATATCCACTTCAGCAGGGCCGCCATTGAGGAGCAGAAGGAGCTGGCACGCGGCGTGGTGCAGGTGGTGCTGGAGAGCTTCGACCACGACCGGGTGGATGAGTTCATCGAGAAGGGCGACGCCGCCGAGGGCTACAAGGAATCCGAGGCGATCATGAAGCGGCTGATGGACAGCTCGAAGAACGTGGAATACTGCTATGTGTACCGGATCCTCGAGGATGGCTGCCAGGTGGTATTCGACCCGGATACCGACGATACCCCCGGCGCGGAGCCTGGTTCGATGATTGAATTCGATCATGCTTTCCTCAGCGACGTGCCCACGCTGCTGAGGGGCGGCAGGATCGAACCGATCATCTCCAACGAGACCTACGGCTGGCTTCTGACGGTCTACGAACCGGCATACGACAGCCAGGGCGTGTGCCAGTGCTACGCCGCGGTGGACATCAACATGAGCCACATCGCCACCAACGGCTACCAGTTCCTGGCCAGGGTGCTTTCGCTGTTCTTCGGATTCTTCGTGCTGATACTGACGGCGGCGATCTGGCTTGCGGAATACAACGTGATACTACCCATCAACACCATGTCCCTGACCACGGACCAGTTCGCCTTCAACAGCGCCACGGCCCGCAGCGACACCCTGGAAAAGATCAAAGGGCTGAACATACTGACCGGCGATGAGATCGAAAACCTGTACAAGGCGGTCGTAAAGACCACCGAGGACATGGTGGAATACATCGTGGAGATGCAGCACCAGAGCGAGAAGATCAACCGCCTGCAGAACGGCCTGATCATGGTGCTGGCGGATATGGTGGAGAGCCGGGACCAGTGTACCGGCGATCATGTGCGCAAGACGGCGGCCTATACCGGCATCATCATGCGGCAGCTGAGAAAGGACGGCGTGTACCTGGACCAGCTGACCGACGAATTCATGCAGGATGTGGAAAACTCCGCGCCGCTGCACGACGTGGGCAAGATCCAGGTGCCCGACGCCATACTGAACAAGCCGGGCAGGCTGACCGATGACGAATTCGACCTGATGAAGACCCACACCACCGCGGGCAGCCAGGTGATCACCCAGGCCATGAACACCGTGTCAGAGCAGGATTCGGGCTATCTGCGCGAGGCGCGTAACCTGGCGCATTACCATCACGAGAAGTGGAACGGGGCCGGCTATCCCAGCGGCCTGAAGGGGGAGGAGATCCCGCTTTCCGCCCGCATCATGGCCGTGGCGGACGTGTTCGACGCGCTGGTCTCCAAGCGCTCGTACAAGGACGGCTTCCCCTTTGAAAAGGCGATGGGGATCATCAAGGAATCCTCGGGCAGTCACTTTGACCCCAAGGTGGTCCAGGCCTTTGTGGAGGCGTCTGACGAGGTGTACCAGGTGATGCAGTCCCAGACCCGGAACGAGGATTGATGCGAAGCGCTCACCGCCTGCGCCGCCGGTCCTTGCCGGAGGTGCGGTAGTATTCCTCCTTGGCGGCGTACATACGCTCGTCGGATATGCGGCCGATCTCGACGATGGTCTGCGAGGGAAACTCCCGGCTGGCGGCATAGCCGCAGGACAGGGACAGGCTGTCCACCCTGTCGCCCGACCAGGCGGACACCGCCTGCTGCAGCCTGGCCATCAGCGCCTCTGTATCGGCTTCAGGCACCTGCAGCAGCGCGGCGAATTCATCCCCGCCGATGCGGTAGACCTTGCCGTATTTCCCGAGGCACGCCCTCAAGCAATCGGCCGCGCCCCTGATCAGCTCGTCGCCCGCGGCGTGGCCCAGCGTATCGTTGACCGTCTTCAGGCCGTTCACATCCGCTGTGACGTAGGTGAAATCCCCGTCCGGCTGCATGTGCTCGGCCTTTGCTTCTTCAAAGGCGCGACGGTTGAGCAGCTGGGTGGTCTGATCCACGAAGGAGGCCTGGGTCAACGCGCGGGTGCGGTTGATAATGATGCGGATCGCGAACACGAGTATCGCCATGACCAGCACGCACAGCACCACGTTCAGCAGGATCATGTTGATGAACTGCCCGATCTCGTTGCGGCCGTCGCTGGTGATGACCAGGTACCAGCCCAGCGAGTCGATGTATTTTGTGATGATGTAGCGGTTGCTGGAGACCTTCCTGAACTGATAGTCACCGTCCTTGTCGAGGACGATATCCTCGATGCGGGCGTTTTCGATGCGGCTCTCGTCGGTGTCGATCTTCACCAGGCCCTCGGGGTCGACCAGGTTGATCTTTACGCGGTGGTCCCTCTCCAGGCGGTAGAACAGCTCCTGCGTGCCCGTCATGCGTATGCCCACGCCGCAGACGCCCAGCAGCGCGCCGTTATCGTCCTCGATCCGGGCGTCCACGAACACGGTCCAGGCGTCCTGGCCGAATTCATCCATATCCACGTCCAGCGCGTAATCGCTGCCCTCGGCCATGAAATCCGCGTACCAGCTGTCGCGGGCGTTGGTCTCCGGGTCGATGATCTTGCTCGCGCCGGTGGAGGCGTAGTAGCGCCTGCTGCCCGAAGAGACCAGGAAGGCGGCCTGGCAGTCCAGCCCGTCCCGCACGCCGGACAGGTAGCGGGTCAGCAGCTGGTTGGCCTCGCTGTCGCCGTAGCCCTGCTCGTTCTGCAGCATCTCGATCAGAAAGTAATCGTTGGCCATCGTCTTGGCGACCATCACGGGCTCTGAAAGCTCCGCACCGATCGTGTCGTATATGCTGGCGGCGATGGTCTTGCTGAGCGCCTGGGCGTTCTGCCTGGCCATGTGGCGCAGCGACCACAGCGAAACAAAGGTCGAAAGCAGAAAGCAAACGAACACGATCGCGAAGGCAAGCTTTGTGATCCTGGCTTTATTCATGGTATCATCGCCCTTTTAAACCCGGCCCGGGAGATTATGGTTCTATATATTTCATATTATAGACGGCGAAAGACGATCCGTCAACGGTTCAGGCGTGTTCTCTGTGATATCGGTAATGATCGCTTGAAACCCCGCATGTTCTTTGCGCTGCATGGTTGAAACGAAGCGCGGTCTGTGGTAAAATGCTATGGAATGACCCGGGGTATCCTGTCCAGGGCCATGGCATGTCTATTATACCGATATAAAGGGTATATTGGGGCGCGGTCATATAAGACGGCTGCGGCGCCGGGATGCTGAAGAGCCTGGATACCGAAACAGGAGGCAGGGGCAGATGGATTACAAGCGAAGCGTGACGATGGACCCCTCCGGCTTTGTGCTGCTGGCGGACTTCGTGCCGGGAATCGTGCAGGAGATACGCTACTATTCCACCTACAACTTCGTGGGGGACCGGGTCGACGGCTATGAGGAGCCCGTCGCCCTGCTGTCCCGCGAGGCGGCCCGGGCGCTGAAGGCCGTGGCCGGCGAGATGAACGCCCAGGGCTACCGGTTGAAGATATTCGACGCCTACCGACCCGCCTGCGCCGTGCGGCACTTCGTATTGTGGGGCGTGGAGGACCTGGACCTGCGCATGAAGCCCTACTTCTATCCCGATCTTGAAAAGCAGGAGCTGTTCAAGCAGGGGTATATCGCCAGCCAATCCTCCCACAGCCGGGGCAGCGCCGTGGACCTGACGCTGCTGGACATGCGTACCGGCAGGGAGGTGGACATGGGCAGCCCCTTCGACCTGTTCAGCGAGGCTTCCCACCCGGATTCCAGGGCGGTGACGGATGAGCAGTATGAAAACCGCATGTTCCTGCAGGCCGCCATGGTCCGCAACGGCTTTGCGCCGATCGACTGCGAGTGGTGGCACTTCGCCCTGAAGGATGAGCCCTACCCGGATATTTACTTTGAATTCCCGGTTTCCGCAGGATATCTGAAGCGATAGATTACATGTATTCATACAAACGGAGGCAGTAATACAATGGTTTCGCTGATTATTGCGCTGGTGGTGCTGCTGATCGGCTTTACCGTATACGGCAAGCTGGTCGAAAAGGTGTTTGGCCCGGACGACAGGCAGACCCCGGCCATCGCCATCAACGACGGCGTGGACTGCGTGCCCATGAAGCCCTGGAAGGCCTTTCTGGTGCAGCTGCTGAACATCGCGGGCACGGGTCCGATCTTCGGCGCGCTGATGGGCGCGTGCTTCGGGCCGGTGGTGTTCCTGTGGATCGTGCTCGGCTCGATCCTGGGCGGCGCGGTGCACGACTACATGTCCGGCATGATCTCCTGCCGCAACCGTGGCGATTCCATTGCGGAGCTCTCCGGCATATACCTGGGCGGGCCCGCCAAGTGGATCATGCGCGTGTTTTCCATCGTGCTGCTCACCCTGACAGGTACGGTGTTCGTGAACAGCCCCGCGGCGCTGATCGCGCGGTTGACTCCCGAGGTGCTGAACGAGCGGTTCTGGATCGTGGTGATCCTGGTGTACTATGTGATGGCGACGCTGCTGCCCATCGACAAGCTGATCGGCAAGCTGTATCCCATATTCGGCGTGATACTGATCGTGATGGCCGTCAGCGTGCTGGGCGGCATCGTGTTCGGCGGCTATACCATCCCGGAGATCACCCTCGCGGACCTGCATCCGGAGGGACTGCCGGTTTGGCCGTTCATGTTCATCACCGTGGCCTGCGGCGCGATTTCCGGCTTCCACGCCACTCAGTCGCCGATGATCGCCAAGTGCATTACCAGTGAAAAGCAGGGCCGCGCCATATTCTACGGCGCGATGATCGCGGAATCCGTGATCGCGCTGATCTGGGCCGCCGCGGGCGTGGCCTTCTACGGCGCGACGGACCTGCTGAACAACGCCCTGTCCACGCTGGGCCAGTCCGGCACTGTGTACGAGATTTCCAACACCATGCTGGGCGTGGTGGGCGGCGCGCTGGCGGTGGTCGGCGTGGTGGTCTGCCCGATCACCTCCGGCGATACGGCCTTCAGGAGTGCCCGCCTGATCCTGGCGGAGATCACCCACCTGGACCAGCAGAAGATCCGGAACCGGCTGATCATCACGCTGCCGCTGCTGGCGGTCGGCGCGGTGCTCACTCAGCTGGATTTCAATGTGCTGTGGCGTTACTTTTCCTGGAGCAACCAGACCCTGGCCATGATTTCCCTGTGGGTGGCGACGGCCTATCTGATGAAGGAGGGCAAGGCGCGCTATGGCTCGCTGCTGACGGCGCTGCCCGGCGCGTTCATGTCGGCGGTCAGCCTGACCTACATACTGATGGCGCAGGAGGGCCTCAGGCTCTCATCGGCCGTCGCCTATCCGGCGGGGCTGTGCTTTGCCGTGGCGTTGTTCGTCGTCTACGCGGTACTGCTGCGCAGGCGGCTTCAAAAGGCATAGACAACGACATTCAATGAAAAGGAGATAGAGACAATGAAGAAGACATCCCTGGCAGCCCTGTTGATCGCCCTGGTGCTGGCGCTGACGAGCGTGTGCGGCTTCGCCGAAGAGGCGGCGGAGAGCGTCGCCGCCGAGCAGCCCTTCGAGCAGTGGAACGAAGACGCCCCGGCCCTGAACGCGCTGATCGAGTATGTGGAAGCTGTGACGGATCCCGATTCCCCGGACTTCATTCCTGAGATGGATCGAATTGCCACCTTTGACATGGACGGTACGCTGATGGGCGAGCTGTATCCCACCTATCTGGAATACTACATGCTGGCCTGGCGCATCCTGAAGGACCCGGATTGCCAGCCCGACGCCGCGATGCTGGAGGTGGGTCGCACGCTCCGCGATTGCGCACTGGACAATTCATTCCCGTCGGACATGGCCATGCAGCACGCCGTCCAGGCCGCCCGTGCCTATTCAGGTATGACCCTCAACGAATTCTCCGACTTCGTCACCAGGATCCTGGTGCGCGATGTGGACGGCTTTGAAGGCATGACCTACGGCGAGTGCTTCTATTTGCCCATGGTGGAGGTCGTGGAGTATCTCCAGGACAACGGCTTTACCTGCTATGTCTGCTCCGGCAGCGACCGCTTTATCTGCCGTACCTTTATCGAAGGCATGCTGGAGATCCCCTACAATAATATCATTGGCATGGACGTGCAGCTGGAGGCCACCGAGCAGGGCGACGAGGAAGCGCTGGATCACACCTTCTCCATCGGTGAGGACGTAGTGCGCACGGACAAGCTGCTCATCAAGAACCTGAAGACCAACAAGGTACTGCAGATCGCCCAGGAGATCGGCCAGCGGCCGGTGTTGTCCTTCGGCAATTCCAGCGGAGACACCAGTATGCACAACTATGTGATCAGCAACAACCCGTACCGCAGCGCGGCCTTCATGCTGATCGCCGACGACGACGTGCGCGACTACGGCAATCCCGAAAAGGCCGCCGGTCTGCGGGAGAAGTGGGAAGCCGCCGGCTACAACGTGATCTCCATGGCCAACGACTGGAAGACCATCTATGGCGAAGAAGTGAAGAAGACCGGCGAGTTCCACTGGATGGAGGAACTGGCGGAGGATCGCGAGCCCGTGGAGACCTTGAGCCAGGTCGAGCCCGAGGGCGACGCCGACGAGGCGGAGAGCGCTGAAGCCGAAGGCGACGGGAGCGTCCAGTACGTGATGTACCTGGGCACCAACGACAAGGACACCAACAAGCCCGTGTTCACCCAGCACGAGGCCATGGAGCGCGCCAAGGAGATCCTGATCAAGCACTTCGGCGGCTACACCATCCAGGAGGCCAACGGCGGCTGGATCGACGACGGCACCGAGTACCAGGAATACACGCTGGTGATCTACCTGAGCGATACCACCGAGGAACAGATCCACGCCGCCGCAGACGAGCTGATCTCGGTGTTCAACCAGAGCTCCGTGCTGATCCAGGCCAACCCGACGACCACTGAGTTCTATTCGGCGGAATAACAGCGAATGAAGCGATTCAAGAATCTGGTCATCGGCGGCATACAGAGCAAGGTATTCAACCTGATCCTCTATACGGTGATCCTGCTCACGGTCGCGTTCATGGCCGTATCCGTATACCACAGCAACATGTTGGCGCGGCTGGCCGGTGAATCCAGCCAGCGCCAGCAGGCTGCCATCGGCCAGATCACCGATGAGGTCATGGACCAGGTGGTCACCCAGAGCCTGGACCGCACCAACCTGACGGAAGCCAGGTTTGCCGACGAGATGTTCGACGCGGTCAAAAAGCGGGTGGTCTTCCTGGCCGACAGTACGGCAAGGCTGTTTGACCACCCCGGGGATTACGCCCCCAGGCCCTATGCCGCGCCGGACCCCGATGACGACGGCGTGTGGACCGCCAAGGTGATTTTCGCGGACGGCGTCGATCCGAACGATCCCGCGATCGTTCAGAAGGTTGGCCTGCTGGCCAACATGTCGGAGACGATGATCTTGCTGTGCCCCTCCATCGGCGCGGCGGATGCCTATATCGCCCTGCCGGAGGGCGCGCACCTGTCGGTGAGCGATACCTCCTCCAGCTGGTTCATGGACGGCAAGCCGCGCAGCTACGATCCCCGCGAGCGGGTGTGGTACCGGCAGGCCGTTGAGGCGGGCGAACTGATATTCACCGACGGGGAATGGGACGCCACCACCGGCGCCTACTGCGTGGAATGCGCCATGCCGGTCTACGATGCCTCCGGCCGCCTGCAGGCTGTCGTTGGCACGGACCTGTTCCTGGACGAGATGCAGCAGGTCATGCGCGATTCCTCGAGCGAGGGCGAATACACGCTGCTGATCAACCAGGATGGCCGCGCGGTGTTGCCGATGCAGGCGGAAGCTTTTCCAATGAACGAAGCCGATCGGGTACTCGATCTGCGTGCCTGCTCCAACGCGCTGCTGTCGCGGCTCGTGACCGAAGCCCTGGGCGGCGCGGATACCGGCGTGGTGCTGGGCGAGCTGTCTGACGGCACGTACTATGTCACCGCCACGCCCATTGAGACCACCGGCTGGGTGCTGCTCTCGGCCTTCAACCACGCGATTTCCAGCCAGCCCACCGTGATCCTGGAGGACAGCTTTGCCTCGATCCAGAACGAATCCGTATCGATCTACCAGAGCAGGACCGCCAAATCTCGGACGACCGCCATCGTGCTGCTGCTGGTGGTGATGCTGCTCACGCTGGGCGGCGCGCTGGTGCTGGGCAAGCGCATCGTAAAGCCCCTGAACACGATCACCAAGCGTATCTCAGAGCTGAATGAGGGCAACCTGGAATTCAAAATGGAGGACGCTTATCGCACCGGCGACGAGGTGGAGGAGTTGGCCGAGTCCTTTGCGTCGATCTCCCACAAGACCGTCACATATATGGACAAGGTGGTGAAGGTGACCGCGGAGAAGGAGCGCATCGGCGCGGAGCTTTCGCTGGCCACGGACATCCAGGCGGCCATGCTGCCCCATATCTTCCCGGCATTCCCGGATCGTCCGGAGTTTGACATCTATGCCAGCATGGATCCGGCGAAGGAGGTCGGTGGTGATTTCTACGACTACTTCCTGATAGACGAGGATCACCTGTGCATGGTG
>CACYWI010000058.1:0-15167 GCA_902778045.1 uncultured Eubacteriales bacterium
CAAGGAAAACGAAGCGAGGTGTTCATCATGTTTTCACCGAAGGGCTATTACACCGCACAGGGCTACACCGGGTTCCTGCCGGACGGCAGCCGGATGTGCTTTCCCACCCAGGACGAGTACCTCGAATATGTAGAGGAGAGCCGCGCCGCGGCGTAAAGGGGACAGATGGAACCTTCACGCCGTTCAGGATGACAGCGATCGGAGCACGAGACCATGCCCCGATCGTTGTCATTCTGAGCGCAGGCGAAGCCGGGGTCGAAGAATCTTCTCTCCCATCACTGTGGTCTGCCCAGGCTGTCCCGGTATTCGCCGGGGGTCATGCCCGTCAGGCGCTTGAAGCTCTTGGAGAAGTGGGCCACGTCGCTGAAGCCGGAGCGCTCGGCCACATCGTGGATGCGCAGGCTGGAGTCTGTCAGCAGGGCCTTGGCCCGGTCCACGCGCATGCGGCCCAGCAGGTCGAAGAAGCTCTGGCCCGCGTGGCGGTTGATCAGCTTGGACAGGTGCCACTGGCTGACGTACACGTGGTCGGCCACGTCGGAAAGGCTCAGGTGGCCGTCGCAGTGGGCGCGCATGTAGTCCAGCGCCTGGTGCACGATGAAGTTGCCCGCGCCGCTGCCCGCAGAGGCGGGGTCGTCCTCGGGTTCGGCGTCCTCCGCGGGCGGGGGCGGCAGCGCGTCCAGCCGGGCTGTCATCGTGCGGATGGCCTCGTACAGCTCGTCCAGCTTGCTGGGCTTCAACAGATACCGGCACACGCCCAGGTTCAGCGCGGTCTGGGCGTATTCGAAATCCCGGAAGGCGGTCAGCACCGCGATTTGAAGCCGGGGAAATTCGCTGCGCAGCGCGGCGATCATGCTCAGGCCGTCCATGTTGGGCATGCGGATGTCCGTCAGCAGTATGTCCGGCTTCAGTTTCCGCACCAGGCGCAGGCCCTCCTGGCCGTTGCCGGCGGTGCCCGCCACTTCACAGCCCATGTCCGCCCAGGGCACCGCCCGGGTCAGGCCGTCCAGTATGATGTGTTCGTCGTCCACCAAAAGCACGCGATACATGGTTGACCCTCCTTCGACGGTCATTCAAAGGGCGACAGCGCCATCACGGCCCGCCAGCATTCCTCCGGGCTCATGCGGCCTTCGGCCACGGCGGGCACGCAGCCCAGCAGCCACATCTCCCGGGCGTTCTTGTTCATGGCGTCCTGCAGGGGGCCCAGCACCGCCAACGCGCCGTCCATCAGCGCCTGGGCGGAGGCGCGCAGCGCGCCGGAGGTCTGCTCCGCGCCCAGCAGCGCCGCGTTCTCCCTTGAGGTCAGGAAGGCCAGCAGGCCCACCGCCGCGTCCCGGGTGGCGGGGTCGTCCCAGGCCCGCCGGGTCAGGTAAAAGCCCATGGACACGCCGCCGATCACCGCGCCGCCGCCGTTCACCGGGGGCACCGGCAGCACCGCCGTGGTGTCCATGGCGGATTCATGGATCGTGTTGGCGAACCAGCTGCCGTCAAACTGCATGGCGGCCTTTTTTTCCCGGAACAGCGCGCTGGTGACGGCCTCGGAGGTGTGCAGCGCGTCCTTCGGGAACGCGCCGAGCTCGTACAGGCGGCGGATCAGCGCCATGCCCTCCACCCAGCTCTCGGGCACTTCATCGATGCCCGAGGGCCTTGCGGCGTATTCTTCGGGCGTGGCGCAGGCCAGCACCGCGCACTCCGCCAGGTAGTGGGGGATGTCCGAAAGCGAGGCCGCGATGGGCACGATGCCCGCCGCGTTGAAGGCGGCCACCGCGTCCTCCAGCTGCGCCCAGGTTTCCGGCAGGGGCAGGGACAGCTGATCGAACAGGTCGGTGTTCACGAACAGCCCCTCGTAGTAGGGTCGCGCCGGGATGGCGTAGATGTTGCCGTCCGCCTCCCGCAGTATGTCGCTCTCGGTGAGCGCCAGGTCCGGATAGGCGGCGTTGATCTCGGCGATGGGCACCATCTTGCGCAGTATCGGCGCGGAGTCGGCGCTGCACGCGAAGAAGAACAGCACGTCCGGCTCATTGCCCACCGCGAAATCGCTGAGCACCCGGGACTTCCAGCCCTCGTCGCTGGTGGCGGAATCATCCTCCACGCGGTTGCCGGTCTGTTCCTCATAGGCGTTCAGCAGCCCCGCGTAGGCCACCGCCGCGGCGTCCTCGCCGGCAAAGCAGCTGACCGTGCGCAGCGTGACGCCCTCGGCGCAGGCTCCCGCGCAAAGCAGACACGTTAGAAGGATAACAAACAGTCGTTTCATAAGCGCCTCCATGGATATTTATGAGTGTGGAGTGTGGAGTGAGGCGTTGAAGTCAGCCTGGGAACGGCATTCCTTCGCGGGAAATGTGGAATGTATTTCCTCGACCATCCCGCGCGCGGCATCCTGTAACTCCACACTCCTAACTCCACACTCCACACTCATTCGTTCCCCTGCGGCACATTCAGCGTCACCCGCGTCCTTCCGTCCGCGTCGGAATCCACCCGGATGTCGGCCCTGCCGGCGTAGATCAGGCGCAGGCGGGCGGCGATGTTGGCCAGGCCCAGGTGCGCGCCGTTTTCGCCGTCGCCCTTCAGCGCGGCGTCGATGCGGGTCCGGTCCTCCGGCATCACGGGCCGGCCGCTGTTCATCACGGTCATCCGCAGCGCGCCCTCCGCCATGGCGCAGCGCAGCGAAATCTCGCCGCCGCCCGCCGGGGCGATGCCATGCTCCACGGCGTTTTCGATCAGCGGCTGCAGCGTCAGCACCGGCACGGTGGCTTCCAGGCTGTCCGGCTCGACGTCGATGGCGGTCTGCAGCTTGTCGCCAAAGCGCAGGCCCACGAAGTAGAAGTAGGCCCGGGTGACCTCCAGTTCCTCCTTCAGCGAGACCATGCGCCGGTTGTTGCGGGACATGCCCGCGTTCAGCAGCACGCTCAGCGATTCCACCATGGCGGATATGCTGTCGCTGCCCTCGATGCGGGCCTGCCAGTTGATGCTCTCCAGCGCGTTGTTGATAAAGTGGGGGTTGATGCGGCTCTGCATGGCCTGTATGCGGGCGTCCCGCAGGGCGATCTCCTCCTTGTAGGTGCGCTCGATCAGCTGCTTCAGCCGCAGGCTCATGTTGGAGAAGGCCTTGCCCAGGCTGCCCAGCTCGTCGTCGCCCCGCATGGGCACGGTCACGCCCAGCTCCCCGGCCTCGATGCGCCCGGCGGCCTCGGCGAGTATGGCGATGGGTTTGGTGATGCGCCGGTACACATACCAGGCGATGGCCACCAGTATCGGGATCAGCAGCACCAGCAGGCCCGTCAGCAGCAGCCGGAAGGCGTCGATCCCGCCGTACAGCCGCGCCCGGCCCAGCACCAGGCCCACCCGCAGCGCGTAGTCCCGGCTGTCGTCAGTGCGCTTCAGGGCGTACAGCCCCGTGCCGGCGCTGGTGATCTGCCCGTCGGTCAGGGCGTCCCAGCCGCCCTCGACGCCCGGGGCGTTGGTGCAGGTCCAATCGTCCAGAGCCACGTCGTCCAAAAGCAGGTCCAGCCGCGCGTCCCAGCTTTGGGCCAGCGCGGAAAGCGACGCGGTCAGCGCGTCCATGTCCACGCCCAGCACCAGCATGCCGAAGGGCTTCATGCGCAGGCTCATCAGGTTGCGCACCAGGTACACGCCGCCTTCGATCTTCACGAAGCGGCAGCCGGTGTCCAGCGTCTCGCCCATGGCCTTCACGGCCTCGTGGGCCCCGGCCTGATAGGCGGCCGCCGCGTCGCTGCCGGCCCGATTGGACAGCAGCAGGTCCGGGTTGTCCAGCGTGAAGCAGGCCGCGAAGCTCAGCGTGCCCTCGCGGCTGTACTTGCGCTCGATGTAGTTGCGGGCCAGCCGCAAAAACTCGCTGTCCGAGATCGTGCCCGCGTCCCTGCGGGCCGAGGCGTCGGTCAGCTCGCCGTCGTAGATCGCGTCCCGGGACAGGTCCACCAGCCGCTGCAGCGCCTGCTGGGTCAGCATCAGGGAATAATCCATGCCGGTGGTCAGCGTCGATTCGGTCTTGGCCTTTAGGTCGCGCAGCACGGGGCCGCCGATGTACACTCCCAGCACCACCGCGGGCACCAGGTAGCACACCAGCACCATCACCACCAGCTGGACGCGGATCTTGCGGAATATGCGCATGGAGAAAACCTCCAGTATAGAGAGTGGAGAGTGGAGAGTGGAGAGTGGAGTTTTGGAATGCCGCGCGCGGGAGAATAATGGAAAACCAAGCCGCCGTTACCGCGATGCTGTGTCATCACGGGGATGGGAGAGATGTTTTGTTCCCAGGCTGACTATATCTCCACTCTTCACTCTCCACTCTTTAATTCCCCTCAAACGGCAGGCTGAGGAACCTCGCCATGATGCCCACCAGCGCCCTTGCCTCCTGCATCGTCGGGGCCTCGGCGAATATGCGCACCCTGGGCTCGGTGCCGCTGAAGCGCACGATCAGCCAGCCGCCCTCCATGTACACCTTGCAGCCGTCGGCATAGCTGACGCGCTCCACCCTGCGGGGGAAGTCGGGCAGCGCCCGGTTTTCGAACACGCGGGTCTGGATCTCCTGTTTGCGGGCCTCGGTCAGCCGCCAGTCGAACTCGGCGGTGTGGGCCTCGCCAAACTCGTCGAAGATGTCCTGTACCGTCCGGGACAGGGGCTTGCCGGTGACGGACAGCATCTCCACCAGCAGCGAGGCCGCGTACAGGCCGTCCTTGCCGAAGATGTGGCCGCGCACGGTGAGGCCGCCGGAGGATTCGCCGCCGATCAGCGCGTCGCTTTCCTGCATGGCGGCGGAGATGTGCTTGAAGCCCACGGGCACCTCGATGCACTTTTCGCCGTACCTTTCGGCCACCCGGTCCAGCAGGTGGGTGGTGGCCACGTTGCGCACCACGGCCCCCTTCCAGCCCTTGTACTTCAGCAGGTAGTAGTACAGCAGCACCAGCACCTCGTTGGCGCTGACATAGCGGCCCTTTTCGTCGATCACGCCCAGCCGGTCGGCGTCGCCGTCGGTGGCGATGCCCAGATCGGCGTTGTGCTCGATCACCTGGCGCTGCAGGTCGGCCAGCGTGTCCATCGTGGGCGCGGGCAGGCGGCGGCCGAAGAAGGCGTCGTGGGTGTCGTGGATCACGTTCACGTCGCAGCGGGCGCTGTACAGTATCGTCAAAAGGCCCGTCAGGCTGACGCCGAACATCGGGTCCAGTACGATGCGGGGCCTGCGGCGGCGAATGGCCGCGGTGTCCACCCGGGCCAGTATGGAATCCAGGTATTCGTCCCGGGGGTCGATGAACGCCGCCGTGCCGCGCTTCAGGGCCTCCTCAAAGTCCAGGGGCCGCACGTCGGCTTCGGTCATGGCGTTGGCCTCGGCCTGGATCCCGTCGGTGATCTCCTGGGCCGCGTCCCGCCCGCCCCGGGTGAACAGCTTGATGCCGTTGTACAGCGCCGGATTGTGGCTGGCGGTGATCGCCGCGCCGTAGGGCAGGTCCCGGGTCTTTACCGTGTACATGATCTGGGGCGTCGGCGCGGACAGGTTGATGAAGTCCACCTTGATGCCCTCGCCCATGATGGCCTCGGTGAACCATATGGCGGCCTCCCGGCTCAGAAAGCGCCGGTCATAGCCGATGGCGATCTCCGGCTGCACGCCCTCGCGCCGCATCCTGCGCCCCAGGGCCGCAGCCACCTTCTGGATGTTCACCCGGGTAAAGCCGTCGCCGATCACCGCGCGCCACCCGCCGGTTCCGAATTGGATCATTGCAAGACGCTCCTTTATTATAGTGTAGCTTCGATTCAAATTGATAATTGAGAATGGCGGTACAAATCCCTTTGGGATTTGCTGGATTCATAAATCAAAGAAATCCGTCAGGATTTCAACCTGAATTTTCAATTATCCATTATCCATTTACCCCATAACGACCTTCACATGATGTGTTCCCTCTCCGAACACGGGAATACACTCCGCCGCCTGTCCGTCCACCTCGATGCGCTTCACGCCCTTCTCCACGTGCTCCGGGTTTATGACCTCGATCTCATAGGTCGCGGTCGAACTCCGGCCGTACGCCCAGCATATACCGGGTGGCGGCAAAGTAGGCCCAGCCCGCCGAGCCGGTCATGAACGGGTGCCGTGCCCTGCCGTGGGCGCTGTGGTCCCGGCCCATGATGAACTGGCAATAGCTGTAGGGCTCCGCCCGGCGGATCTCCATAATGTCGTTCTGGTTCTCCGGCAGCAGCGCGTCGTACAGCTTCATGGCCCGATCGCCCCGGCCCAGCCGGCACTCGGCCACCCAGGCCCAGGGGTTGGGATGGCTGAATATCGAGCCGTTCTCCTTGATGCCGGGGTATACCCGGGTCACGAAGCCGATGCCGTCGTCCCGCTTGGTGAAGGCCGGGGCGTTCAGCATCAGGCCGTAGGGGGTGTACAGCCAGTCGTACACCGCGTCCATGGCCGAAAGGCCCTGCTCCCGGGTCGCCGCGCCGCTGACTACGGCCCAGGCGTTGCTCTCCAGGTGCACCTTGCCCTCCTCGGCGGTGTGGCTGCCGATGGCGCGCCTATCCGCGGAGGGTCCGCTCCCAGCGGTGAAGCCCCGAAGGAACCATTCCCCGTCCCACAGGCAGGCCTGGCATGCCTCCTTCATGGCGCTGAGCTTCAGCTCGTAGGTTTGAACGTCGCCGATGCGGCCCAGGTGCCGCGCGGCGTCCAGGAAGTGCTCCGTGGCCCACACCAGCAGGAAGGCCACCATGGCGCTCTCGCCGCCGCCCAGGTTCAGGCAGTCGTTCCAGTCCGCCCGCAGGCCCTTGGTGATGCCGTGGGCGCCGGTCTGGCTGTAGGAGAAATCCAGTATGCGGCGCATGTGGTCCCACACGGTGTCCTCCCCGCCGTCGGCGTAGGGCACGATCACGTCCATGAAGCCGGTGTCGCCGGTCTCCCGCACATATTCCACGATGGCGGGGATCAGCCACAGCGCGTCGTCGGCGCAGGCGTCTTCGATGCCGTGCACCCGCTTGCTGTCCCCGGCCTTGGGCACCACGGTGGGGGACCAGTCCTCCTCCGAGTCCTTGCCCTCGAACCAGGCGGGGTCGAACAGGTGCAGGCCGTAGCCGGCGGTCGTCACGCCGTTCAGCAGCTGCAGGATCCGCATTTTGCAGCCCTCCGGCTCGGCGTGGGGGATGCACATGGCGTCCTGGGCGGTGTCCCGGAAGCCCAGGCCCGTGCGGCCGCCCACCTCGATGAACGATGCGAAGCGGGAGAACAGCACGTTCACCTCGCTCTGGTACAGGTTCCAAATGTTCAGGCTGCGGTTCATGTTCTCATGGGGCGTGGACACCGACAGCGCGCCCAGCTTGCCGTCCCAGAAGCGCCTCAGGTCCTCAAAGGCCCGGTCGGTGCCCTCGAAGTCATAGCGGCGGCGGGCCCTCTCCGCGGCGTCGCCCCGGCCGGTGCCCAGGTAGAACAGCACCCGCCGCTCCTCGCCGGGGGCCAGCGTCAGCCGCTTCATCAGCGCGCCGACGGGGTTGCCGCCCGCCTCGTGGCCGCCGGCCAGCGCGCCCCGCTCGATGGCGGCGGGGTTGCGCTCGGTGCGATAATCGCCAATGAAGCCGTCCCGGGTGCCCTCCCAGCCGTCGGGGGCGAAGGAGGCCGCCAGGAACTGAAAGCTGTCCGGCTCGTAGTGCAGCTCGCACACGGCGGCGCCATTTTCCATGAACGATCCGGCGCAGTACAGGCTCATCTGGAAGTTCTGGTTGTCGATGTCGATGCTGTGGAACGAGAACTCCACATAGCCGGTCACGTCGATGGTCCTGGGGCGGCCCGAATCGTTGCGCAGCCGCACGTCGAAGATCTCCACCGGGTCGTCATTTCCATATTCCCGGGGGATGAACAGCGTTTGCCGTGCGGAGATGCCCCGGTAGTCGCAGCTGAAGGTGGAGTAGCTGAGCCCGTGGCGGCAGGTATACTTCGCCTGATCCAGGGGCAGGCCCGTGGGCTGCCAGCTGGCGGACCAGTATTCGCCGCTGTCCGCGTCCCGAAGGTACACATAGTGGCCGGGAAAATCCATGGGCACGCCGTTGGGCCGGAAGCGGGTGATGCGGTGGAACTGGGGTGAATCCAGCCAGCAATAGCCCCCCGCGTTGTGGGAGATCACCGCGCCCATCCGCTGGGTGCCCAGATAATTGGTCATGGAGAAGGGCGCGTCCACCCGGTCGATCACATACTCCCGGGCCGCGTCGTCAAAATAGCCGTAGCGCATGGTGTGCCTCCTGTACCTCTATTTTACAGTAAATTCATTTTAAACGCAACGGCGAAAAAAGGAAATGGGTGGGGATGGCGTTTTGTTGTGCGGGGTTGGCGTGGTTGAAAAAGGGCTGCCTCAAAACCACGCTGACGGGACCGGGATGCGGCGGCTTCTACGCCGCCGCTACGATCTCAATGGCCCATGGATGTGGTTTTGAGACAGCCCTTCGGATGCGTCCTGCGCGTCAGGCCCCGTCGCCTTCTTCGCGCTCACAGGGGAACCAGGCCTCGTCGATCCGCCTGTCGCCCTCCGGTGCGCGGACGACGAACAGCATGCGGGAGAAGGCGTCGCCGGTCTGGCGCAGCCTGTTGGCCCGCATGTAACGCAGCGCGGGGTACAGCCAGTCTGCCTCAGCGAGGCGCTGGCTGCTGCCCTGCAGCAGGGTGTGCAGGAACCGCCCGCCGGGGATGAACTGCGTGCGCCCGCTCTCCCGGAAGCCGAGCTGCTCGAAGTCCTGCCGGTCGACGATCAGCCCCACCTGGGTGTCCACCCTTCGGACATCCAGCCGGCAGTCGGCCAGGGGGAAGCGCAGCGAGGCGGCGGTGATGGGCAGATGGTCGTTCCAGCACCGGTATTCCCTTGTCTCCTCCGCGCTGCTCTCGTGGGGACCGTCGAAGCGGCGCAGGAACAGCCGGTAAAAGCCGGGGCAGTCCACGACCTCGTAGATGGGCGCGCCGCGCTCGGCGAGGGACATCAGCGCGTCGGTCCGCCGCAGGATCTCCAGGATGCGCTGCTGCGTGCGGATCTCCCGGTCCATGTCCGCCATGCGCTGGGCCAGCGCGTCCCGGGCGTGGTCGAAGCTGTTGTCCTCCAGCAGCGCGACGGTGTCCTGGATGCTGAAGCCGCAGTTCTTGAACATACGGGTGCAGTACAGCCGGTAGCTGTCCTCCAGGGAATAGCGCCGCATCTTGCCGGAGCCGACCCGCTCCGGGTGCACCAGGCCCTTCTTCTCGTAGAACTCCATCCCCTTGATGGTCAAGCCGTAGAACGCGGACAGCTCTGAGGAGGAATAGATGTACTCCTCCTGCTTTCGCCGGATGCTCGCCATTCGCCTCACCCCTTTGGACGCGTCGGGCCGCTTCGAACGGAGGCCGTCTCGCGCGCGTTTTCATGTCGGTACATCCATTGTAGCATACTTCACTGAAAAAACAAAGGGCGGCACGCGCGTTTGCGTGCCGCCCGATGTATTCGGTTGGGGTGGGATTACTTGTCCAGCTTGGACACGGCGTCCTTCGCCGCGGCGCGACCGAACACGCCGCAGGTCAGCAGGGAGGTGCCGCAGCCGTTGTAGTTCACGGAGGTCACCTGGGCATCGGCGCAGGAGCCGGCGGCGTACAGGCCCGGGATGGGCTCGCCGGTCGTGGCGGAGATGACCTGGGCATTCTCGTTGATCTTGGCGCCGGTGTAGCCGTCGGTGCAGATCTGGGGCAGGCGCAGGATGTAGTAGGGCGCCTCGATGGGGATCAGGTGGGAGGCATCCTTGCCGTAATCCTCGTCCACGCCGGAGGCGCAGAACTCGTTGTAGCGATCCACGGTGGCCTTCAGCACGGCAGGATCCATGCCCACGTCCTCGGCCAGCGCCTCGATGGAATCCTCCTTGTAGCCGAAGGGCAGATCCCGGGCGGTCATGGTGGTCAGGCCAAGGTCGGTCATGATGGGATACATGTCGGCGGTCTGCTGGCCATAGATGGCGTAGCCCTCGTTGAAGCCATTGTCCCACAGGCGCTTGACGTACTCGAAGCAGTAGTCATCCTCGCCGATCACGCGGTTGCCCGCGCCATCGGTCATCAGCACGTCATAGTTGGGCACGGTGGGAGAGCCGGGGATCAGCTCCGGGAAGCGATCGCCCCAGGAAGCGCCGTAGAAGTAGTACATCATCTGGATGTAGTCCACGTTCACCAGCTCGGCGCCGGCCTGGCGGAACAGCTTGATGGAGGAACCGTCGCCGCAGCCGGTCAGGACCTCGATGTTGTCCATCTTCGGGTTCAGCTCGGCCAGCATCTCGGGGTTCTGGGTGTAGGAGCCGGCGCACACGATGGTGGCCTGGGCATTGACGGTCACGTTGTCGCCGTTGACGTTGGTGGCCTTCACGCCCACCGCCTTGCCGTTCTCGTCGATCAGCAGCTCGTCCACGTGGGTGCCCATCAGGATCTCCACGCCCTTCTCCTGGGCGCTCTTCTGCAGGGCGGTGATGACGCCGGAGCCGAAGCCCTCGGAGCAGTGGATGCGGCGCAGGGCGCGCACGCCCACGTTGGTCACGTTCACCAGACCGTTGAACACCACGCCGTTCTCCTGCAGCCAGACGTTCAGGTCGGTGGAATCGTAGGCCAGCTTCTTCAGAAGCTCGGGATCCAGGGTCTTCTCATCCTTGTACAGGGAGTAGATATCCTCGTAGAACTGCTCGACGGTATCCTCGATGCCCTCGTTCTTCTGCAATTCGGTGTTCGCGCCGATGACAAAGCCCAGGGAGCGGCTGGTGGAGGAGCCGAACACCTCCTGCGCTTCGCAGACGATGACCTTCGCGCCCTCTTCGGCGGCTTCCAGCGCCGCGCACAGGCCGGCCATGCCGGCGCCGACGACGACGATCTCGGTGTCATAGGTGATGTCCTGGGGCTCGGCCTTTTCGATGGTGCGGGCCTTGAAGGCAGCGGGGTCGCCGCCGGCCTGCTCGATGCAGTTGTCCAGGGCGCTCAGGAAGGCGCGGGAGGACACGGTAGCGCCGGTCAGCACGTCCACATCGGTGGACTGGCTGGCGATCACGCGCTCGGTCAGGATGTCAAAGGCCATGCCGCCGATGATGGGGGTGTCGGTGTAGGCGGGCAGGGCGATGGATTCGATCTCGTTGTTGGCGAAGGTCACCTCCATGGTCAGCTCGCCGATGCCGGCCAGGCCCTCGGTATCGACCAGGGAAGGCACGGTGGCGGTGTAGGTGCCGTCCTGAACGGTCGTCTCGGTGGAGACGACCAGCTCCACGCCCTTGGCCTGCGCCTCGGCGGCGGCCAGCGCGGCGTTGAAGCCCTGGGAGGTGATGGTGGCGCCGGCAACGGCGTCCACGGCGAAGGCCTTGGAGGACACGGCCTCTTCCACCAGCACGGGCAGCGCGGCGGCGCCGACGTCCTCGGTTTCGGCGTGCTCCTTCACTTCCACCGCGGCGACGCCCTCGGCGTCCACGGTCACTTCCAGCACGATGGGGCCGCCAAAGCCGTCGGCGGTCACTTCATAGGTGCCGGGGTTCAGCGCGGCTTCCGCAAAGACCGGCACCATGCCGAGCGCCAGTGCGAGAACCAGCAGCAATCCAAGCAGTTTCTTCATGACAAAATCCTCCTTCTCTATTTGGGGAAATCCCACTGACTTCATTTTAAATGATGAACCAACTTCATTGTCAATGGCCGCGGGCATTATTTATGAATAAAGTTTGAACGAACACAGCCCCGGACGCGCGTCCGGGGCTGTGGGGATTGATTGGTCGCTTGCTTACTTCGCGGCCATGAAGGCGCTCAGCTGCGCGTTGGCGGCGTCCAGATAGGTCTGCATGCCGGCGGCGTCCAGCGCGGCCAGGAAGTCGGGCAGGGTGGTTTCGGGGTCCAGCGCGCCGGCATCCAGGGCCAGGGCGTACTGGGCGGCCACGGTGCCCAGGGCGGCCATCTCGTTGGCCACCTCGCTGTTGTCGAAGGCGAAGCCCGCGGCGGGGATGGCCTTGGCGGAGGCGTAGTAGGCCTTGAAGGCCTCGCGGAAGCCGGCGCCCTCGTCGGCGGTGTCGGGCAGTATGGTCACGTTACCCACGCCGTTGGTCCAGGGGCTGTAGGTGGCGCGGGCGTCTGCATCAAACACCACCAGGCCGTTGTCGTCCAGGGTGTAGTGGATGCCCTCGACGCCGTAGTTCATCAGGGTCATCAGGGTGGGATCGCTGTTCAGCAGGGCCAGGAACTTGAAGCTCTCGACCGGGTGCTCGCTGGCGGTGGAGATGGCCATCATCGCGCCCTGGGCGGCGGTGGTGTCCACATAGGGCTCGGTGCAGGGCACGAAGGCGACCTCGATGCCGCGGCCCAGCACGTCGGGGCTGTACTCATAGCCGTAGGCGTAGCTCTGGGTGCCGATCAGGTACTCGCCGGTCTTCTGGGCGTTGGTGCGGGTGTCGTTGCTGGTCTCGGCCACGGCCAGGGAGGGATCCACATAGCCGGCCTCGTAATACTCGTGCATCTTGTCCACGAACTTGCGGTACTCCTCGGTGCCGAACTTGTTCAGCAGCACGTTGCCCTCGGGGCCGTCAGCGGACACGTCGTCCTGGTTCAGGTACAGGCTCAGCAGGTTGGTGGAGCCGGAATCGCCGGTGATGATCACCGAGCCGGTGACCATGCGCTCCAGAACCATGGGCTCGACCAGGAAGGGATAGAAGGCGTCGCCCTTGACCTCCTTGGCCTTGGCGAACAGCTCGCCGAAGTCATAGAAGCTCATGGCCTTGAAGTCGTCCAGGGTGTAGCCCAGCTCGTTCAGCAGGGTCACGTTCACGTCCCAGGTGTTCTGGGTGGCGGTGTCCTTGAAGCCGTTCACGGCGTACACGCCCATGCCTTCGGCGCCGTCGATGGTGGCGGCCTGCATCAGGCTCTCGGGAATGGCGGCGACCAGATCCGCGCCGTACTCGGCGATCAGGTCGTCCAGCTTCACGAAGTAGCCGTTCTTGGCGTAGGTGTTGTACTCGTCCGCGCTCCAGGAGCAGGTGAACACCATGTCCACGCCAGCGTCGCCGGACAGCAGGGCGTTGGTGGCCTTCTCGTCGAAGTCGCCCCAGGTGCCCCAGATGACCTCCAGCTTCGCGCCGACCTTGTCCGCGATGTAGGCGTTCACGGCCTCCAGCACGGCGGTGTCGTCGGTGACGTTGCTGCCATGGAACATGATGGTGATGGTGGGCAGGTCCTCCGCCAGCGCAAAGCTGGAGGCGACGAGGATCATGGCCAGGGCCAGGATCAGGGCAAGCAGTTTCTTCATGGGAATATCCTCCTTATATTTGCAGATGGCGCGGCCATCATGCGATTCAAAAATCATCCCTTGACGGAGCCGACGGTCAACCCCGCCACCACGTACCGCTGGAAGAAGGGGTAGGCGCAGGCGATGGGCACCACGATGAATACCACCAGGGCCATCTTCAGGCTTTGGCTGGGCAGGTTACGGGCGGCCTTGGCGGCGTCCGCGCCAAGCATGCCGGCGTTCTTGGCCAGGAAGTCGGCGTTGCGCTGCATCCGCATCAGCAGGTACTGCAGCGGGATCACGTCCATGTTCTTGGTGATGTATAGGAGCGACAGGAACCACTCATTCCAGAAGGCCAGCGCGTTCAGCAGCGCGATGGTGGCGATGCCCGGCTTTACCACAGGCAGCACCACCTGCAGCAGCGTGCGGTACTCGCCCGCGCCGTCGATGGTGGCGGCCTCGATCAGCTCCCCGGGCACGGTGGTCTGGAAGAAGGTGCGCATCACGATCACGTTGAAGGGGGAGAACAGCAGCGGCACGATCAGCGCGGCGTAGTTGTCGCTGAGGCCCAGCAGCGTCTTGCACACCACGAAGGTGGGCACCAGGCCGCCGCCGAAGATCATCGTGAAGAAGCTGAGGAAGTTGAAGAAGCCCCGGTAGCGGAAGTCCTTCCGGTACAGCGGGTAGCTGTACAGCACGCAGATGGATACGCTGAGCAGCGTACCCACCACCGTGATCAGGAAGGAGTTGAAGTAGCTGCGCCACAGCGCGCCGCCCAGCGCGAACACGTAGCCATAGGCCTGGGTGGACCAGCTCAGCGGCGCGAAGGAGTAGCCGATCTGGCGGATGCTGTCCTCAGAGGTGAAGGAGATAACGATCACGAACGCGAAGGGCAGTATGCACAGCAGCGCGAACAGCCCCAGCACCCCGTGGAACAGCGCCTGCGCCCCGGGGCCGAAGGCATTCAGACCGGCGTGCTGCCTTTGAGCCTTTTGCATGATGTCACCCTCCCTTCTCAAAACAGCGCGCTTTCCGAATCGATCCTGCTTACGATGGCGTTGGTGGCTACGATGCACAGGCAGCCCACCACGCTCTGCAGCAGGCCCGCGGCCGCGCTCATGCCCATGTTGTGGGTGTTGGCGTAGGTGTTGTACACATAGGTGTCGATGACCTGGGTCACCGGGTACAGCGGGCCGGAGTTCTGGGGCACGTTGTAGAACAGGCCGAAATCGGCGTTGAAGATCTTGCCCACGGACATGATCAGCAGGATCACGATCATGGGCCGTATGCCCGGCAGCGTCACATGCCACACCTGCTGGGGCTTGGTGGCCCCGTCCACCGCGGCGGCCTCGTACAGCGTGGTGTCGATGCCGGTGATGGCCGCCAGGTACAGCACGCTGGAGTAGCCCACGTTCTTCCACAGGTTGGAAAGCGTCAGTATCAGCGGCCACCAGGTGGTGGTCATGTAGAACTGGGTGGGCTTGAGCCCCAGGCTCTTCTGGATGGAGGGAATCATGCCGCTGGTGGGATCCAGGAACGCCAGCACGAAGTAGCTGGCCACCACCCAGCTGAGGAAGTAGGGGAAGAACATCATCGTCTGGTAGGCCTTGGCCATGAAGCGGTTCTTCAGCTCGCTCATCATCACGGCGAAGGTTACCGCGATCACCAGCACCAGCGCGATCCACACCGCGTTGTAGGCCAGCGTGTTGCGGATCATCGTGGCCGTCGCGGGGCTGGAGAGGAACTGGAAGTTCTTCAGGCCCACCCAGTCCGACTTGATCAGGTTGTTCCAGAAGGTGTTGGGCTTCTGGGCCTTGTAGTTCTTGAAGGCGATGACCACGCCCAGCATGGGCAGGTAGCGGATCAGCAGCAGCCAGATCGCTCCCGGCATCACCATTGTCAGCAGAAAGAAGTTCTTCTTGCTGAACCTGCGTCGCG
>CACYWI010000058.1:15208-16301 GCA_902778045.1 uncultured Eubacteriales bacterium
ATACCTCCCCGTGCCGCTTTCTGTTAAGAATATTATAACGGCGGGGAAAGGAAATTGCATCGTCCGGCCTTGGCTTTTGTTGTCGGGGATTGCCAAGTTGGCGACAAAAACGGGAAGGCGGCAGCGAATGCTGCGCGCCTTCCCGTTTTGGGGCGGGGCTGGCTTTACAGGTCGGGCCCGAGCGCCATCTTCGCGTAGGCGGCGATACGCTCCGGCGTGGCGGTATAGTAGCGCACGCCGCTGTTCACCTTCGCGATGGCGGCCATGTCCGCGTCGGTCAGGGCAAAGTCGAATATGTCGAAGTTGTCACGGATGTGGGCGGGGTTCTTGGAGCCGGGGATGACGATGTTGCCGCTCTGCACGTGCCAGCGCAGGATGATCTGGGCGTTGCTCTTGCCGTACTTTGCCGCCAGCTGAGTGAACACCGGCTGCTGGATCAGCGTCTTGTCGCCGTGGCCCAGCGGGTACCAGGCCATCAGAGCCATGCCGGTCTTGGCAAGGATCTGCTTGAGTTCGGTCTGCGGGAAGTAGGGATGGGCCTCCACCTGCACCACCTGGGGCATGATCTCCATGGTGTCGATGGCCTCCAGCAGCAGCTCCTCCGGAAAGTTGGACAGCCCGATGGCCCTCACCTTGCCCGCCTTGTAAGCCTTCTCTATGGCCCTGTAGCCCTCGCGCCAGTTGTCGGTGGGCTGGTGCAGGAACAGCAGGTCGATATAATCTGTGCCCAGGCGCTGAAGCGTCTCGTCGATGGCGGTCTCCTTTTCGTACACCGTGGGCCACAGCTTGGTCACCAGGAAGATGTCCTCCCGCGCCACGCCGCTGTTCTTGATGCCCCGGCCGGTGCCGCTCTCGTTCATGTAGCCGTTGGCCGTGTCGATCAGCCGCACGCCGCTTCTGAGGGCGCTCTCCACGGCGGCCTCCGCCTCCGCGGGGCTCATCATAAACACACCGATGCCCGCCATCGGCATTTTGATTCCGTTATTCAAAGTACAGTATTCCATGGTATACCTCCTCGTGAATGGTCCTTGCCAAATTGACAAACAGAAATGTGAATCAAAGCTCGTGATAGTAAGGGCAGATGTTTTCATAA
>CACYWI010000059.1 GCA_902778045.1 uncultured Eubacteriales bacterium
TCTTTTTGAATGCGTTATAGGACAATTTTATCACAGGAATACATGAAAGTAAATAGGGTTTGCAGCATTTTGTCAGGTTTGTGTCAGTTTCAATACCGGATGAATGAGGCCCTTCCTGATCGGCCCGCCCCTTTATCGCAGCAGAGGCACGGGGCGCATCGCACGGGGACCTCATCCGTCTTTGTCGCAAAATGCAAGCATTTTCCGCCAAATCCACCTTCCCCATAGGGGAAGGCTTGGGGGAACGACCTCTTCCGTCATTTGCTTCACAAGTTCAGCAAATGCCACCTTCCCCTGAAGGGGAAGGCTTGGGCGGGCGGCGCAACGCCGCCCCTACACACAATTCCTGTTCCCCTGGCTATTCCTATTGCCTATTCCCTATTGCCTGTTCCCTAATCCCTAATCCCTGTTCCCTAATCCCTAATCCCTGATCCCTAATCCCTGTTCCCTAAACATTATACTTCGTCTTAATACTGATCTCCGTATACTCATATCTCTGCTCCGGCACGGTATCGCCGTTGATGGCGCCCACGAGGATATTCAGCGGGCGGTAGCCCTGCTCGAAGCCATTCTGGTCGATCAGGAAGTCGACGATGCCGTCGGCGAGCAGCTGTTCGTTTTTCGGCGTCTGGTCGTAGATGATGACACTGGGGCGCTTTTCCAGCCGCAGGCTTTTGAAGGCGTCCCGCAGGCCGCTCTGGCCGCTGGACACGGTGAATATGCAGTTCACGCCGGCGATGTTCAGCATGGCGTTTTCCACGATGCGGCGCACCTCCTGGTCGCTGTCGAAGGAGCTTTGCACCGCGGCGATGGACATGCCCGGGAACGAGGCCTTCAGCTCCTGGGCGAAGCCGTCCACCCGGGCGTTGTTCAGCTGGTTGCTGAACGCGCCGGTGATCACCAGCACCTTGCCCCGGCCATGGGCCAGCAGGTTCATCAGCCCCGCCGCGGTGCGCCCGCTCTGGCGGTTGTCCATGCCCACATAGCACAGCCGGGGGATGCCCGGCAGGTCGGAATTGAACATCACCAGGGGCAGGGCGCGGTCCTTCTCCAGGTCGTACAGCTTCTGGCGCACGGCCCCGGTATCGATGGGCATGATGGCCAGGCCGTCCACGCCCGCCGCCACCAGCTCGTCGATGAAGGCCAGCTGCTCATCCTCGTCCAAGGCGGGGCTCTCCCGCAGCAGCACCTCCACGCCCCACTGGGCAAGCTCCTCGCTGGCGCGGGCAATGCCGCGGTTGATCTGCTGCATGAAGCCCGCCTTGCATAGATAGGTAATCACGCCGATGCGGATGCGCCGGCGGGCGGGTTTTTCCGGGCTGCGAACGGTTCGGGCGGGCCGGTCCAGCGGATAGCCGATCTCCCGGGCGGCGCGCAGCACCCGCGCCTCCACCTCCGGGTCCACCCGTCCGCGGCGGTGCAGGGCCCGGTCCACCGTGCCCCGGGACACGCCGGTCAGCTCCGCGATGCGCTGCATGGTCGGCTTCATGGCTTCACTCCCCCTTCGGGCTTTATGCAACCATGATAGCACCGCGCAGCGCCGTTGGCAAGATTGCACGCAAACCGCGGCCATAAAAATATCGCGTTCATTTTTTGTATATCCTGCACTATATATGCGTGCCAATGCGTGCATTATCGGTTTATATGTGCCGTATTGTGCGTGCATTTTCGCAATATCAACATGTGCACGCACACCCACGACACAGTAAACAAATTGTCAAGAAAATTTTGTGCAATCTGACTATAGACGAAAGCTGTTTGTTCCGATACACTGATATTGACAACAACGGGCCTGAGTCCGCCGTAGGCCTCGGAGGCCCCGGGCGCGTGCATTATGCACACAGGCCCGCGCACAAAAAACACGCTGAGGAGGTACCGCATGAAGATCGCATTTGACGTGGACGTTCTGGCCAAACAGATGGGCATCACCGAGATGGTGCACAAGGTGGCCGACTGGGGCTACAAGTACATCGAGCAGTCGCCCCACCCCCGCATCAACCCCTTCTACAAGCACCCGCTGTTTTCCAAGGAGTGCGAGGCCGAGTACCGCAAGGCCCTGAAGGAGACGGGCGTTCAGATCTCCTCCTTCATCGTGGTGTACCGCTGGTCCGGCCCCACCGAGGAGCAGCGCCAGCACGCGGTGGCCAACTGGAAGAGGATGATCCAGATCGCCGTGGACATGGGCGTGCCGGTGATCAACACCGAATTCTCCGGCGACCCGAACCAGCAGGAGATCTGCAACGGCATGTTCTTCCGCAGCATGGAGGAGCTGCTGCCCATCATCGAGCGCGAGGGCCTGCGGGTGGAGGTGCAGAGCCACCCCTACGATTTCTGCGAGCTGAACGACGAGGCCTGCGACATCGTGAAGTCCTTCCGCAGCAAGAACCTGGGCTATGTGTATTCCGCCAGCCACGGCTTCTTCTACGACCAGGGCAAGGGCGACGTGCGCCACATGCTGAAGTACGCCGGCGACGAGCTGACCCACGTGCTGTTCGCCGACACCTATAACCAGACCAAGGACTGCCGCTACATCCTGAATCCGCCGTGGCTGAACGCCCGCGGCCGCGCCGACGTGACCATCCACCAGCACACCGCCATGGGCGAGGGCGAGGTGGACTTCGACGGCATCTTCGAGACCCTGCGCGAGATGGACTTCGCCAACCGCCAGCTGAAGCCCGACGCCCCCAAGGTGGGCGGCGACAGCATCGCCTGCGTCAGCTACTTCGGCTTCCCGGAGAAGATGGACAGGCAGGCCCCCGAGGCCCGCGAGCGCATCGAGAGAGAACTGCTGGGCAAATAAGCAACGAATACATATATTGGAGGTAACACCATGTCGAACACCATCCGCCTGACCACGGCCCAGGCCATCGTCAAGTTCCTGGATCAGCAGTACGTCTCCCGCGACGGCGTGGAGACCAAGTTCGTCGAGGCGTTCTTCACCCTGTTCGGCCACGGCATCGCCGTGGGCCTGGGCGAGGCGCTGGACAACAACCCCGGCAGCATCAAGGTGATGCAGGGCCGCAACGAGCAGGGCATGTGCCATTGCGCCATCGCCTACGCCAAGCAGAACGACCGCATGAAGATCATCCCCTGCGCCTCGTCCATCGGCCCCGGCGCGGCGAACATGGTCACCGCCTGCGGCACCGCCACCGTGAACAACCTGCCGCTGCTGGTGTTCCCCTCGGATTCCTTCGCCTCCCGCCAGCCCGACCCGGTGCTGCAGCAGATCGAGCAGAGCAATTCGCTGGCCATCACCACCAACGACGCCTTCAAGGCCGTCACCAAGTACTGGGACCGCATCCAGCGCCCGGAGCAGATCATGTCCGCGCTGATCAACGCCATGCGCGTGCTGACCGACCCCGCCGAGTGCGGCGCGGTGGCCATCGCCCTGCCCCAGGACGTGGAAGGCGAATCCTTTGACTATCCGGAATCCTTCTTCGTGAAGCGCGTGCACCGCATCACCCGCCCCGTGGCCGTGGCCGAGGAGCTGGAGGACGTCGCCGCGGTCATCCGGGCCTCCAAGCGGCCCATCGTGATCGTGGGCGGCGGCGTGCGCTACTCCGCCGCCGGCGAGGCCGTGGAGCAGTTCTGCGAGACCTTCAACATCCCCTTCGGCGAGACCCAGGGGGGCAAGAGCGCCTGCGTCTCCAGCCATCCCTACTGCCTGGGCGGCATCGGCGTGACCGGCACCAGCGCCTCCAACAAGATCGCCTCCAAGGCCGACTGCGTGATCGGCATCGGCACCCGCATGACCGACTTCACCACCTCCTCCAAGTGGCTGTTCCGCAATGAGGAAGTGAAGTTCGCCGCCATCAACATCAGCCGCTTCCACGCCTACAAGTTCGACGCGGTGAAGGCCGTGGGCGACGCCCGGGAGACCGTGAAGGCGCTGTCCGCGCTGCTGGAGGGCTATCGCGCCGCCTATGACGGCGAGATCGAGGCCGCCAGGAAGGAATGGGACGACGAGCTTGCCCGCCTGGGCGGCATCGTGTGCGAGGGCGAGGATTTCGAGCCCACCATCAAGGCCCGCGACCCCCGCACCATCCCCGAGTTTTACAGGATGTACGGCACCTCCCTCACCCAGTCCGCGGCGCTGGCCACGCTGCGCGCCGTGATGGCCCCCGAGGACATCATCGTGTGCGCCGGCGGCTCGCTGCCCAGCGACCTGCAGCGCGTGTGGAAGACCGACAAGCGCGGCGGCTATCACGTGGAATACGGCTATTCCTGCATGGGCTATGAGATCGGCGCCTCC
The DNA here is from genome assembly GCA_902778045.1 of uncultured Eubacteriales bacterium. GTDB lineage: Bacteria > Bacillota > Clostridia > Christensenellales > Aristaeellaceae > UBA2862. The sequence goes on from CACYWI010000059.1 coordinate 4,253, forward strand.
ATGGGCGTGCGCATGGCCGACCCGGATTGCGAGGAGTACACCGTGGTGGGCGACGCCGGCTTCCAGATGCTGTCCAGCGAGCTGGGCACCATCATGCAGGAGCGGGTGAAGACCAACATACTGGTGTTCGACAACTGCGGCTTCGGCTGCATCAACAACCTCGAAATGACCCACGGTATCGGCTCTCTGGCCACCGAGTTCCGCTACACCGACGGCAAGAAGCCCACCGGCGACCTGATCCGCACCGACTACGCCAAGATCGGCGAGGCCTTCGGCATGAAGAGCTACACCTGCAAGTCCGTGGAGGAGCTGGCCGAGGCGCTGAAGGATTCCCGGAAGCAGAAGGTCGCCTGCCTGTTCGATTTGAAGGTGCTGCCCAAGACCATGACCGACGGCTACGGCGCCTGGTGGAACGTGGGCATCGCCACCACCTCGGAAAGCGAGAGCGTCCGCGAAGCCTGCCGCGAGGTCATGGAGCACCGCGAACAGGCCCGCAAGTACTGATATGAAGCGCGTATTCGGCTATCCGGCGTTCGACGAAAGCGGCGAACAGCTGCTGACCACCTACGAGGGCGACTATGCCGACATGCTGATGGACATCCGCGTCTATCGCATGAAGGCCGGCGAGGCCCGGGCGTTTTGCTTCGACGGGGAGGAGACGGCCCTGCTGCTCCTCTCCGGCGAGGTGGCCCTCAAGTGGGAGGGCCATGAGCGCACGGTGTCCCGGCGGGACGTGTTCACCGACGGCCCCTGGGCGCTGCATGTGTCCACCGGCACCGGCATCGAGGCCGCTGCTGTCACCGACAGCGAGATCCTGGTGCAGCGCACCCGCAACGACAGGGTCTTCCCCGCCCGGCTGTACGCGCCGGAGGACGCCCCCTGGGGCTATTCCAGCGTGGGCAAGTTCGGCAACGTGGCCAAGCGCCGGGTAAACACCATATTCGACCACGACATACAGCCCCTGTCCAACATGGTGCTGGGCGAGGTGCTGAACGACCGGGGCAACTGGTCGGGCTACCTGCCCCACCGGCACCCCCAGCCGGAGACCTACTACTTCAAGTTCGACCGGCCCGAGGGCTTCGGCGCCAGCTTTGTGGGCGACCGGGTGTTCAAGAGCGTGGACGGCAGCTTCGCGGCCATCCCCGGCGGCGAGCTGCACCCCCAGGCGGTGGCCCCGGGATTCATGATGTACACCTGCTGGATGATCCGGCACCTGGACGGCAACCCCTGGCTGCAGACCGACCGCTGCGAGGACGAGCGCTATACCTGGCTGCACGAGGCCAACTTCGAATAACCTCTTCCGTCAGCCCTTCGGGCTGCCACCTTCCCCTGAAGGGGAAGGCTTCAGACACCGGCGATCGGGGATCGCCCCTACGGACAGTATCCGCGCGAACCCAACCTCAAAGGGGAAATGACATGGATTACATACTGGATATGCAGAACATCAGCAAGACCTTCCCGGGCGTGAAGGCGCTGGACGGCGTCCAGCTGCAGGTGAAGCCCGGCGAGGTACACGCGCTGATGGGCGAAAACGGCGCGGGCAAATCCACGCTGATGAAGATCCTGATGGGCATCTACACGATGGACGAGGGCGGCAGCATCACCTTTGACGGCAAGCCCTATCGCGTGCACAGCCCCAAGGAGGCCATGGACACCGGCATCGCCATGATCCACCAGGAGCTGAACCCGATACTGGACATGACGGTGTACGAGAACATCTTCGTGGGCCGCGAGATCAGCAAGGGCGGCCTGGTAGACAAGAAGGCGGAGATCGAGGAGGCCAAGCGCCTGATCGCGGAGTGCGGCCTGCACGTCTCCCCCACCGAGACCCTGCGCAACCTGACGGTGGCCCAGTGCCAGCTGATCGAGATCATCAAGGCCATCTCCGTGAACGCCCGGGTGATCATCATGGACGAGCCCACCGCGGCCATCACCGACCGCGAGGTGGAGCTGCTGTTCGGCCACATCCGCCGCTTGAAGGAGAAGGGCGTGGCCATCATCTACATCTCCCACCGCATGGACGAGATCTTCACCATCTGCGACAGCGTGACGGTGTACCGCGACGGCAAGTATGTGGGCCGCGGCACCACCCAGGAGCTGGACGAGGCGGCGCTGATCAAGATGATGGTGGGCCGCGAGATCACCGATGTGTTCCCGAAGCTGGAGGCGCAGATCGGCGAGACCCTGTTCGAGGCCAACCACATCACCCGGGCCGACGGCCGCGTGAAGGACGTGAGCATCTCTGTCAAGAGGGGCGAGATCCTGGGCATCGGCGGCCTGGTGGGCGCAGGGCGCAGCGAGCTGGTGGAGGGCATCTTCGGCATGCACCGGCTGTCCGGCGGCGAGATCATCGTGAAGGGCCGGAAGGTGCACGTGCACTCCCCCTCCGACATCATCAAGCAGGGCGTGGCCCTGGTCACCGAGGACCGCAAGGTCACCGGCCTGAACCTCTCCGGCACGGTGAACGACAACATCTCCATGGTGGCCATCGGCAAGGCGCTGGTGAACGGCCTGTACAGCCGGGCCAAGGCGCGCAAGCTGTCCGCCGAGTACATCGAGAAGCTGAAGATCAAGACGCCCTCCGGCGACCAGATCGTGGGCAACCTGTCCGGCGGCAACCAGCAGAAGGTGGTCATCTCCAAGTGGCTGCTGAACGACCCGGACATCATCATCATGGACGAGCCCACCCGCGGCATCGACGTGGGCGCAAAGCGCGACATCTACCTGCTGATCGGGTCGCTGGTGCAGCAGGGCAAGGCGGTCATACTGATCAGCTCTGAGATCCCGGAGCTGATGGGCGTATGCGACAGGATCGCCGTGATGGCGGAGGGCCACCTTTCCGGCGAGCTTGGCCGGGAGGCGTTTTCACAGGAGAGCATCATGCGACTGGCTTCGGACATTGCGGTGTAACGCCGGGAGGGACATATGGAAAACAAGAAAGACATCAAAGCGCTGATCAGCGAATACTTCATCTTCATCATCTTCGTGGCCCTGGTGGTCGTGCTGACGATCATGAAGCCCAGCTTCATCTCCGGGCGCAACCTGGGCAACATACTCAAGCAGGCCTCCATCAACGGCATACTGGCCTTCGGCATGATGTTCGTGATCATCTCCGGCGGCTTCGATATGTCCGTGGGCTCCACGCTGGCCTTCGCCGGCGTGCTGGCCGCCCTGCTGGGCAAGGGCCAGGTGCCCCTGATCGTGCCGATGCTGGTGGCCATGATCGCCGGCCTGGGCGTGGGCATACTGAACGGCGTGGGCATCGCCGTGGGCAACCTGCCCGCCTTCATCATGACGCTGGGCACCCAAACCGGCATCCGCGGCCTCGCGCTGCTGGTGTGCGGCGGCAACCCGGTCACCGGCCTCAGCGAGCAGTACCGCGCCATCGCGGCGGGCACGATCCTGGGCATCCCGAACCTGGCGGTGTTCCTGATCGTCGTGATCATCATCTGCTCGTTCGTGGCCACCAAGACGGTGTACGGCCGAAGGGTGTATTCCTGCGGCGGCAACGTGCAGGCGGCGCGGGTGGCCGGCATCAACACCAGCTTCATCCGCGTGTCCACCTTCGCCATCGCCGGCTTGCTGGCGGGCCTGTGCGGCTTCCTCATGACCAGCCGCGTGACCATCGGCCAGCCCACCGCGGGCGAGAGCTACGAGATGGACGCCATCACCGCGTGCGTGGTGGGCGGCGTGTCCATGTCCGGCGGCGTGGGCAAGCCCTGGGGCGTCATCATCGGCACGCTGCTGATCACCGTGATCGCCAACGGCCTGGACATCCTGGGCGTATCCGCCTACTGGCAGAAGATCATCAAGGGCCTGATCATTGTCGGGGCCGTACTGATGGATGTGAAGGGCAAGGGCCGGAAGAACTGACCCAATCCCTTTTCATAAAAGACTATATTTTAAGGAGGAAACCCAAGTGAAGAGAACAGTTCTTGTCACCGCGATCATCCTGGTGGTCGCCCTGCTGACCGGCACCGCGTTTGCGGCGCAGATGGAGAACGGCGTGCTGCGTGCCGGCGAAGGCGCGGGCGAGGGCCTGAAGATCCTGCTGCTGCAGCAGCACCGCAACAACGCCTTCCAGAACGGCGTGTATGACGCCGCCGTGAAGGCCGCCGAGGAGCTGAAGGTGGACCTGACCGTGCTGAGCTCCGATTCTGACGCCGCCACCCAGATCGCCCAGATCGAGCAGGGCATCGGCCAGTACGATGCCATCCTGTTTGAGCCTGTGAACCCCGACGCGCTGGGCGCCGCCGCCAAGGAAGCGGCCGACGCTGGCGTGGTGGTCATCAACATCATCTCCGCCTGCACCGATTGGGAGAACTACGGCATCGCGGCCCTGTCCTGCGGCGACAACGTGACCGCCGGTGAAACCGAGATGCAGGCCGTGGCCGACCTGATCGGTGGCAAGGGCAAGATCGCCATCCTGACCGGCCCCTCCGGCGACTCCGGCGGACTGCAGAGGCTGGAAGGCTATCGCAACATCCTGGCCAACTATCCTGAGATCGAAGAGGTCGTCGAGCCCGCGGACTGCGGCTGGGACACTGCCAGCGCGCAGACCACCGTGGAGAGCTGGCTGAGCGCCTATGAGTTCGACGCCATCGTGGCCGAGAACGACGGCATGGCCATCGGCGCGGGCAACGCTGCCGGCGCGAACAGCGGCATCGTCATCACCGGCGTTGACGGCACCCCCGACGGCTTCGAGGCCATCAAGGACGGCCGCATCACCGGCACCGTCTCCCAGAACGGCGGCGAAATGGCCGCCAACGGCATCAACGCTGCCGTGCTGCTGATCAAGGGCGAGACCCTGGAGTCCAACACCCTGATCACCACCAACACCTGGATCGACGCCAGCAACATCGCTGACTTCGAATAATCCCAAGTGACGCGCCCGGGGCCGCTTCCTTTCGGAAGCGGCCCCGGCCGCCACAGCCCGCCGCCGTAGCCGGTGAGGCTGCCGTCGGAGCCGAGCACCCGGTGGCAGGGCACGATCAGGCAGATGGGGTTCTTCCCCACCGCGCCGCCCACGGCCTGGCAGGCGGGTCTTTTCCCCTGCCCCGCCATTGCCTGGGCCAGGGCCTTGTAGGTGGTCGTACTCCCGAAGGGGATCTGGAGCATCAGCTTCCCGACCCGGTTCCTGAAATCAGACCCCACGAAGTGCAGCGTGGGCACGAACCCGGGGTCCTTCCCCGTAAAATACACATCCAGCCACCGCCGTGCCTGGTCGAAGAACGGCGAATCCGCTATACTTCATACCGCACGCTCCCATTTGTTCCTGTTCTCACATCACAGATGATCGGAAATCGCCCGTAGAGGTGACGGGGAACGACCTCTTCCGTCTTTGATGAAAAATGCAAGCTTTTTTCATCAAAGCCACCTTCCCCTAAAGGGGAAGGCTTGACAGCAGCCACCATTCCTATTGCCTATTGCCTAATCCCTAATCCCTAATCCCTAATCCCTAATCCCTAATCCCTAATCCCTAATCCCTAATCCCTAATCCCTGTTCCCTCGTTCCCCTAGTTCCTAGTTCCTAGTTCCTAATTCCTAATTCCCAATTCTCATTATACTCCCCTTCCTGTCAAAAGTCCACTCGACATAACATAATCTTTATCTTCCAAATTGTCGTAAATACTTGACAATATGTCCGCCCTGTGGTATATTATCTCCAGCGGCCGGGAAGTGGGGCCGCGACAGAGGGACCAAGGAGGATACGAAAATGAGTACCGCATGGGCAATCGGTTTTATCGTGGGCATACTGATCGTGGCCGTCGCCTGCACTGTGAGCATGAAGCTGGCCACGAAGAAGGGCGTCAAGCCCTCCAAATTCGACGAGCGCCAACTGGCCGCCCGGGGCCAGGCCTTCACGCTGGCCTACGCCACGCTGGGCATCTACCTGGCGGTGTGGATGGTGCTGAACAGCCTGGAGCTGCCCTTCTTCGCCACGCGGCTGTCGGTGCTGATCGGGCTGCTGCTGTCGGTGGCGGTGTTCGCGGCCTACAGCATCTTCAGCGACGCCTACTTCCGCACGTCGGACAAGCCGGCCTCGTGGGCGGGCATCATCGGCGTCATTGGCCTGCTGAACACGGGCCTCGGCGTGTGGCACGCCCTTGAGGCGGCCACCGTGCAGGAGCGCTGGTACGAGAACAACAACCTGTTCGTGGGCATCATGCTGCTGGCCGTGTTCGCCTGCATGCTGGTCAAGCGCGCCATGGACAAGCGAAGCGAGGCGGAATGACATGAAGAATCTGAAGCTGAAGAGCGCCCGGGCCGGGAAGGACTGGAGCCAGCAGCAGCTGGCGGACGCGGTGGGCGTGTCCCGGCAGACAATCAACGCCATCGAAAAGGGCGACTACAACCCCACCATCAAGCTGTGCCTGGCCATATGCAACGCGCTGGGCAAGACGCTGGACGAGCTGTTCTGGCCCGACGCGGAGGAATGACGTCATGGCAGACTGGACGATGAAGGGACTTTCATGGACCGATCCCCGACGGATACAATCCGCCGGGGCATTGGTCGATCACATCAAAGAGGTGGGCTTTTTGCCCTACTTCGCAAACGAGGTCCCCGGCTTCTCGGTGGAGGAGCGGGTGGCCGCCGGCGCATGGTGGACCGGCGACCGGGCCACCGACCCCTGGGAGTGGCGGGAGGAGATCGCCGCCGGCCACGCGGTGGCCTACGGCAAGTTCTTCGACGGCCGGGCGGGCTTCATCAGCCCGGATTGGCTGCCCCGCTTCGCCAACGCCCGGCGGGATGGCTGGGACTTCGACGGCAGGTGGCAGAGCGGCGCGGCCTCCCACCGCGAGAAGGCCGTCATGCAGTTCTTCGTGGACCCCGAATCCGAGGACGAGCCGCAGTTCACCGGCGCGTCCATCCCCTCCACCGAGCTCAAGCGCATGGCCGGCTTCGGCAAGGGCGGCGAAAAAAACTACCCCGGCATACTGACGGGGCTGCAAATGCAGCTGTACCTGGTGATCGCCGGCTTCCGCCGCAGGCAAAACAAGCGGGGCGAGGAATACGGCATGGCCGTATCGCTGATGATGGCGCCGGAGAGCCTGTGGGGCTACGACCTGATGACCTCGGCCTATCCAGAGGATCCCGCCGAATCCTGGCAAGCGATATTCGACCGCGCCCGCGCCCTGTGCCCCGGCGCGGACGAGGGGGCGCTGGTGAAGCTGATCGGGAAAAAGCCGTAGCCATACCGTCGCAGCTATTGCATCCGCCGGGGATCTGTGCTATACTGTCCCCGGCGATATCTATATATGATTCCGCTCACGAATCATATTGCAATCATATGGAGGATGGCATGGACCTGCAAACGCTGCATTTCTTCTGCACCGCGGCCACCGAGGGCAGCCTGACGCGGGCGGCCCAGGTTCTGAACTACGCGCAGTCCAACCTGTCCACCCGCATCCACGCGCTGGAGGCGGAGCTGGGCGTTTCCCTGTTCGACCGTCTGCCGGAGGGCGTGCGCCTGACGGAAAAGGGCGAGCTGCTGTTCGACTACGCGCAGCGCATGCTTCTGTTGGCCGAGGAGACCGCCAGCGCCGTGCGGGACGAGGGCGTGCCCGGCGGCACGCTGCTGCTGGGCAGCATGGAATCGGCGGCGCTCTCGCTGCTGCCCTCGATGCTCAGGCGCTATCACGAGCGCTACCCCAAAGTCCGCACGCTGCTGCGCACGATGCCCAGCCAGCAGGCGGTGCAGGCCGTGCTGGATTGCAAGCTGGACGCCGCCGTGGTGGGCGGCGAGATCAGCCACCCCGCGCTGGAGGCGGTGCCGCTGACCCGGGAAAGGCTGGTGCTGATCTCATGCGACGCCGCCCCGCTGGAGGCGCTGCTGTCAAGGCCCCTGGTGGTGTTCCCCCGGGGATGCTCGTACCGCCGCAGGCTGGAGGAGATCCAGGCCAAAAAGGGCATCGTGCCCGGCGAGATCATGGAGATGAACTCCCTGAGCGCCATATTCGCCAGCGTCAGCGCCGGGCTGGGCGTCAGCCTGTTCCCCGCCTCCACCGTCGACGCGGGCGTCAGCCTGTTCCCCGCCTCCACCGTCGACGCGCTGGCCGCCGGAAAGCAGATCGTTGTCACAGAGCTGCCCTTCGCCCAGGCGGACATCCCCGTGTCCATCGTCCATCGCCGCACAGGGCACATCCCCAGCACGGTCAGGGCCATGGCACAGTGCCTTGCCCAGTGGTGCGACTCCATATAGATTTTATATGGGTTTATATAATTCTCGTAGATTACAAAGCCTCCCGTTTGCGCTATAATGAAGCCATCAAATCAGGGAGGTATGTGATATGTTCAACAAAGCCATCCTCGCCCTTTGTGCCCTGGCCGCAGCCTGCGCGGAAGCCCCCGCCGACGACGAGATCGTCTCCCGGGTGTACACCCTGGAAAACGCCATGCAGACGCCCATCAGCGCGCTGTATGTGTATGAATCCAAGGGCGCGAACCTGGTGCCGGACGGCCTGAAGCCCGGCCAGCAGATCCAGGTGGACGTGGCCGGCTACTACCTGCGCACGCCGAACCAGACGCTGTACACGGTGGAATTCGTGGCCGGCGGCGAGACCTACGCCATCCGCACCCTGCACGTGGAGGACCTGTTCAACGTGCTGTACCTGACCGGCACCGACGCCGTGTCCGGGGCCACCGCGGTCTCCTTCGCCAATCCCGACGGCAGTGCCCAGCAGGTCGAGCCGGTGGATGCCCCCGCCGAGGGCGAGCTCGTCCGCCGCACCTACACCCTGGAGAACGCCATGGATCAGGACATCACGGAGCTGTACGTCTACCGCTCCAAGGGCGAAAACCTGGTACCCGACGGCCTGCAGCCCGGCCAGCAGGTCCAGGCCGAGGTGATCGGCTACTACCTGCACAGCCCGAACGAGACGCTGTACACGGTGGAATACGTCACCGAGGGCGAAAAGTTCACCAACAACTATCGCATTCGCACGCTGCACGTGGAGGACCTGTTCGAGGTGCTGTACCTGACCGGCGCGGACGCCACCTCCGGCGCGACCCCCGTCGCCTTCACCGCGCCGGAACCGTAACGCCTGTGCCACGGCGGAGCCGTCCCACTGGCACAGCGCCGGCGGGGACGGCTTCTTACAAATCACAGGAAGGTGGAATCGACATGAGCCGATCCTGGTACATCGCGAGCTGCGTGTTCACATCACAGTTCCCGGAGCTCAGCCTGAGGATCCGGGAATACGTACAGCGGCGCTTCGGCATGGCCGCGGTGCGCTGCTGCGTGCCCCGGTACAAGCTCCGGGATTTTGAGGACAGGATGCCCGAGGGCGAGCTGCGGGAAGCCTGGCAGGCGCTGCCGGACTGCGGCGACTTCCAGCCGGGGGACGACGTGTATTCGCTGTGCCACAACTGCAATAACATCATCGGGGAGACCCGCCCCGGCGTGCGGGTCCACTCGCTGTGGGAGCTGATCGACGCCGACGACGCCTTCCCCCTGCCCGACCTCACCGGCCTCACCGCCACGGTGCAGGATTGCTGGCGGTCCCGGGACCGGAGGGCGGAGCAGGATGCCGTGCGCAGCCTGCTTTCAAAGATGGGCGTGAACGTGGTCGAGCTGCCCGAGAACCGGGAGCGCACCCGCTTCTGCGGCGCGTCGCTGTACCGTCCCCAGCCGCCCCGGAACCCGAAGCTGGCCCCGAGGTACTACGTGGACGGCGCGCAGGGCCTGTTCCAGCCCCACACCGGGGACGAGCAGCGGGCCCTCATGGCCGATTACTGCGCGCAGCTGAAGACCGACGCCGTGATCTGCTATTGCCACTACTGCCTGGAGGGCCTGAAGCTGGGCGGCGCGAACGCCAAGCACATCGCCGAGCTGCTGTTCTGAAAACGGTTTGATTTCTTTCATGCCCGTTTTCCGCTGCCTGTAATGCTCCAACACGGGCAACGGGATGGGCTAGAGTGTGTTCCCAAAATACCTGAAGCGCATTTTCGGCGTCTTTGACTGCATTTCTGCGTTGATTCCCCTTGATTTACCGCCAGTAAACCTGCGGGGAATCGCCTTGAAA
>CACYWI010000060.1 GCA_902778045.1 uncultured Eubacteriales bacterium
TTCTCAGTTTAAAAAGCAACATTCAATCCAATGTCTACAGGTAATGCTTTTTACTATACTGTTGGTCAATTGACAGATAGTGAGACAGAGTCTGGTGACAACGTGTTCAAGGGTTTTGAACACTTCATTTCTGAATCCCATAGAGCGAAGCTGCTTCCAGATCTGCTCTATGGGATTCATTTCCGGCGTGTATGGCGGAATGTGCAACAAGGCTATATTCGCAGGAACTTTGAGGCCTTTCGATCTGTGCCAGGATGCTCCGTCGCAAACCATGAGTATCTGATCATCTGGATACTCTTTTGACAGTTCTTCCAGAAACTTATTCATGCAGATAGTATCACATCTGGGCAGAACCAGGAAAAAGTGATCTCCTGTCATGGGCTCTACCGCACCGAAGGCATACCGATATTCCCGGATATGATGACACGGAACTGATGGGCGTACCTTCTTACTGCACCAGCAGCGTTTCGGTTTGTTGATTCGGCCAAAGCCTGCCTCGTCTTGAAACATCAACCGAACTCGTCCTTTTGGGGGGCACTTTTCGCGGGCATCCAGCACACTTTGCTTAATTTTTTTGAGGCTTCACACGCCTCTTCATTCGCCGCTTTCGGATGTTTCGATCTCGGCATCACTTTCCGCCACCCATGCCGCTCTAACAGCATATAGATATATCCTCGCCCGGTATCCTTCCCGCGCACTTCATCAAATGCTCTTTTGATGTCCTGTGCGGTCACTACCTGTCCGGCTTCTGCCGCCTTTTCAAATTGCTCCAGTATTTCCTTCTCCTGCGTCTCTGTCAACGCGTGATGGTTCCCCTTGTATTTATTCTGTGTGAATCCCTCCAGCCCTTCTGCTTCATACTTCCTATACTGCAGGTATACACTGCTCCTGTTTATCCCCAGGATTTTCGCCGTTTCTGTCGCGCTGTATCCTTCATATCTCATCATCAATACCCGCAGCCGACGGCTTTCTTTCTTCCCTTTGGCTGCTTTTTCCGCTGCCTTGATCGCCTTGTATTCTCCCTCGCTTATTTGGAATCGCTTCATCTCTCATCACCGACTCCATTATATCACACTTGGTTAGATTTGTCTATATTTGATTTGAGAATAGTATATATCACACTTGGTTAGATTTGTCTATATTTGATTTGAGAATAGTATTAAACTCGGGAATTCCGATCTGAATGTATCCCGGATCTGCATGGGCTGCATGGGCTTTGGCGATGCCGGCAAGGGCCAGCACGCCTGGACACTGGATGAGGCCCACTCCCGCGAGATCATCAGGCGCGGCCTGGAGTTGGGCGTCAACTTCTATGATACGGCCATCGCCTACCAGGGCGGCACCAGCGAGCAGTACTTGGGCCGCGCGCTCAGTGACTTCGCGAAGCGCGAGGACGTAGTGGTGGCCACCAAGTTCCTGCCCCGTACGCCGGAGGAGATCGAAGCCGGAATCACCGGCCAGCAGCACATCCAGCGCATGCTGGACAAGAGCCTCGGGAACCTGGGCATGGATTACGTGGACCTGTACATCTACCATATGTGGGACTGGAACACGCCCGTCGAGGACGTGCTGGACGGCTTGAACCGCGCCGTAAAGGCGGGCAAGGCACGCTATATCGGCATCTCCAACTGCTTTGCCTGGCAGCTGGCGAAGGCCAACGACATCGCCCGGCGGGAGGGCTGGGCACAGTTTATCTCCATTCAGGGGCATTACAACCTGATCTTCCGCGAGGAGGAGCGCGAGATGATCCCGTTCTGCAGGGAGGAGAACATCGCCCTCACGCCTTACAGCGCGCTGGCCTCAGGACGCCTGTCCCGAAGGCCTGGCGAGACCACTGACCGGCTGGAGAAGGACGCCTACGCAAGGTTCAAGTACGATGCCACGAAGGCACAGGACGAGGTCATCATCGGCCGCGTGGCGGAGCTGGCGGACAGGCGCGGCGTGTCCATGACGGAGATCTCGCTGGCCTGGCTGCTGACCAAGGTCACCGCGCCGGTGGTGGGCGCGACGAAGCTCCACCACATCGAAGGCGCGGCCAAGGCCGTCGAGCTTGCGCTTTCCGACGATGAGATCGCCTGCCTGGAGGCACCCTATGTGCCGCATCCGCTGGCGGGCGTCATGGCGCAGAACAGACCGCGGACATGAACACAGGGGAGGGTATCGATATGAAGCGCACAGCGAAGGTGTTTCTCGCCGCCATCCTGGCGGCAATACTGCTGGCGGGTATGTCAGGCGTCGCGCCGGCTCTGGCGGCTGCGAAGACAGTCAAGACCACGAAGCTGACGCTGTCCGAAGACGGGACGGTAAAGCTGACCGTGGGAGAAAAGAAGACCATCAAGGCGACCGTGAAGCCCAAGAACAGCACGCAGAAGGTCAAGTGGAGCAGCAGCGACGAGAAGGTCGCCACGGTCTCGGGCAAGGGCGTGGTCAAGGCCAAGGGCGCGGGCACCGCCACGATCACGGCCAAGTCCGGCGGCAAGAAGGCCAAGGTCAAGGTCAAGGTGTCGGCAAAGACGGTCAAGACCACGAAGCTGACCCTGTCTCAAACCAAGACGATCAAGCTGACCGTGGGAGGCAAGAAGACGGTCAAGGCCACCGTCAAGCCCAAGGACAGCACGCAGAAGGTCAAGTGGAGCAGCAGCGACGAGAAGGTCGCCACGGTCTCAGGCAAGGGCGTGATCAAGGCCAAGGGCGTGGGCACCGCCACGATCACCGCCAGGTCCGGCAGCAAGAAGGCCAAGGTCAAGGTAAAGGTCAGCGAGAAGAAGGCCGTGATGCCCGATCCGGACCAGGGCAAGACGCTGGTGGCCTACTTCTCCTGCACCGGCACCACCGAAGGCGTCGCGAAGAAGCTGGCCCGGGTAACGGATGCCGACCTGTACCGGATCGTTCCCGAAGTGGCCTATACCGAGGAGGACCTGGACTACGGCGACAGCAGCACGCGCGCCACATGGGAGCAGGATCATCCCGAAACCCGACCGGCGCTGGGGGGCAAGGACATCGATCTGAAGGGCTATACCACGCTGTACCTGGGCTATCCCATCTGGTGGGGCATGGAGCCGCGCATCATGTGCACCTTCGTGGAAAAGTATGATTTCACCGGCATCACCGTGATCCCCTTCTGCACCAGCGGCAGCAGCGGCATTGGCGACAGCGGCGCTGATCTGGCGAGGCTGGCAAAAGCCGGCAAATGGCTGAATGGCGCGCGCCACAGCGCGGGCATCACCGAGGATGCGCTGCGCGACTGGGTGAAAAGCCTGAAATAACTACGAAATGTTCGCTTTTTCTGCTTGACGGAATGCACCCTGTTCTGTTATATTGTGTATGGCATAGGGAACGGCACGGCCGCTCTGATTCCATAAGAGCACTGCTGACAAGGAGGATGCATTGATGAAGATCAACAAGAGCCTGAACGGAACCCGGCTTGACATAGCCCTGGAGGGACGGCTGGACACCACCACTGCCCCGGAGCTGGAGCAGGTATTGAGGGAGAGCATGGACGAGGCCACCGAGCTGAAGATGGATTTTTCCAAGCTGGATTACATCTCTTCCGCCGGCCTGCGCGTGCTGCTGAGCGCTCACAAGGCCATGAGCAAGAAGGGCGGCATGAAGGTCTGCAATGTGAATGAGATCGTCAACGAGGTGTTCGATGTCACCGGCTTTGCCGATATCCTGACGATCGAATAGCGCGGGCAAGAGAGGTAAAGAACATGGTATCGGACAAGTTCATGGTCAACAGCGACGCGGGGCGGATGGCCGCGGCGCGCTTCGCGACGGAGAATTTCGCGTGGCAGGCGAAGCTGGACAAGCGCGACACGCTGCGCCTGGACCTGCTGGTGGAAGAGACGCTGGGCATGGTCAGGACCATGCTGGATGATTTCTATGGGCAAATCTGGTTTGAGGCCGATCAAAAGGCCTGCGAGATCCACTTCGAGGCCACCGCGAACATGGACGCGGACAAGAAATCGGAGCTGCTGTCCGTATCCACCACGGGCAAAAACGCCGCCGCGAAGGGCTTCATGGCCAAGCTGGGCGACGTGATGTCCTCTGTGCTCAACGGCTTCGGCAGGACGATCGACGCCTACGGCCAAGAGACGATGAAGTACGGCGTCATCCACACCCCCAGCCCCATGGCCGGAAGCGCCGACATGATGACGGTCTGGACCCTGCAGACCTACAGGGACGAGTTGGGCCAGGCGCGCGGCACCGACAGCGCCGCCGATGACGCCTGGGATGAGCTGGAGAAATCCATCGTCGCCAGGCTGGCGGACGACATCATCGTGGGCGTGAAGGGCGACAGGATCGACCTGATCATCAGGAAGCAGTTCTGATCCATCCGGATATACGAAACGGCCGGGGCGGCGCTATGCAAAAGCGCCGCCCCGGTGGCTTTATTCCAGCGTGAATTTCAGCAGGGCGATGTTGCCGCCGCCATGGTAGGTGAGGTACAGCGCGTGAACGCCGTCGGGTATGGAAGCCTCTCCGGCGGTCGCTTGCCAGTTCGTGCCGCCGTGCACGGGAATGCGGCCCAGCTCCTCGCCGTCCCAGGCGGTCTTGACGCCGAAGTATCCGTTGCCGTAGCCCCGGGTATACACGGTGATCCTCCTGAGCCCCTCGAAGCGGAAATACTTGAAGCCGCAGGTGGCGGATTCGGTCATGTTGAAGATGTAGCCCGGCTCCTCGTCGCCGTCCCGCCCATCCTGGGTGAGGATGGGGAAGCGGGCGTCCAGCCAGAAGCCGTCGCCGCCCGGACCGCCGGTGTACATGTGGTCCACGCTGGTGAACAGGTTGCAGGCGATGTGGGCCGGATAGGTGCCCCGGCCAATCAGCGGGCCGCCGTTCAGGCCGCAGGAGGTCATCTCCGCCTGTTGGAAGCCGCCGTCCGGCAGCATGCGGATGGGCTCAGCCATGGCCTGGCGGCTGAAGTTGGTGCCGTTGGTGTGGCGGTGGTAGAAGATGTAATAGTGGCCCTTCACCTCCGCCAGCCCGCCGTGGTTGTTGGCGCAGTACAGCATCGGCTTGTCCGCGGGCTTGTAGCTGTCGATGTGCAGATCGCAGTTGCTGACCAGCACGCCGCGATAGGCGAAGCCTTCGTCGGGCCTGTCGCTGGTGGCATAGCACAGCTCGTGCATCACGATGGAGGAGTAGACGAAGTAGTAGATCCCGTTGAACCTGCGGATCGAAGGCGCCTCGAAGAAGGCGTGTTTCGCGTATTCCGTCTCGCCGGCGTAGGGCTTGCTGGGCAGTATGAACCGGGGCGGCTGTGTGATCGTCAGCATGTCCTGGCCGAGGCGGGTGACCATGGGGCCGTGGCGGCTGTCATCCCAGGGGCCGCAGAAGCCGGTGTACAGCCAGGTGACGTCGCCCTCGGTCAGCACGCCGGGGTCGAACTGGGGCTCGTCGCCTTCCCGCTCGCCCAGGCGCGTGCCGTCGGGATAGCGCACGTTGCCCAGGTATTCGTATTTGCCGGCGGGGGTGTCGCACACCGCCACGGAAACGTAATTCCGGTTGTGCAGCACATAGTACAGGTAATAGCGCCCGTCGGGCCCTTGCGTCACATCCGGGGCGAACAGGCAGCCTTCGCCGTCGGGGTTGTCGGGATCGTCGGTCTTTTTGTAGATCACGCCCTCGTAGCGCCAGTCGGCCAGGTCGTCCACCGGCGCGGACCAGCAAACATAGTCGTTCAGGCAGTACACGTGGCCGCGGAACCGGTCGTGGGAACCGTACACGTAAAGCCGGTCGCCGTAAACATGGGGTTCGCCGTCGGGGATGTACTCCCAGCTGGGCAGATAGGGGTTATAGGCCTGCATCGCGATCAAAACCTTTCTTTTGCGGTATTGTAGGGGGGATTCTGTGTCTATGATAGCACAGATGCGCCTATGCAACAAGATGAATATTTATGCAATTTGTTTCTGCATAATTATGCGCAGACTTGACGGGCATGAATTGACAGTACTACAATGGTACTAAAAGGAGGTGCGCCGCATGGAGGATATCCGGGAAAACAGCATGGGCACGATGAAGATCAGCCGGCTCGTGATCAACACGGGCATACCGCTGATGCTGAGCCTGCTGATCAATTCCCTGTACAACTTTGTGGATTCCGTGTTCGTCTCAAAGGTGTCGGAGGACGCGCTGACCGCGCTTTCCCTGGCCGCGCCGGTGCAGGTGCTCGTGTCCGCGCTTGGACTTGGCAACGCGGTGGGGTTGAACGCCGTCATCTCCAAGGCGCTGGGCGAAAAACGGCCGGACAAGGTGAAGAAGACCGCCAGCGCCGCCATATTCATCGCGCTGTGCGCCTGGGTGCTGATCTGCGTCGCCTGCCTGCTGGGCATAAGGTGGTATTTCGACTGGCAGTCCGGCGGCAATGCGGTGATCGCCGCCCACGGCCGGGACTATCTGAGCATCTGCATGCTGTTTGCCCTGGGCCAGATGGGGCAGTGGGTATTCGACCGGTTCGTGATCGCCAGCGGCAAATCCCATCTGTTCCTGTTCACGCTGTCGGCGGCGTCGCTGACCAACCTGATCCTGGACCCGGTGTTCATATTCGCCCTGAACATGGGCACCCGCGGCGCGGCCATCGCCACGGTGATCGGCCAGCACATGGGCCTGCTGGCGGGTATATTCATCAACCGCCGCTGGAACAGGGAGATCACCTTCTCCTTCACGCTGAAGCCGGATTGGCAAAGCGTGCGGGACATCCTTCGGGTGGGCGTGCCCTCCACGCTGGTGCAGGTGCTGACCAGCTTCGTGACCGTGGCCATGAATTCGATACTGTTCGCCTTTTCCTCCACCGCCGTGGCGGTATACGGCGTGTGCGCCAGGATGATGGGCCTTTGCACCGTGGGCGTGCACGGCATCGACAACGGCCTGATCCCCATCGTGGCCTACAACTACGGCGCGCGCCGACGGGACAGGGTGCATGAATCGGTGCGCTGGGCGCTGATCTACTCGGTGGTCTTCTACCTGCTGTTCCTGGCGGTGCTGGAGCTCGCGCCGACCCTGGTGATGCGGCTGTTCAATGCCTCGGAGCACATGAACGCCATCGGCATCCCGGCGGTGCGGCTGCTGGCGCTGGCGTGGCTGGTGTCCATACCCAACCTGGTGTTCGCAGCGGCGCTGCAGGGGCT
The DNA here is from genome assembly GCA_902778045.1 of uncultured Eubacteriales bacterium. Taxonomy (GTDB): domain Bacteria; phylum Bacillota; class Clostridia; order Christensenellales; family Aristaeellaceae; genus UBA2862. The sequence continues at coordinate 7,131 of CACYWI010000060.1, forward strand.
TTCCCAGGGCACGGCCAGCATGGCGCTGACAATGCTTCGGCAGGCGATACTGCCTGTGGTGCTGGCGCTGGCCCTGCGCGCCACCGGGCAGCTGTCCCTGGTGTGGCTGGCCTTTGTGCTGGCGGAGGCGCTTTGCATACCCTTTGCCGTGTGGCTGTGGCACAGGGTATCCGACGCCACGCTGCTTTGAGCAAATACAAAAACCCCGGGAAACCGAAGCATGGTCTCCCGGGGCTTTTGAATGGACAGGTCAGCGCTTCACATTGAAGGCGTCGAAGCCCGGATACACGGCGTTTTCGCCCAGGCTCTCCTCGATGCGCAGCAGCTGGTTGTACTTGGCCACGCGCTCGGAACGGCTGGGCGCGCCGGTCTTGATCTGACGGGTGTTCAGGGCCACGGCCAGGTCGGCGATGGTGGTGTCCTCGGTCTCGCCGGAGCGGTGGGAGGTCACGGCGGTATAGCCGGCCTTGTGGGCCATCTTGATGGCCTCCAGCGTCTCGGAAACGGAGCCGATCTGGTTCAGCTTGATCAGTATGCTGTTGCCGCAGCCCAGCGCGATGCCCTTGGCCAGGCGCTCGGTGTTGGTAACGAACAGGTCGTCGCCCACCAGCTGCACCTTGTGGCCCAGCTTCGCGGTCATGCGCTGCCAGCCCTCCCAGTCCTCCTCGTCCAGACCGTCCTCGATGGAGATGATCGGATACTTGTCCACCAGGCTCTCCCAATGGGCGATCAGCTCGTCGGAGGTGAAATCCTTGCCGGACTTGGGCTGATGGTAGAAGCCCTTGCCCTTCTCGCTCTTCCATTCGGAGGAGGCGGCGTCCATGGCCAGCACGAAGTCCTTGCCGGGCTCGTAGCCGGCGGCGCGGATGGCTTTCAGGATCAGCTCGATGGCGTCCTCGTCGCCGCCCAGGCTGTTGGGGGCAAAGCCGCCCTCGTCGCCCACGGCGGTCACGTCCTTCATGTCCTTGATCAGCTTCTTCAGGGTCTGGAACACCTCGGCGCACCAGCGCAGGCCTTCCTTGAAGGAGGGCGCGCCCGCGGGCATGATCATGAATTCCTGGGTATCCACCGAGCTGTCGGCATGCGCGCCGCCGTTCAGTATGTTCATCATCGGTACCGGCAGGCTGTTGCCCTGAACGCCGCCCAGGAACTGGTGCAGCGTCACGCCCAGCCCTTCGCTGGCGGCCTTCGCCGCGGCGATGGACACCGCCAGGATGGCGTTCGCGCCGAGGTTCGACTTGTCCTTGGTGCCGTCGGCCTTCAGCATCGCGCCGTCCACGGCATAGGTATCGCGGGCGTCGATGCCCTGCAGCACGTCGTTGATCACGGTATTGACGTTGCTCACGGCCTTGGAAACGCCCTTGCCGCCGAAGCGGGTCTTGTCGCCGTCGCGCAGCTCCAGCGCCTCAAACTCGCCGGTGGATGCGCCGGAGGGGGCCGCGCCGCGGCCGACAATGCCGCTTGCGAGGGTGACCTCGGCTTCTACGGTGGGATTGCCGCGGGAATCAATGATCTCACGGCCGATGACCTTGGTGATGGTGAAATCGCTCATGGGGAACACGTCCTTTCCATATCGTTCGATGATCCGGCAATAGTAGTATACACCTTGGCATGCCGGGACAAACACAGCAGGCAGGTTTGGATCGCCGACTGCGCCAGGAAAAGTATAACACATCGTATTAGTTATGTCAAACTAATAGTCTATTAACTATATATGGTATTAGTTATATAAAACTAATACCTGATTTGGTACGCATCAACCAAAATGTAATGTAAATTATAACTTTTTACATTGCAAAACCGGGCTGTCCGTGTTAATATTGATATGATGATGAACGCGCAACATCCACAGGTTCATCAACGAACATATTCACGCGCGATGTGAAACCACAAGGAGGTAAGCAGTATGCAATATTCCCGCGAAGTTGAGGAAATGGTCTGCGTCGCCAAGGGCCCGAACCACGGCCCCGCCCCGATCCCCGAGGAGGGCAAGTGGGTACAGGCCAAGGAAATCAAGGATATTTCCGGCTATACCCACGGCGTAGGCTGGTGCGCGCCGCAGCAGGGCGCCTGCAAGCTGAGCCTGAACGTGAAGAACGGCGTGATCGAAGAAGCCCTGGTGGAGACCATCGGCTGCTCCGGCATGACCCACTCCGCAGCCATGGCCGCCGAGATCCTGCCCGGCAAGACCATCCTCGAGGCGCTGAACACCGACCTGGTGTGCGACGCCATCAATACCGCCATGCGCGAGCTGTTCCTGCAGATCGTCTATGGCCGCACCCAGTCCGCCTTCTCTGACGACGGTCTGCGCATCGGCGCCGGCCTGGAGGATCTGGGCAAGGGCCTGCGCTCCATGGTCGGCACCATGTACGGCACCAAGGCCAAGGGCGTGCGCTTCCTGGAGATGACCGAAGGCTATGTGACCAAGATCGCCCTGGACAAGGACGACCAGGTTTGCGGCTATCAGTTCCTCTCCCTGGGCAAGATGATGGACGCCATCAAGAAGGGCATGACGCCCAACGAAGCCTATGAGAAGAACATCGGCACCTACGGCCGCTTCAAGGCCGAGGACGGCGCGGTCAAGTGGATTGACCCGCGCAAAGAGTAATCAGGAGGTGCGCAAGAATGGCTCTGTTTGAGAATTATGAAGGTCGTATGCCCCAGATCCAGCCCATCCTGGACAAGTATGGCTTCAAGGATTTTGACGAAGTCAAGGCTTATAACAACGCCAAGGGCGTTGACGCCTACAGCATCGTAGAGAGCACGCAGCCCATCTGCTTCGAGAACGCGAAGTGGGCCTATGAGCTGGGCGCCGCCATCGCCATGAAGGAAGGCGTGAAGACCGCCGCGGATGCCGCGCGCTTTATCGGCGTGGGCCTGCAGGCCTTCTGCATTCCCGGCTCCGTCGCGGACCAGCGCCAGGTCGGCATCGGCCACGGCAACCTGGGCGCGCGCCTGCTGGACGAGGAGACCGAGTGCTTCGCGTTCCTGGCCGGCCACGAGTCCTTTGCCGCCGCCGAAGGCGCCATCAAGATCGCGCTGAACGCCAACAAGGTGCGCACCAAGCCCCTG
>CACYWI010000061.1 GCA_902778045.1 uncultured Eubacteriales bacterium
AGCGAGACCCGCGTGAACCTGCTGGAGAACAAGGTCACCCTGGCCGTGCCGGAGGGCAACCCCAAGGGCATCGAGAGCTTCGACCAGGTGGCCGATTTGTTGAAGGACGGCGAGATCCTGCTGGCCATCGGCAACAGCGACGTGCCCGTGGGCCAGTACACCCAGAAGATCTTTGAGTTCTACGGCATCGATGAGGCCGCCGTCGCGGACAAGCTGACCTATGGCTCCAACGTGAAGGAGGTCACCACCCAGGTGTCCGAAAACTCCGTGGACTGCGGCATCATCTACGGCACCGACGCCTTTTCAGCGAACCTGACCGTGGTGGACGAGGCCACCGCCGAGATGTGCGGCGGCCAGGTGATCTATCCCGCCGCCGTGCTGAAGACCGCGAAGAACGCCGACGCGGCGAAGGCCTTCCTGGACTACCTGAAGACCGACGCCTGCGCCGAGGTGTTCGCCGCCGTGGGCTTTACCCCCATCGCTGAATAACCAAATGATCCCAGGGCCGGGCGCAATACGTCCGGCCCGTTTCCAACGGAGGCTACGATGCTTGAACAACTGTCGTCGGTGGATTGGTATCCGCTGTGGAACTCCCTGCGCATCGCCGCCATCGCCAGCCTGCTGGTGTTCTTCCTGGGGATACTGTGCGCCTATTATGTGGCACGGCTTCCCCGGGCCGTGAAGGGCGTATTGGACGTGGTGCTGACGCTGCCCATGGTGCTGCCGCCCACGGTGTGCGGCTACTTTCTGCTGCTGCTGGTGGGCGTAAAGCGCCCGCTGGGCATGCTGCTGAACAGCCTGGGCTTCAAATTCGTGATGACCTGGTACGGCGGGATCCTGGCGGCGCTGGTGGTCGCCTTCCCGCTGATGTACCGCACCGCCCGGGGCGCTTTCGAGTCCTTCGACAAAACCCTGGCCTACTCCGGGCAGACGCTGGGGCTGTCCAACACCTATATCTTCTGGCGCATCCGCATGCCCGCCTGCCGCCAGGGCATACTGGCGGGCTTTGTGCTGGCCTTCGCCCGGGCGCTGGGAGAGTACGGCGCCACATCGATGCTGATCGGCTACACCCCCGGCAGGACGGCCACCATTTCCACCACCGTGTACCAGCTGTACCGCACCAACGACGACGCCGGCGCGCTGTTCTGGGTGCTGGTAAACCTGGCGATCAGCGCCGTAGTGCTGCTGGCCGTGAACATGCTGGAGGCCCGGCAAAAGAAGGCGGTGATCAAATGAGCCTCTCTGTCGACATCGAAAAGCGGCTCGGGGACTTCCGCCTGCGGGTCAGATTTGAATGTGAAAACGGCATTACCGGGCTGCTGGGGGCCTCCGGCTGCGGCAAGAGCTACACGCTGAAGTGCATCGCCGGCATCGAGCGGCCGGACCGGGGCCGCATCGAGCTGGACGGCCGGGTGCTGTTCGATTCCGACAGCCGCGTGAACCTGAAGCCCCAGGAGCGCCGGGTGGGCTACCTGTTCCAGAACTACGCGCTGTTCCCCAACATGACGGTGCGTCAGAACATACTCTGCGGGCTGCATCGGGAGAGGGACAAGGCAAAGCGGGAGCGAGCGCTGTCTGAGGCAATCCAGATGTTCCAGCTGGGCGGCCTGGAGAACCACAAGCCCCACCAGCTCTCCGGCGGCCAGCAGCAGCGGGTGGCCCTGGCCCGCATCCTGGTGAACCGGCCCGAGCTGCTGATGCTGGACGAGCCCTTTTCCGCGCTGGACACCCATCTGCGGCTGCGGCTGCAGATCGAGATGTTGTCGGTGCTGCGGCGGTACGGCCGGCCGGCGCTGATGGTCACCCACAGCCGCGACGAGGCCTACCGCATGTGCGACGCCATCGCCGTGATGACGGACGGCATGCTACAGGCCCCGGAGCAGACCAAGCGGCTGTTCGCCAGCCCGCGCACCGTGACGGCGGCGGTATTGACCGGCTGCAAGAACATCACGCCCGCCCGCAAGGTCGGCGAAAACCGGCTGCTGGCCCCGGAATGGGGCGTGACGCTGGAGACGGCGCTGCCCGTGCCGGACGGGGTGACCCATGTGGGCATCCGCGCCCACTACTTCGGCCCCAGGGTGGCCCAGAACCGATTCCCGGTGGTCTTCGCCGGGGACATGGAGGAGCCCTTCGAATGGGTGCTGGAGTTCCGCTACGCCGACCAGAAACCGGACAGCCAGGCCATCTGGTGGCGCATTCCCAAGGAAAAGCGGCCCCAGCCCGTTCCCGGGGCCCTGGGCATCGCGCCGATCAACGTGCTGCCGCTGATCGACGCGGAGCGCCAATAGAACAAACCGCGACAGCCGCCGGGGATTGCCCGGCGGCTGTCTAATTGTTGGTGACGGCTTACGCCTTTTCCTCTCTGGCCTTCAGCGCCCTGGCCGCGGCCTCGCGCTGGCGGCACAGCTCCGCCCAGCTGGGCGTATTGGCCAGCCGTTCGGAAAGCTCCGCGAGCGCGGCGGGTATGTCGATCTTCTGGGGGCACACCGCGGCACAGGCCCCGCAGGCCACACAGGCGGAGGGCCGCTTGTCCTCGGGCAGCGCGTCGAACTGCATGGCCACCGTCATGGACTGGGCAAACTTCACATCATTGTAGGCGTGGATCAGCATCGGGATGTCCAGCCCCATCGGACAGCCGTCGCAGCAGTAGCGGCAGCGCGTGCAGGGCAGCGCGTCCTTCATGCCCTCGGCAATCTGCTCCAGCAGCGCGGCCTCGGCCCCGCTCTGCTCCCGGCCGCCGGAGAAGGTGGCCACATTATCCACCATTTGGTCGTATGTCGACATGCCGGACAGCACCACCTTCACATTGTCCAGCCTCTGCAGCCAGCGGAAGCTCCAGGCGGCGATGCTCTCCGACGGGCGCAGGGCCTTCAGCCGGGCCTCGTCCGCTTCGTCCAGCGCCGCCAGCCTGCCGCCGCGCAGCGGCTCCATCACCCACACGGGGATGTTCCGGGCGGTCAGCAGATCGTACTTGGCCTTCGCGTCCTGCAGGCTCCAGTCCAGGTAGTTCATCTGGATCTGGCAGAATTCCATGGCGCCATCCGCGTAATCCAGGAACCTTTCCAGCGTATCCGGGCGGGCATGGCAGGAGAAGCCAAGGTGCCTGATGCGGCCCAGCCGCTTCTGCCGCTTGAAATAGTCGAGTATGCCCCACTTCGGGTCGGTGTACACGCCGAAGGAGTTCTCGTACACGTTGTGCAGCAGATAGAAGTCGAAGTATTCCACGCCGCACTTCTTCATCTGTTCCTCGAACACCTCGGCGGGGTCGTAGCGCTCGGCGATCTGGTGGCCCGGGTACTTGCTGGCCAGGTACCAGCTGTCCCGGGGATAGCGCTTCAGCGCCTTGCCGATGGCGATCTCGCTCATGCCGCCGTGATAGGGATAGGCGGTGTCGAAGTAGTTCACGCCCTGCGCGACGGCGTAGCCCACCATCCGCTGAAGCTCCGCTTCATCGATGGCCTTGTCCGCCGTCAGGGGCAGCCGCATGCAGCCGAATCCCAGCCGGGACAGCTTTTCACCGCAGGCTTCATTGTACAGCATGGAATCCCATCTCCTCTCTGTATGGTCATGTCGGCGCGATCGACGTGCCGCTTCAGTCCAGATAGCCCTCCCTGCCCTTCACGCCGAAGCGCCGCTCCAGCAGGTGCAGCTGTTCATCGGTGATGGTGTTCAGCCGCGGCAGGTGGGCGATCTTCATGTAGATCTCGGCGGCCTTTTCGGCGGTCTCGATCAGGCCGAAGGCCTCGTCCAGGTCCCTGCCCGCGCCGTAGATGCCGTGCTGGCTCCAGACCACCAGGCGGGCGGTCTTCATCTTTTCGGCGGTGGCTTCGCCGATGGCGTTCGTGCCGCACAGCATCCAGGGCAGCACGTTCACGCCGTCCGGGAACACCACGATGCACTCGGTGCACATCTGCCACAGCGTGCGGGTAAATTCCCGCTCGTCGAGGGTATGCACATAGGTCATGGCCAGCAGGTTGGCCGGGTGGCAGTGCATGACGACCCTGTTTTCCGGGTCGACCGCAAGCCTCGAAACGTGGCTCATCATATGGGCGGGAAACTCGCTGGTGAAGCTGCCGCCGTCCTCGAAGCCCCACAGCAGCTCGGCAATTTCGCCGCCATTGGTCAGGCGAACCAGCCCCAGGTTGACCGCCGGCGCGTATTGCACGTTCTTGAAGTATTTGCCCGTGCCCGTGACCAGGAAGTATTGCCCGTCCAGCCGTGGCGCGGCGAAGCCGGTGGGGATGGTTCGGATGGCCCTGTCCGCATCGAGGTATTCCCTCACTTCCCTTTCATCCAGCAGCAGGCTGATGTTGCCGCCGTTGCGCTCGTCCCAGCCGTGATCGTACATATTGGTGGCGGTGCGCACCATTTCCACCATGAAGGGCGCGGTCAGTATATCCTTCATGCCCTCGCCTCCAATATCTTCGCCTCGTAGGCCTTGATCTCATCGAACCATTCGCCGTCCGCGGGCTTCCCGCAGCGGCGGCAGTATTCATCCCAGACCTCGCCGAAGGGCAGGGTCTTGAGCTCCTCCTGGGCCACCATCAGCGCGGTGAAATCCCCGGAATCCTGCATGGCCTTCAGCCTGTCGTTGGGCTGCAGCAGCGCGAACAGCAGCGCCTTCTGCAAATTGCGATAGCCGGTCACCCAGGCCGACACGCGGTTGATGCTGGCGTCGAAGTAGTCCAGCGCGATGTTCACGCGGCCCTCCAGCCCGCCGCAGCGCACGATTTCCCGGGCGATCTCCCGGGTCTCGTCGTCGAACAGCACCACGTGGTCGCTGTCCCAGCGGATGGGCCGGGTCACGTGCAGCGCGATCTCCGGGAAGAAGGCCAGCAGCGCCGGGATCTTGTCGGAGACCACCTCGGTGGGATGGTAGTGGCCGTTGTCCATCAGCGGTATGCACTTGTCCTTGTTGAAGGCGGCGTAGCTGAGGGCGAACTCCGCCGAGCCCACGGTGTAGGCCTCCACGCCGATGCCGAACACCTTGCTCTCGATGCAGGGCTTGACCTTCGCAAAGTCGTAGGGCTCGGCGAGGATCGCGTCGATGGATTCGCGGTAGCGCCGCCTGGGGCCGATGCGGTCGGCGGGGATGTCCTTGAAGCCGTCGCCGGTCCAGATGTTCATCACGCAGGGCTCGCCCAGCTCCTCGGCCAGGTAACCCGATATGCGGATGCAGGCCTTGCCGTGGTCGATCCAGAATCTCCGGGTTTCCGGGTCCGGCGAGGCCAGGGTCAGCGGGTCGCACTTCGGATGGGAGAAGAAGGTGGGGTTGAAGTCGCAGCCCAGGCCGCGCTGCTTGCAGAATTCCACCCAGCGGCGAAAGTGCTTCGGCTCCAGCGCGTCCCGGTCCGCCCATTCGCCATCCTCAAATATGGCATAGCTGGCGTGCAGGTTCAGCTTGGGCCGTCCGGGAATCAGCGAGAGCACCTTGTCGATGTCGGCCATCAGCTCCTCCGGCGTCCGGGCCCGACCGGGATAATTGCCGGTGGTCTGTATGCCGCCGGTGAGGGGCTTCGTGGGATCGGTATCAAAGCCGCGCACGTCGTCGCCCTGCCAGCAGTGCAGGGACACGGGCACGCTCTTCAGCCTTTCGATGGCGGCATCGGCGTCCACGCCGCGGACCGCGTACTTTTGCTTCGCCTCCGGGTAGCTCATGTTCATTCCTCCCTCGTCAGTTGGATCTTCAGATTGCCCAGCACCGTGGCCTCGATGGGCAGGGCGACCACCCGCTTGCCCGTGGCCGCCTCGGTGAGTTCATTCAAAAAACGATTCTTCGCGCCGCCGCCCACGATGTACAGCTTATCGTAGCGCCTGCCCGTGTTGCGCTCCAGCTCGTCGATGGCCCGCTTATAGCTCAGTGCCAGCGAGCGATAGGCGCAGCGGAAGTAGTCCGCAGGGGTTTGGGGTTGGACCGCCAGGGCTTCGTCGAAGGCTTTCCTCATGCTCCTGGGCGCGAGGAAGGCCGGTGCGTTGGCGTCCACAGTGGCATCGAAACCACTTTGCCCGGCTTCGTCGGTGATCTCGCCCCAGGGCTTGTCCGGGCACAGTTCATCCCGCAGCCGGTTCGCCAGCCACATACCCATGATGTTCTTCTGATAGCGATTGTAGCCCACGCCGCCTTCGTTGGACCAGTTGCCCGCGCGACTGGCCTCGTCCGTGAGGGGCTTCGGCGTCTTGACGCCCAGCAGGCTCCAAGTGCCGGAGGAGATGTATAGCGCGTTCTCCGCTATCGGGATGCCCTCCACAGCGCTGCCGGTGTCGTGGGTGGCGCAGAGCACGACCCGTATGCCCTTGTATGCCCCGATCATCGCACCAGGCTGCCACAGGCGTTTAAAGAACGCTTTGGGCAAGCCGAGGGCGCGGATGATCGCTTCATCATATTCCCCCGTTTCGGCGCTCACCATGCCGCCGGTGGTGGCGTTGGTGTACTCATGCGCTTTTACGCCGCACAGCCGGTACATCAGGTATTCCGGGATCATCAGGAAACCGCAGGTCTTCTCCAGCCGCCCTGCCAGCTTGTCGGCATATAACTGATAGATCGTGTTGAAGGGCTGGAACTGTATGCCGGTGCGGCGGTAGAGCTCGGAAAACGGCATGATCCCGTGCACCGCCCGGATGGCCCGCTCTGTGCGGCTGTCCCGGTAGGCATAGCAGGGCAGCACGGCCTCGTCGCCCTTCATCAGCACGTAGTCCACGCCCCAGGTATCCACGGACAGACTCACGATCTCCGGGAACCTGTCCAGCGCCGCGTCGATGCCCGCCTTCACGTGGCCGACCAGCGCCTCCACGTCCCAGGTCAAATGCCCGTCCGATTCCGTCACGCCATTTGGAAAGCGATAGACCTCCTCGGTATGGATCGCGCCGTCCTCGAGCCAGCCCACGATGTGCCGACCGCTGGACGCGCCGATGTCGATGGCCAGGCAGCGCTTCATGCCGTCTCCCCTCCTGAACGTCTGCTCGTCGCTCCCGCGTCCGGGCCTCGGGTCTCCTCCGCCAGCGCTTCGATGGCGGTGCAGAATTCGGGCATGTCCCGCTTCATTCGCAGCAGCCTGCCGTCCCTGCCCACGAATACGTGCTCGGAGACGCCCTCGCAGAGGATCTCGCCGTCCCTGCGCATGACATACCGGATCGTCAGCACCACGCCGTTGAACGCGGCCACGGACACGTCGATCTCGATCTCGTCGCTGAAGGTGCAGGGCTTCCTGTACTGGCAGGACACCGAGCGCACTGGCGAGAATATGCCCTCCTGCTCCATGCGCCGATAGGGATAGCCCATCTGCGCCAGGAAGTCGATCCGGGCCTCCTCCATCCAGCGGATGTAGTTGGCATGGTGGGTGATGCCCATCATGTCCGTCTCATAGTACTGTACGCTTCGCCTGTAGGGTCGCAATGCCGCCGCCTCCAATCCCTTCTCCGCCGGAAGTCACCCCGCACAAGAGCGCTCGCCTTCATTCGCCGACGGCGCTTTGCAGTATGAAATCCACGGCGATCTGCCGCTGTGATTGCGCGTCGATGCGCGCCGCGCCGTCGCCCTTCTGAACACCGTAATCGCCGAACTGGGCGTGGTTCCCGCCCTCGATCGCCAGCTCCGCCAGTCTTTCGGGCGCGTAGTCCCTGCCCTTTTCCAGCCTGTCACGATTGAGCACCCGGTCCTCGGTGCCGTACAGGCTGACCTCCAGTATGCCATCGGGCAGCGCCTTGGACGGATAGGCGGCGCACAGCACCAGGCCCGCCAGCGCGTCCCCGTGCCGCGCCGCGTAGTCCGCCGCCATCGCGCCGCCCAGGGAATGGCCGCCGACGTACCATTGGGCATAGTCATATGCCTGCATCAGCCCACTCGCCCTGTCCATGCCAAAGAAGGCCAGGTGAAAGGGCATATCCACCAGCAGCGCGTCCATGCCCCCGGCCGCAAGGGTGTGCAGCAGCGGCGCGTAGGCCGCCGTATCCACCTTTGCGCCGGGATAAAAGATCAGGGCCCGGTCCTCTGCCGGCCCGTCGAACAGCCAGCCCCAATCGGTCTTCGTCACCCGCGCCTCGGCATCCGATTCCAGGGCGGCCAGCGCCGTCGGGCCGGCCCTGTAATAATCCCCGGTGTAAAGCACGAACGCCACCAGCAGCGCGACAAGCGCCAGCAACAAAAGCCACGTCTTCTTCATCCCGTCATCCTCATGGCACAACAGGTCAATGCTCCAAAGCGACCGGGCGGCACCAGGTCCCATTATCTGCAGCCTGTCTCACTCCATCATTTCCGCCACGCAGTGCTCCCCGTCCCAATTCAGCCGGACCGGGTCGGCGATGTATAACCGTCCGAACACGTCCTCCACGCCGTAGGCCACGTAATAGACGCCCGCCGGAAGGGGGATCTCCTCCATCTCCATGCCGCGATACATGGTCATGTCCTCGCTCCTGGCGTAGCTTAAGCGCCCGTCGTCGCCCTCGCTGAGGGGATACAACAGCTGGAACTCACGGCCCTCCATGCTGGAAAAGCCCACGATGTTGCTGTTGGACATGTTGTCGCCGCCCGCGAAGCCCTCCCACATGCCCATGACCTCGTAGTGGCCCTTGTAATCAAACCTGAGCATCTGCGGCTCTTCACCCTGGTTCAGCTCATCGCTCAGCTCCTCGGCAGCCTGCTCCAGCAGCGCGCTGTCGTACAGGTAGACGGCCCGAATGTTGTACACGGCGTCCCCGATCTGCGCAGGGATGTTGTAAGCCATGAAGTCGTCTCTGTTGTTCACCACTTCGATGTCGCACAGCACGCCCTCCAGGGCGGGCCAATTTCCCATATCATCCATGCAGTAAACCTGCACATCCTTGCCTAATTCCACATTGTCGCAGATATCCTGGCCCAGGCGGCGGACCTCGCCGGATTCCTCGTCCAGCTGATACAGCACATAGGCCACGACCTTCACCCGGGCGTTGCTGTTCCTAGAGTGTGTTTCTAAATGCCGGGAGGTGCAGTTTCGAGTGGATTTGACTGCATTTCAAGGCGATTTCCCGCAGGTTTACTGGCGGTAAATCAAGGGGACGGCCAACAGCGCCGCGGTCAGCAGCGCCACCAGCATGGCAATACGCATCCTGTTGTTCATCGATCATCCCTCATTTGCTCGGTCCTCGTATAAGCCCGTAAAGGGAACCGCGATTACGCGGCTCCCTTTATTGGTCTGTTTCTGTGGGTTTGCCCGTGCTATACATTCACGGCGCTATCGTCCGCGGGAGCCTTGTCCTCGTCGGTCACGTCCGTCCAGCCCTCGTCGTCCAGGCGATACTTGCGATCGCCGATGTCGTGAGCGCTGGTCTTGTCGTCCCACTCGGGCCAGATGGGCTGATCCTGCTTCACGGTGACCTTCAGGTCGCCGCTGGCGCAGCCCTCGATGCGGGTGTAGTCGGATTCAAACACGTCGCCGTCGAAGGTGGCCGTGTACGCGCCGTTCACCACGTTCACCACGCCGTCCGTGCCGTCATCCAGCGCGAACACGTTGTTCAGTATGCTGTAGGCGTTGCCATCCGCGCCACTGACCTTCACCTGGCGCAGCACCACGTTCAGCTTGCTGGGCGTGTACAGCTCACGGCCCTCCAGCACGTCGGTAATGACCTCCACCTTGCTCTTCTCAGGATCCTCGGATGCGTAGAACATCACGTTGTAGCGAATCTCGCCGCGTCGGTCGGACTTGCTGTCGCGGTAGATCAGCAGCGACAGGTCGATGGCGTCCATGCCATTCAGCGTCGCGCAGAAGGCGTCCACCTCGTCGGTCTCCTCGTTCACCAGCAGCGCGTACATCGGGGTGTCGCCATCCTGTACGTTATCGGGCGTGCGGCCGCCGATCCAATAGACCTTCGAGCCCCTGCCATCCTCGCCGTCCTCGGTGACGCCGGACAGGATATCGCCGCTGGGCAGCCGGTCGCCCTCGTTGTAGTTCTCAATGGCGTCCGAATCCACGTCAATGACTTGGAAGTCGCCGCTCTGCAGCTGATCCAGCAGCCATGCGCCGGAGAGCTCGTCCAGGTACAACTCGAAGTCGTCGCCGCTTTCCACGCGCAGCGTGCCGTTGGAGAAGTCCAGGGTCGTGGTGCGGTTGACCTCCACCAGCGGTTTGTTGAAGGCATCCTTGGTCAGCGCTGTGACCATCTGCAGCTTGCGGCTGACACCGTCGGACAGCACGTCGCCCTCCAACACCTCGGTCACGTACCGCAGTGTTCCGTTGCCCCTGACGTTCAGCCGGGTGGCGTTGGGCAGCATGTAGGTATCCAGCAGCGTGTAGGTGTTGTTCCACAGGTAGTAGCGCTTCAAGCCGTCGCCCTCCAGGCGCGCGTCCTTCTGCAACAGCGCCTTCACATCCAGCACGAACAACTCGCCGGCCAGACGGTTCATCTCCTCGTCGAACTTGGCCTTCCAGACGCCCTTCAGCGCCGTGCTGGCCGCACCGCTGCCGATGGTATCCTGCAGTGCCTTCGTCAGCGCGCCGATGTCCACCTGCGCGGCGGTCGCCTGGCGGCGGTTGAAGCTGCCCTTGGCCAGATCGTCCCTGGCGCTGCCATAGCCCAGACTGTTTTGGCTGGAGCTGTAGTCGATGGTGGTGGAGACCTCCACCTTGCTGAAGGTGGGCACCCAGACGTAGATGAACGCCCACACGTGCTTCCAGTAGCCGCCGCTGGGATAGTACACCGGCACGTAGATGCGGCTGTAGTCGGTGTGCGGATTCAGGCTGATGTTCTGGTTGCCCATCTGCGCGTAGTGGCGGATGGACTTGCCGATCAAGTAGTCCTCGTAGCCGCCGCCGGTCCTGCGAGAGCGGATCTCGTTGACAATGCTGCCCCGCAGCCTGGCGATGGGCTCCACGTAGCCGCCCGCGGCATACATCTTGGCGTAGGCGTCGGCCTCCAGCCTGCTGGTGCCGCCCTCGGAATTGATAGCGTGTACGAGCACCTCGCCGTTCTTGGCGTCCAGCTGGGTCTTGTCCAGGTACACATGGTGCAGTATGTCCACCCAGATGTCGGCCAGCGCATAGCTGCCGCCGCCGGCAGCCTCGCCGCGGGCGTCGGCCCGGTTGTACACGTTCAGGGTCCAGCCGGTGGCCCGTACGCTGACGCCGTTGTTGGCGCTGGTCAGATACAGCATGTCGCCGGCGTTCTCGTTCAGCTTCACATAGGCCTTGTTGCGGATCTCGGAGTAGGCCTCCGCGTGGGGGTTCACGCCCAGGCCCTTGGTCTCGGAGGTGGCCTGGGTGTCCACCTTGTTCAGCTTGGCCTCGGCCCACACCTGCAGGTCGTTCTTGCTGAACAGGTTGCCGCCCTTGCCCACCTTCACGGTGGTGTCGTCGGTGATGTAGGTCCTGGCGTAGGAATTGCCGCGGCTCAGCACACCGGAGCCCTGCACCTCGGCGCGGGTGACAATGCTGTCCTCGCTGCCGGTCTGGGCGTACAGCTTCAGCAAACCGCCGCCGGCCGTCATCTTCGCGTAGTCGCCCACCTGCACCGTGGCGCTGCGGGTCAGGGTGTTGGTGGCCGTCACGTCGTTACCGCCCACGATGCCAAACTTGCCCATGAAGCGCGAGCGCGCGTACATGTCAGCGTCGGAGTAGGCCCACACGTCAATCTTGCCGGCGGTGGAGCCCAGGGCCACGTTGTTGCCCAGCTTGATGAGGTTCTCCTGTGTCAGCTCGTTCTTGCCCTGCATCTCGTTAAGGCTCATCACCAGGCCCATGCCATCAGCGTCCACGTCGGAGCGGGCGCCGGCCTTGTCCTTGGCGTACAACCACATGTTGTTCTTCGAGTTGAGCACCGAGCCGTCGCCGATGTCGATCTTGGTCCTGTAGAAGGAAGCCGTCGGCACGCTGGACTTCTGCACGGAGCCCAGGGAGTAGCTGCCCTTGGACAGCATCTTGGATTCCACGCTGCCGTAGTTCTCGGCCTTCAGCTGCAGCTGCTTGCCAGAGTTCAGCAGTGTGTTCTTGCCCACCAGCACCTGCGCGGTCTGCCGGCTGCCGGAGCTCTCGCCTACGCCGGAATTCACCTTGGAGCTGCTGCCGTTCACGGCGGTGTAGCCGCCGGGGGCCACGCCCTCGCCGTAGGCCCTGGTGTTGGCGTAAGCCTGGGCCACCAGGTCGCCGGTGCCGGTGCGCAGCTCCAGCCCCTCCAGCTTCACGGTGAAGCTGTCGGCGGTGTAGGCGTAGACCTCCAGGTTGCCAAGGGTCATCAGCCCGTTGGAGGAGGCCGCCTTGCTGACGGCGGTAGCGCCAGTGGCGTTCTTCGCGTTGGACTTCAGCGTCATGGCCTTGCCCGCGCTCAGGATCGACTTCGCGCCGGTCACCTCCACGGCGCTGCTCACCTTCTCGTTGGCCCGGGCGATGTTGCTCGCGCCGTCCAGCAGGCCCAGGCTCTTGCTGCGGTTGGCGGGGCTGCCCACCGTGGCCTTGGCGTTGCTATTGGTGATTTCGCTGGTGACGCTCACGTCGCCCTTGGCCTCGATGCCACCGTTGCGGTTGTCGAGGGCCGCGGTCTGGCTGACGTTGGCGTTGGCCGTGGACCGGTTGGCAGCCACGTTGCCCACGCCGATGGTCCAGGTGGGCGTCTCGGCGCTGGCATCGGAGGCCACCTTGCCGGTGGCGGCCACTTTCAAATCGCCCTCCAGAGCCAGGTAGCCGCCATTGTTGGCCAGCTTGGCCAGGGCGTTGACCTGGGTGTTGGTGGTGGCGGTATGGAACTTGCCGTTGAAGCCGCCGATGGTATTGCCGGTGGCCTTCACCAGGGCGTCCGCATCCGCGTCATAGTTCGCGGTCACGTTCAGGTTCCTGGCACGGAAGTTCACCTTATCGGCGCTCAGCTGGGCCTCGACCTTGCCGCGGGCGTTGGCGTCGGTGTTGATGACGCCAACGTTCAGCAGCGACACCTTCAGGCCGTTCACCACGTCGGCATAGGCCTTGTCCTTGGTCAGCGCCGCCTTCACGTTCACATCGTAGTTCTTGCGGTCCATATCCAGGTTGACCACCTTGGCCCGCGCGGTGGCGTTGCTGTCGGCAGTGGCCTTGCTGCCCTCGACGCTCAGCAGGCTCACGCTGGTGCCGCCGGTGGTACCCACCTTGGACTCGGCCTCCGCGTTCAGCGTGGAGTTCGCGTTGATCGCGCTGCCACTGTTGCCGGCGCCCTTGATCGTCAGGCCGTTGATCTCGGCGGTCTGCGCGGCCTGGGCCTTCGCGGTGGAGATGTTGGCCGCCACCTTGATGCCGGAGGCGTCCAGCTTCGCGCTGCCGATGTTGGACTTCGCCGTCACGCTGTTACCCTTGACATTGGCGTTCAGGCTGTTTTTCAGGCTGTCCAGGGTCAAATCGGCGACGGAGGCGTAGGCCTTCGTGCCCACGATGGCCTCGGCCAGGTTGACCTTCACGTCCACCAGCTTGGCGGAGGCGGTGCCCTGCTTGGACACCGCGCCCAGCGCCGTGGCTGTGGCGCTGTACTCGGTGTTCACATTCAGGTTGCTCACCTTCAGGCCTGTCGCGTGCCGCACGGCGGCGTCAAAGATGCCGTTTGCCTTCACGTACAGCAGGTTCAGGCCGATGCCGGCCACGGCCAGCTCGGTGCCCGAGCCCACGGTAGCCTTGGCGTTGGACTGGCCCGCGGACCTCACGTTCATGTCGCGTCCGTCGTTCACCAGGCCGCCCTTTTCGACCTTGGCGGTGCTGCTGGCATCGGCGGTGGCGATGGCGATGTTGGCCTTGATGTCATACTTGGACATGCTGGCCGTCGCGCCGTTGCCGCCCACGCACCTCCAGCGCCTTGCTGGTCAGGTCGAAGTTCAGCTTGTCGCTGCCGACGATGGCGGCGGTCTGCTTCGTCTTCAGCAGGGCGACCACGGCGTTGGCGTTCACCCGCACCGCGCCCTTGGTCAGGCTGGGGGTGTTCACCTTTGCCACGGTGCCGCTGTTGCCGGTGGCGATGACGGAGGCGTCCTTCGCCTTCACGGTGCCGTTGCCGGTGACGACGGCCTCCGCGGCGGCGGTGCTCTTGGCCACGGCCACGTTCACGTCGATGCCGGCCCAGCTGTTGCTGACGCCGCCCGCCGACGGGGTGACGGTGGAATTGGCGTTGGCGGTGTAGTCGGTCTTCGCAATGAAGCTGCCGTTCGACACATCCAGCGCCTTGCCCTTCATCGCCAGGTTGATGTTGGTATTGAAGCAGTCCTGGGCGAAGGCCGTGCCCACCGAAGCGGTGGATGTGATGACGCCGAAGCCTTGGTTGGTGATATCGGTCGTCACCTTGTCCTCCGCGTCGTTCTGGGCGCTGAAGCCGTTCTTGCTGGCGGATTCACCGGCAAGCTTCACCTCCAGCGTAGACTTGCTGCGCCCATAGGCGGTGGCAACATTGGCGTTCACGCCGATCAGCGCACCGCCGCCGGTGAGCAGCTTGCCCGTGGTCTCGCCCTTCTGGTAGACACTCAGCGCGGTCTTGCCCACGTTCATGGCGGGCAGGTCCAGCACCGTGCGAGTGTCGGCCTCATTGAAGGCACCGGCAAAGCTGGCACCCACGGCCAGACCGCCAATGTTCGCGCCCGTAACCTGGGCGGCGGTGGTGGTTTTGTTGTAGCCCCGCATCGTCAGCGTGCCGCCCACGGTCAGCGCATTGCTGCCGGTGATCTCGGCGGTGGTCCTGGCCCGGTTGCGGGCGATGGCGGCGTTCATGCCCACGCTGATCAGACCCGCGCTGCCGGCCACGGTCTCGGCCACGGCAGAGGTATTGTCATGGTCGGATTCGCCGGTGCGCACGGTCAGGTCGCCGGTGAGCTTCACGGTCGCGCCGTCTGTGTTCAGGCTGGCGGTGTTCTCCGCGTTCATGTCGGCGTAGTTCACGCTCATGCCCACGGCGATCAGGCCCACGGTGGCGGCGGCCAGCTTCGATTCGGCCTTGCCCTGCAGGTCGGATACGATCTTCAGGCTCTGGGCGCTCAAGTCGGTGGCAGCCATCTTCGCCTGGGCCTTGCTGTCGTTGAAGGCCAGCAGCACATTGCCGCCCACGGCCACGCCGCCCGCCGCGACCGCCAGCACCTGGGGTGTGGAGGCAGTGGTGATGTCGTTGTGGATATCCACGAGGGCGTTGTTGGCGTTGATGGTGGTCTTCTTGCCGTTCGCCGCGCCCACGGTGGTGTTGATCTTCGCCGCCACATCGGTGACCGCGCCGTTCAGCAGCACGCCCACGCCGCCGGCGCTGACGCCGTACAGATAGGCGTTGGCCGAGGTATCGGCGCTGCCCTTCACCAGCAGGGTGCCGGTGCCGTTGTGGTTGACGGTCGCGCCTTCGCGGATGGCGGTATTCTGGGTCAGCCGGTTGAAGGCCAGGCCCACGCCGCCGTTGACGGCCACGCCGCCCGCGCCCGCGGTGGCCGCGATGGCGTTCACGCCCACCTTGGAATCGGTGGTCACGCTCATGCCGCCGCTGCCGGACCGGGTGGCGATGTTCGCGCCCTTGTCGATGGCCGCGGTCACGGTGCCGTTGGCCTGGGCCACCGCCACAGAGGCGTTCACGCTGACCAGCCCGCCGCCCACGGCCGCGGTGGCGGCCAGCACGTTGTCGTAATTATGCTTCGCGTTCACGTTCACCGCATTCGCGCTCTTCACGGTGCCGCCCAGGATCGCCTGGGTCAGGTTGTCCGTCAGCACGGTGCTCACCGACACGCCCACGTTTGCGGTGCCCGCGGAGGCGGTGAGGGCCACGGCGCGGATGGCGCGCTTGGAGGGATCCAGCTTGTCGCCCAGCGTCTTCTTCAGGGCGCTGTCGCGGGCCTTCGCTTCGCTGTCGCTGGCAGCCTCGCCCTCGCGGGAGATGGCCTGTACGGTCATGTCGCCGCCGGTCAGCTCCACGTTGCCCATGCTGCTGGCAGACACGTTGCTGCGCAGCAGCGCCACGGCGGTGCTGACGCCCACGCCGGCCACGCCGCCCGCGGCGGCAGTCGCACCGTACAGGTCGGCGGCGGTGGGCTGCTCCGCGATCACGGTGACGGACTTGGCCTTCACCACGGCATCCGCGGTGATGCGGGCGATCACGGCGTCATCGGGATCGCTGGTATAGCTGTAGGTGTTCAGGTTGCGGGCGTTGGCCACGTCCTTCGTCTCGGACACGCTGGCCTTCTCGCCGCGCTGGGCATCGCCCTGATCGTTGAAGCTGTTGTTGTCATAGTCGGAGCTGCGCGCGCCGGAGCTGGCGTCAAAGGTACCCTTCTTGTCCTTGCCGCTGCCGGTGCTGCCGCCCACGGTCTGCTTGCTCTCGTAGTGACCGTTGCCGGATACCTGCTTGTCCAGATCGGTAATATCGCTGGTGTCCGCGCCGGAATTCGCCGCGGCCTGCAGGAATTTGCCCGCATCGAAGGTCACCTTTGTCTTCTTGTCCTTGGCGTTGCCGTAGGCCAGCATGTCCGCGGCGTCCTGGCTCATCTTTTCGCCGGCCACCAGCACCATCACGGTCACGCCCACGCCCGCGGCACCGCCGCCGGCCAGGGTCGTGCCAGCGTTCACGATATCCCGCGCCGCGCGGGACTTCACGTTCACCGCGCCGCCCGCAAGGGCCTTGCCGCCCAGCTCGGCGATGGCGTTGCCCTTCATCACGCTGACGATGGCATTCACGGCGATGCCCGCGCCGCCGCTGCCTGCGATGGAGCCGCTGGCAGAGCGCAGCTTGTAGTCGCTCTCGGTTTCGATATTCAGGTTCTTGGCCACGTTCAGGTCGGTACCCTGCTCGACCACGGCCTTGGCGGTATCCTTGCTCACCAAGATGTTGGCCGTGCCGGAGATGCCCGCCGCGCCGCCGGCGGAAGCGCCCACGGCGTAGCTCTGCACGTCCTTGTCGGCGGTGGCCTTCACGTTCGCGCTGCCCTTCGCCAGGGATACGTTGGTGCCCTCGGCCAGCCGCGCGTCGGCTTCGCCCTGGAAGTAGGTCACCACGCCCACCGGCGTAATGGCCGCTGCGCCGCTGCCCGCCAGGGCCACGGCACTGTTGAACAGCTTGGTGTCGTTGTTGGCGGTCACGTTCAGATCGCCCTCGGCGGAATGCACGTCGCTGGCGACCTTTGCGACAGCCTTGCTCTTGAGCACTTGCACCGCCGCGCCGACCTGCAGCGACAGGCTTCCGCCGCCGCCGGCGCTGACGGACAGCATGGTGGTGTCGTCCCTGTTATCGGCGGACACGTTGATATCGCCCTTGGCATACATGTCGTGGGCCAGGGCCTGCACATCCTTGTTGGAGATCAGGGTGACCACGCTGGCGCCCGCACCCGCGGTCGCGCCGACGCTGAGGCCGCCGGCCACCAGCACCTGGCGGGTGTCGTCGTTGGCCTTCACGGTCACGGCCCGCGTCCTTGTACTTGACGTACTTCACCTCGCCCTTTTTGAGCTTCTCCACGTATTTCAGGAAGGTGCTGACGCTGGTACTGTTGTAGTAGTTGTAGCTGCCGGACTGGCCAAGATTCTGCCATCGGAAGTACAGCTTGCTGACCTTCCAGTCTTCCTTGCCCAGGGTGGCCTTGGAGGCGTCGGCGATCACGATATTGTTGTTCTTCAGCACCGAGGCCACGCCGTTCAGGGCATTGCTGCCGCTGGCGGCCACGCCCGCCGCGGCCAGAATCTGGGTCTCCTTGGCGTTCGCGCCCACGTACACGCCGTTGACCTTTTCACCGGACAGGTTCTTCACCTTGTCGGTGCCGGCGGCGGTGACCACGCTGGCGCCCAGCGCGGTGCGCACATCGTTGCTCTTCACCACGGCCAGACCGGTCACGCCCGCGGCGCTGCCGGTGCCGCTTGCGGCAATGGTGCCCGCGGCGTCCACGATGAAATCGCTGTAGTAGGCTTCGAGTATGGCGTTCTTGCCCGCCGTAGCGGTGACGCCCTTGCTGATGTTGGTACTGACCTTGCTCTTCTCCACCAGCACACCGGCATTGCCGCTGAGGGCCACGCCCTTCAGGCTGCCGGCCACAGCCAGACCCGCCATGATAGTGGTATCCTTGCCGCTGGCCTGGGCGTACAGGCTGCCGGCGGCATTCAGGGTGCCGTCGGTCATGTTCACGGCGGCCTTGCGGTCAAACACGTTCACATTGAAGCTGCCGCCGATGGCCGCGTTGGCGCTGCCCGCCGCCGCCATGGTGGCGTTCAGCATCCAGGCGTCGTTGTTGGCAGCCAGCTTCAAATCGCCGTCCCAGGCGTTCAGGTTCGCGCCGCTGCCCACGGTGGTGTCCGCCGCGGACTTGGAAACGATCACGTTCACCGAGCCCGCGCCGCTCTTGCCCTTGGCGGAGGCCGCCACGGAGGCCGACACGGCCCCGGAGATCATCTGGTCGGACACGTCGGAGGCGATGTTGATGTCCTTATTGGCGAGCACGGTGATGCCGCTGCCCAGCTTGGTGGCGGCCTCGACCTTGTCCACGATCACGTTCACGGTGCCGCCCGCGGCCACGTTGGCCTTCGCGCCGCCCGCCACGTTCACGCTCCCGGACACCAGGGTCAGGTCGTACCTGGCCTTGCTGTGCACATCGATATTGCTGCCAGCGTCCCAGGTGCGCAGGGTGCTGTTGTCGCCGATATTGGTCCTGGCGATGCTCTTGTTCACGATCACGTTGATCGCGCCGCCCGCCGCGGTCTCGGCATCCTTGCCCACGGCCGCCGCCATGGCGGCGGTGAACACCTGGGCGTCTCCGCTCTGCTCGGCGGTGACGTTCAGGTTGCCGCCGACCTGGGCATTCAGCTTCGTGCCCGTGGTGACCTCGGCCACATCGCTACTGACCAGCACGGCCACGGTCGCGCCGACACTGGTCTGGGCCGGAGCGGCGGACAGGCTGCCCGCGATGATGCGGGTGGTCGCGCCGTCGGCGGCGGTGACGTCCGCCTTGCCCTTTTGGGCGTTGATGGTCACGTTGTTGCCCAGCGCGGTCTTTACGTTGTTGCTCGTCACAGCCACGGCGAAGGAGCCGGCCAGGCTGGCCGTGGTCTTGCCCGAGGCGATGGAGCCCGCAATGGCTTCGGCGTAGGTGTTCTGGCTGGACAGGAAGTTCAGGCCGTCCATGGCGTCCAGCAGCTTCTCCTCGGACAGGTTCACCTCTACTTTATAGGCGTCGTCCTTCTCGCCCTTGTGCAGGTCGATCAGGCCGGTCTTGGCCTCCTTGCGCTGGTCGTCGGTCAGCGCGCTGGAGTCAGTCACCAGGTAGCGCATGTCGATCAGCTGCTTGAAGTCGGCGTCGGTCACGGCCTTCTTCTCGGCGTTCAGCTTGAAATTGCCGGCGGTGACGACGCTGTAGTTGCCCAGCCTGGCGGATATGTCGTTGCCGCTGACGATGGTGGTGCTGGCGACGCCCATGCCCACGCTGGAGCCCTTGGACACGCTCAGCCCGCCGGCGCGCGCGGCCAGCTTGCTCTTATCGGTGGCCTCGATGATCACGTTCTGGCCCGCGATGACGCGCTCGCCATCCTTCTTGGAAACCTGCGCGTCCACATACACCGGCTCGTCGCGGTACACCGGATCCTGCCTGTACACCGGCTCGAAGCGGTACACCGGCCTGTCACCGTAGACATCCACGTACCTGAACTTCGACCAGCTCCACTCCCTGTCTACCACTACCTTTTCATAGTGGTCGAGGATCCTATCGTAGTGATCAAGCACCGTGTCGTAGTGATCCACAACCTTCTCGTAATGGTCGATCAGCTTGATGGTGGCGACGTTCTTCGCCTTGCCGGTGCTGCCGGTGCCGCCAGACACATCCACGGTGGATTCGGCATTGCTGACCACCACGCTGACCGCGCCGCCCAGGGAGATGGTGGAATCCTTGCCCGCCACGCTGCCGGCCAGGGACTGAGCCGCCAGCTTGCCGAGGAAGTCGCCGTCCATGTTCTGGGTGAGATCGGACTTCACGGTGACATCGCCCGCGTCGGTGGAGATCAGGTCGCCGTTGGCCTTGACATTGGCCTTGTTGTTGTTTACGCTGACGGCAACACCCAGAGCGATGCTGTTGGCCTTTTCCGCAAAGGACATGGCCGCGCCGGTGCCCATGGTGTTGAAGTTGCCGGTGTTCTCAGCGGTGGCGGAGACATCCTTGCCCGCGATGATGGTGCCCACGGTGGCCGCGGCCTCGTGGCTGGCGATGGTGATGCCCACCGCGGCGGCCACCTGGACCTTCTGCTCCTTCTTCTTGCCGCCGACGTCGGAGATCTTCGAGCCGGCGTTCTCGGCGATCTGGCTGGAGGCCTCGCCGGTGCCCTCGCTGCCGGCGCTGTCGTCCTGCATGGTCACGCCCTGGCTGCGCAGCGCGTTGCTGGAGGTGGAGGCGCCGCCCTTGGTGTCGCCGTTGCCCTTCTCGTCCAGGCGCTTGTTGATCTTATCGCCCGTCTTGGTGGATTTCTTGTCGTCCTTGGCCAGCTCGTCCAGATAGCTGCCGTCCAGCACCTGGTTCGCGCCTTTTTCCAGCTTGTCGCCGGCCTTGCCCACCTTGGCCATGTTCCTGGCCACATCCGCGCCCAGGGCGGTGGCGATGGCCTTGGTCACATCCTCGCTGTGGCTGTCGGCGTCCACCTTCGCGCCGCCGGACACCTTGGCATCGGAGAGCATCTGCGCCTTCACGCCGGTGTTGGCGATGTTCAGTGCCACGCTTGCGCCCACCGCGGTGCTGCCGCCCACGGCGAAGGCGCTTGCGGTGGTCTCGGTGGCGGCGTTCTCCTTGGCGGTGACCGCGAGATCGCCGTTCTTGACGTTCACGGTCATGCCGGACGCGACGCGCGCCTGGATATCGTTGTCCAGTATATTCAGTGCCACGGAGGCGTCCAGGGCAAAGTCCTTGGAATTATCCGGGTCCGTCTCGCCCGCCAGCGGGTCGCTGCCCGCGGCGCTGGCGATATCCTCCTTGTGCTCGGATTCGGCGTTCACGGCCAGCGCGCCCGCGTTCAGGCTGCCGCGCTTGCCGATGTCAGCCTGGGCCTTGGTATCGCCGTAGACCATGCTGAACGCCGCGCCGACGCCCACGGACTTGCCGGTGCCGTCCTTGGCCTCGGTCTCGGGCTGCTGCTCGGTGGCGTCCTCCTCGCCCTGCTCGATCTGCACCACGAATTCCGTGATCTTGCCCTTGGGCATGGTGATCTCGTAGATGTACTCGCCGGCGTTGTCCTGCTTCAGGGTGAACACCTGCTCGTCGGGCTTGGCGAACACGTGGTTCACGTCCACATCGGTGCCGGGCACGATCTCCACCTCATGGCGCTTGCCGTTCTCATCCTCGTACACGAAGCCCAGCGCGGTGACCTTGCGGCCCTGGCCCTTCTGGATCTTCAGCGACACGGTGTCGCCCTCGCGGGCCTGCAGCTTGCCGTCCTTGACCTCGCGGCCCTTCACGGACACGCTGACGGTACCCTCGGGCACGTTGGTGTCGGAGAGCACGTCGGGCGTGGGCAGATCGCTGAGGATCTCCTCCGGGACCAGCTTCAGCCGGACCTCGCGGTACTCGGAGATATCCTTCAGGTCGCCGGACTTGGGATCGATCACGATCTGGTTGCCGGACTTGGTATAAGAAATGGTGCCCGTCTTTTCCTTGCCGTCCGTGCCGGTGTAGGTATACTGCACCTTGTCGGGCAGCTTGTAGCCATCCTGCACGGTGACGTAGATCTTGGGCTTGTTGTCGTTCAGATCGCCCTTGCGGATCTCGCCGGTGGCGCCCGCGCCCAGCTCCAGCGTCACAGACTTGCCGCGCACGGTGTTGGCCTTGTCGGCCACATCGCTGTTGGCGGCCTTGTCGGCGCTCTTGTTGGATTCGGCATTGCCGTTGGCGTCCAGGGCGGCGGAGGCCACGTTCTTCACGGAGCGCAGCTCCTTGGCTTCCACGGTGACAGC
Source organism: uncultured Eubacteriales bacterium (assembly GCA_902778045.1). GTDB lineage: Bacteria > Bacillota > Clostridia > Christensenellales > Aristaeellaceae > UBA2862. The sequence goes on from CACYWI010000061.1 coordinate 21,847, forward strand.
GCCGGTGACGTCCATCGCCTTGTCGCTGTCGGCGACGATGGCATGGGTCTCGGCGTTCAGCACGGTGATGGCCACGCTGCCGGCGATGCCCACGTCCTTCGCGCCGGCGCCGGCGATGGCCTGGGTCTCGATCACATGGCCGGTAGCCTTTTTCTCAGCCTCGAGCTTCAGGTCAAAGTGGTCGGTCAGTGCCGCGATGCTGGCGTTGGTCAGCGCCACGGAGGCCTTCTTGGCCGCCGTGCGCAGGGTCTCGGAGATCTTGGAGGCGAAGTCCGTCTGCGAGAGCTTGGTGATCATCGTCTCGTAATCGAACACCTCCTCCTTGAAGGTGTCGGTCACGTAGTCGCAGGCCGCGGTGAGGATGTCGTCCACGCTCTTCTCGGTCCAGGCGTTCTTCAGGCCCTTGAAGGCGTCCACGGCGGTATCCACGTTCTGGTTGGTCACGCCGGGGATCTTCAGGTCCTTCACAGTCTCGCGGAAGGTGGTCGTCACCACGTTCTTGACCTGCTTCTTCACGGCCTTGACCAGCTGGTCCTTGGCCTCGGAGAATACCTTCTTCACGTTCGCCTTGAAGTTGCCGGTAAACATGCCGCTGAACAGACTGCCGCCGTTCTTCTTCAGGTAATCGACCATGCCCTGCTTCACGCCGTCCAGCACGCCCTTGCCGCCGACCTTCAGCTGCTCGATCAGGTTGGCCTTGAAGGCCCTGATCAGCTCGCTCTTCAGGTTGTTCCAGTCCTCTTTGGACAGCTGGCTCAGGTCATAGGCGTCGCCCAGGGCCTCCATGAAGGGCTCGGCCAGCTTCTCGGGCAGGCCCATCAGGCCGTCCTTCGCGTCGGTGATCAGCGAAAGGGCCTTGTCGTATTTGGCTTTCAGGTCGCCGTCGCCGAACAGGTCCTTCAGGCCCGTGGCATCGATCAGGGTCTGGGCGATCTCCTTGTACACCTGGCTGGTGATCTCGCCCAGCAGGCTCGGGGACAGGCCGTACTTGTCCAGGCCCATCTGCACGACCAGCTTGTTCACATATTCCTCGGCCATCTCTGCGATCTGCAGGGTCAGGCCGTCGTAGTCCTTCGCCTCCTGCGTGACCTTGTTCTCCTCTTCGGGATCGGTCAGCTTGGTGGTGGCGGACACGGTCATCAACGCGGCCTTGATCTCGCCGTCGCCCAGCTTGGCAATGTTGTCCAGCGCAATGATGTTCACGGCCACGCCCGCGCCGATGCCGATGTTGGACTTGGTGGCGCTGGCGTTGGCCTTGACGATGCTGGTGGTGCCGTTCACGGCGGTGACGGCCAGCAGGCCGCTGGCATCCACGTTCACGCCGTCCGCGATCTCGGCAGTCGCGGCGCTGCCCTGCACGTTCACGGCGATGGCGCCGGCCACGCCCACGGAGCCCTCGCTGGTCTCCGCCTTCTGGCGACCGGTGATGGCCTTGTCCACCTTGCCGCCGCTGACGGCCTTGGACTTGCTTTTTCCAGCCAGCTTCGCCGCGCCGCCCAGCATGCCGTTGGCCTTGCTGTCGGCGTCGCCGCCCTTCTTTTCGCCGCCCTCGGCGCTGGCGTTGGCGGTCTCCTCCACCTTGGCCACGGTCTCGGCGGCCACGATCACCTGCTCGGCCTTGACGCTCTGGTTCAGCTTCGCCACGGCCTCGTCGCCCAGCACCGACACGGCGATGGCCGCGCCGATGCCCGTCCCGCCGCCGACGGCGGAGGCGTCCGCGGTGATGCTGTGGGTCGCCTTGTTCTTCGCGGAGAGGGCCATATCGCCGTCCAGCGTCAGGCTGCCGGAAGCGACCTTGCCCATGTAGGCGTTGGCCCTGCCGCCGTTCACGTCCACGGCGGCCACGGGCACCGCGGCGGTGCCGCCCGCCGCGCCAGCCTTGGCGGAAACGGTATCCTTCAGGTTCTGCTCAGCGCTGATGGCGATGCCCTTGATGCTCTTGTTCGCGGTCTTTGCCGCCAGCTTCGCGCTGTCCTGCACGGCGGCCACGCTGTCCGAGCCGTTCACGGCCACGGCGATGCCCGCGCCCACGCCGGTGCCCTTGGCCTCCGTGTCCTTCTTGCCGGAGGCATCACCGGTCACGGCGAAGGTGGAAACCGCCTTGGAGGCTACCTTCAAGCTGCCGTCCAGCTTCACATCGGCGCTCCCGTTTACGGTGGCCTTGCTGTCGTTGGAGCCGACCTGCACGGCGATGCCGCCGGCAAAGCCGTTGTTGGTCTTGCTGTAGCCGGCCTTGGCCTCGGTCTTCACCGAGCCCTCGCCGGTGGCGTTCACGCCCACGTTGCCGCCGGAGGTCACGCTGCCCTTGACGGCGGCGCTGCCCTCGCCGTTGGCCACGGTCACGGCGATGCCCGCGCCCAGGCTGGTCTCATAGGCGGAATTGTCGCTGTTGCCCGGGATGAATTCGCCGGTGAAGCTGACCTCGGCCTTGGCGGGGTCGATGTCGGAGGGCATCACGAAGGTATAGGTGGTGTCGTCCTTGCGGTTCATGAACACCTCGGTGGAATAGGAGCCGTCCTTGGCCTTCACCACCGCCTTGAAGGTGCCGGTCTTGATCCGGTAGCCGTCCTCGGGCTTCACGGTCACGGTCACGGTCTCGCCCTCCACCACCACGGTCAGCTTGGCCTTGTCGGAGATGTCCTTGTCCTTGGGCACGGTGAAGCTGCCCTCGGTGCTGGTGGCGACCACGTTGCCGCTCTCGTCCTTCACGGTGACCTTGGTCACCTTGTAGCCCTGCTGCACCCTGTTGGCGCTGGGCTTCACGGTCACCTTGTCGCCGGTGGCCACCTGGTATTCGGAGAAGACGACGTTCTTCTTGTCCTTGTCATTTTCGCCGGCGTACAGGCCGATGGTCTTGGCCTTGAAGGTGGCCTTCACGGTCACGTCGCTGCCGGTATAGATGTTGTCGGGCAGCGTGAACTCGTACACGTCGTCGATCAGCTTGCCGTCCTTGTCCTTGGCCTGGGTGATGGTCTTGCCCAGGGTCAGCTTCGTGGTGGTGGACTTGCCGTCCCGGCCCACGTAGGTCACGGTGATCTCATCCACGGAATAGCCGGCGTCGCCCTTCACGGTCATCTTCGGCTTGTCCTGGGCCTTGATCTGCTTGTCGTACAGCGTGACGCTGCCGTTCTTGATGTTCTCGGCGGTCTTGAAGTCGTGGAAGTCGTCCTTGAAGGCGGCGGTCACGGTGATCAGCGCGCCTTCGGGGATACCCTTGGCGTCCAGCGTCCACTCGCCGCTCTTCTCCTTCAGCTCTGCCTCATGGTTCGCGCCCGCGGCGTCGGTCCAGCTGGCCTTCAGCTTGCCGTCCAGCACGTAGGTGTTCTCGATCTTGGTGGTAAACACATAGCCGGTGATGTTGCCGTCCTTGTCGGTATCGGCCTTCTTATAATAAACCTTGCCGATGGACACGAACTTCTCCTCGTTGCCCTCCCCCTGCTTCAAGCCGTTGTAGGCGATCTTGATGGGGTTGGGGATCACGGCGGACATCTGGGCCGCGTCGGACTCGGTCACGTCCTGGCCATCCTTGGTGTACGCGAAGCTGACCTGAGCCACGGAGCCCTTGTCCAGGCCCGAGATGGCATTCAGGTCCACAGCGCACTTGCCGTCCTTATCCACGGTCAGCGTCTTGGTGTTGCGCTTGCCGTCGGCGTAGTACACCAGCGTGGCCGCCACGGACCAGCCGTCCTTCTTCGCGGCGGTGAAGGTATAGTTGTTGCTGGCGGTCTTGGAGGCTTCGTAGCTCACCTCGTTGCCGTCGCCGCCGCCCACGGTCTCCAGCAGCAGGCCGTACTGGCGGTCGCCGACGTCAAAGCCGCTGTAGCTCTTCGCGCCGTCGCGCTTGATGGCGTAGTCCGCCTTCTTCTCACCGGAATCGCCGGTCTTGGTCTGCTTCTCCGAGCCGGTGCCGTCGGCCAGGTTGCTGATGTCGGTATTGGCCTCGGACTCCACGGCGGTGCTGCCGCCGGAGGTCACGCTGGCCCCCTCGGCCACCAGGGCGCTGGAATCGTTGTCGGCCACCACCACGGCCACCGCGCCGGTCACCTGGGTCTGCACGGTGTCGGCTTCGGTATTCTTGCTGTCCGAGGGCTCGAAGCCGCCATTGATGGTCAGCTTGGTACCCTCGATCATGTCCGAGGGCACGGTGAAGAAGTAGCGCTTCTGATCGTCGGGGTTGATGACGACGGTCTTGGTGACCTCCTTGTCGTTCTCCTTCACCTTGTACACGGCCACCAGGCCGCCCTGCTTCAGGACCTTGCCGTCGCCGGGGTTGGGGATCAGGCGCAGCTTTTCGCCGGCGATCACCTTCAGGTTGCTCTTCTTCTGGTCCGAGGGATCGGATTCGTAGTTCAGCACCGCGCCGCCGCCTTCGCCGGTCAGCACCATGTCGATGGTCTCGATGTTTTCGGCGGCTTCGATGGCCTTATTCCCTTCAGAGGCAGCGTCTTCAGTCGTGCTGCTCTGCACGTCGTTGAGCAGCTGCTCCAGATCAAGGCTGTCGTCGTCGGAGTCGGAATTGATGGAATTCTCGTCGTCGAACAGGTCGTCATACACGGGGGTGCCGTCCGATTCCTCGTACTCCACGAACACAGTGATGTTCTGAGCGGAGAACGTGGCGGTATACGCGCCGTCGCTGTTCTTCGTGTCGGTGATGTCCTCCACAGTGTAGGTGCTGTCGCCGGGGTTGTAGCCGCGCCAGTACACCTTCTTCACCTTGTAGCCCTCGTTGGGCTTGATGGTGATGGTGGCAGAGGCGCTGGCATCCTTGCGTTCCTTGGCCTTTTCGCCCAGCTTTTCGTTGCTGTCGTCCAGCTTCACCTTCACCTCGCCGTGGTTCTGGGCGTTGTCGTCCAGGCTTACGGACTTGTCGGAAGCGGCGATCTTGCTGACGGCCGCGGCCAGCTTTTCGGCCTTGTACTTCTCATCGCCCTTCCACCAGTTCTTCAGCTTTTCCGTCACCCAAGGCATGACCTTTTCGGTCAACAGCTTGATGCCCAGGTTCTTGATCGCTGTAAACACGGGCGACGATTCGGACTTGTCGATGTCCTGCGTGGCGGAGGCCGCGCGGTTGTCCACCTTTTCCTTGGCGGTGGAGATCACGTCCACGGCTCCCACGGCGGTGACCTTCGCGTGGGTGTCCAGCTTGGCGATAACGTCCTGCAGAGCCACGGTCACGCCGAAGAACCCGCCGGAATCGTTGCTGTGTCCTTCGCCCTTGTCGGCAATGGTTTTTGCCTGCAGGTCGCCCTCGGCAGACACCTTCACATCGCCGCCGGCGTCCAGCGTGCCGTCCACCACGGCGCTGGCGTTGTTCACCAGCACAGCCACGGCCACGGCCACCGGCACATAGCCGGAGCCCATGCCGGAATCGGCACGGGTGTAGATCTTCAGTTCAGACTTCGCGTCCAGGCCGATGTCCTTTGCGGCATGGATCTCGGCGCCCTGCTTCACGTTCACCGCGGCGTCGGCGGACACCACGCTCACCGCCAGAGGGAAGCCGTTCATCTCCTTGCCATTGGCATCGTAGCCGGTGGTGGTCTTCACGGTGGCTTCGGCCTTCACGCTGCCCCTGTCGCCGCTGACCTTGCCTGTGGTGAAATTATAGCCGGCGTACACCTTGCCCGCGATATCCACGCTGGCCCGGGCCACCTTCACGTTCACCGTGTTGATGCCGGACATCAGCTTGATCATGCCGCCTTCCTGCTCCACGCGGGCCAGCAGCATCACGTCGCCGGAGGAATACACGATGGCGTTTTTGCCGATGGTGATGCTGGCCTCGTCGTCGATGTTGATCTGGCTGGTGATCATATCGCCCAGCGCGTCGAAGCCCGCGTCGAAGAAGTTTTCGTTCTTGTTATAGGCGTTATAGAGCTCCGTGATGCTGCGGCCGTGGGCCTTGGTGCCCGCGGTGGCCTCGATCTGCACGCCGTCGGCCTCCAGCCTGCCGTCGATCTCGATCTTCTTGCCGCGCAGCACCAGCTTCAGGCCGGTCGCAGACACAACGCTCCCCTTGCCGATGGTCAGCGTGCCGTCCGAAAGGGGCATGGAATCGGTATCGATGATGAAGTTGGACAGCGCCAGCTTCTTGCCGTCCTTGGTATTGATCGTCGCAACCCCAAGGTTGCCGCCCGGCAGCTTCATCACATAGTTCGTGAACGCGTCGCTCAGGTTCACGGTGAAGGTGCCCTTCGAGGCGGTCAGCTCCACGGTGCGCTTGTTCTCCAGCGTGTCGCTGATGTTGTCGATGTTTTCGTTGGTCAGCCTCAGGTCGTTGCCGTTGGCGGAGGTCAGGGTCATGTCCTGCTCTGTGCCGGTGATGGGGTTGTAGCTATCGGGATCGTCGCTGCCCTTCTTCTTCAGGCTGCCGGTCAGGTTCAGGGCGCTGCTGCTGCCCTTGGCGGCCTTCACCGCCACGGACTTCACCACGTCGGCCAGCGCGACATCCACGTTGGCCTCGTTGAAGCCCTCGCCCAGGTCCACGGTGATGGCCGCGGTTCGGGTCACCGCCTGGTCGCCATCGCCGTTCTTCAGGTTCACGGTGTCGTCGCCCTCGCCGGTGGATATGCTGCTGCCGGTAGCGCCCTGGCGGGCGTTCAGGTTCACGGTATCGTTGCCCGCGCCGGTATCCACGTCCACGGAGCCGCCGGAGACGATGGTGGCGTTCACAGTGTCGCTATCCGCGCCGGTGTTCACAGTGGCCTTCGCGCCGTTCGCGGTCACGTTCACGGTGTCGTCGCCCGCGCCGGCGGAGATATCCACCGTCGCCTTGTCCGAAGCCTGGACGTTCACGGTATCGTCCGCTTGGGTGCCGGTATAGGCCAGCTTCGCCTTCGCGCCGGACACCGCCACCTGGCCCGGCAGGCCCAGGCCCTTGATGACCACGGCAAGCCCCTTGATCACCATGCTGCCGGTGAAGGTGGTGCTGCCGTCGGCCTCGGTGCCGTCCTCGCCGGCGTCCTCGGCGGTCAGCTCCAGCTCGAAGTCGTCGGCAAACTTATAATCCTTGTATCCTGCGTAATCCGCGCTGATCTCCACATCGCCGTCGTAGGCGGTATCCTTGGTCAGGATCACCTTCACCCGACCGGACAGCGTGTTCTGGGCGTTCTTTGCCGCCTGTAACGCCGCGTCGATCTTGCCCTGCAGCACGCTGGTCTTCTCGGTCTTGGAATCCGACGAGGCCATATAGACCACCGGCGCGGTATAGGCCTGGGTGGTCAGGGTGGGCTCCGCTTCCTCTATGATCTCCTCTACGACCAGCTCTTCCTCGGTTTCAACGGCCTGCTCCGCCTCGTCCGCCTTCACGACAGGCGCGGGCTTCACCGCCAGCGACACCGTCACGGGAATCGCTTCCACCGCAACAGACGCGACAGAAGCCGGC